>NZ_JAMPOL010000021.1:0-67371 GCF_028480325.1 Providencia sp. PROV182 | reverse complement strand
CGTATAGGCAGCTTAGAAAAGCAATCCTTATCTTCTGGTGCGGTATTACTTGTTCACTGCCGTATAGGCAGCTTAGAAAAGCAATCCTTATCTTCTGGTGCGGTATTACTTGTTCACTGCCGTATAGGCAGCTTAGAAAAACTGTCTTCAGTTTCGAGCAAAACCACATTCGTTCACTGCCGTATAGGCAGCTTAGAAATAAAACCGCTTGGCTGGCTAACTTTCCGACCTGTTCACTGCCGTATAGGCAGCTTAGAAATTCCCTATGTGATTTAACCAAAGGATATAACCGTTCACTGCCGTATAGGCAGCTTAGAAACGCACAATCTCTATGCGTCAATTAAGTGTGTGGTTCACTGCCGTA
The DNA here is from genome assembly GCF_028480325.1 of Providencia sp. PROV182. Classification (NCBI taxonomy): domain Bacteria; kingdom Pseudomonadati; phylum Pseudomonadota; class Gammaproteobacteria; order Enterobacterales; family Morganellaceae; genus Providencia; species Providencia sp. PROV182. Next base: position 67,007 of record NZ_JAMPOL010000021.1, on the reverse strand, counting down.
TAGGCAGCTTAGAAATGCATTATATGCGCCAACGCCTTTCCAGATATGTTCACTGCCGTATAGGCAGCTTAGAAAAGATGCAAGCGGTAATAGCCGTAAATCGGTGAGTTCACTGCCGTATAGGCAGCTTAGAAAGCGCTATCGATTTTATGTATAAAGATAATCAGGTTTATGGTCACAAGGATGGTATAAAAAGAGCATCAGTGAGTATTTTTTTACTGGTCATTCTGTGAAACCCTTCGCAAATTTGGCTTTGGTTGAAAACAAGGACTTGTTTCGTGGGATAAAGCTTATTCTAATAGATTGATTCAAAAATCTTATTATTTAAGGACAGAATCCAACTATTATGGACGATTTTTCACCAAGTGAATTAAAAACTATTTTACATTCGAAACGCGCCAATATGTATTACTTGGAACATTGCCGAGTTATGCAAAAAGACGGCCGTGTTCTTTATTTCACTGAAGCTAAAAACGAAAACCTCTATTTTAATATTCCAATCGCAAATACCACGGTCTTACTTCTGGGCACTGGAACCTCTATTACTCAAGCAGCAATGAGAATGTTATCTCAAGCAGGGGTATTAGTTGGCTTTTGTGGCGGCGGCGGTACACCGCTGTATATGTCTACCGAAGTAGAATGGTTAACGCCACAAGGGGAGTATCGACCAACGGAATACCTGCAAGGGTGGTTATCCTTTTGGTTTGATGATGAAAAACGTTTAGCGGCTGCTAAAGAATTACAACAGTCACGCATCAAATACTTACAACAAGTATGGCAAAGTTCTCGTGAGTTACAAAATGAAGGGTTTATTTATAACGACAGTACTATTCAATCGGCGTTAAACACTTTTCACCAGCGCACAGATGCTGCCAAAAACACGCAAGAGCTACTGCTTACGGAAGCTCAACTGACTAAAACCTTATATAAGTATGCTGCGAATAATACAGGGCAAAAAAATTTTACTCGTCAGCACCAATCGGCTGTCAAAGCGAATGACTTTTTAAATCATGGCAATTATTTGGCCTATGGATTAGCTGCAAGTTGCTTATGGGTATTAGGGATCCCCCATGGCTTTGCGGTAATGCACGGTAAAACACGGAGAGGCGCTTTAGTATTTGATATTGCTGACTTAATTAAAGATGCTATCGTTTTACCATGGGCATTTATTTGTGGTAAAGAAGGTGCCAGCGATCAAGAATTCCGCCAGCAAATATTACAGTCCTTTGTTGACCATCAGTCCCTTGATTTTATGTTCGATATCGTAAAATCATTGGCATTACCGCCAGTGGAAAACCCGCAACAGGTAACACCGCTATGATGGTTACTTTTGTTTCCCAATGTGAAAAGCACGCGTTAAAACGAACTCGACGAGTATTAGATGCTTTTGCTAACCGAATTGGTGATAACACATGGCAAACCTTGATCACCCAAGAAGGTTTGCAAATGGTTCAGAAGTTGTTGCGTCGTAGTGCCAGTCGTAATACTGCGGTAAGTTGCCACTGGATACGCTCTCGTTCGCGCAGCCAATTACTTTGGGTTGTTGGGAACAGAAATAAATTTAATTCAGAAGGGCACGTCCCGGTTAATCGCACAGAAAAATCGTTGTTGGGTAGTGAGCGTGAAAATAATTGGAAGTATCTGCCGTTAATCAATGCATTAACGCGTTTAGCTGCATTGCTCCATGACTGGGGAAAAGCCTCACAACTGTTTCAAGATAAATTAAACCCACATGTTAAAACCCCTTTTAAAGGGGATCCGCTGCGCCACGAATGGGTTTCATCATTATTATTTAGTGCGCTGGTAAAAAGCCAAGTAGAGCCGCAACGGGATGAAAGCTGGCTTGATGCGCTAGTCACACAGCAATGGGATGAAGTGCAGTTACAACAGTGGGCTAAACAAAATCAACAAGCGGCATTACCATTATCTGGGTTACCTGATGCGGCCTCGTTATTGGTTTGGTTGATTGTTTCTCATCATAGATTACCGTTTTTAGCGAATGATAAAGAACGTTTATTCTATGCAGATAAAGCCTGTGATTCGTTAGCAAAACTGTTAGAGACAGTGGATAAACAGTGGGGCTACCAAAATTACTATAATGAAGATGAATATTCACAACGCATTAATCAATGCTTTGAATTCCCATATGGCTTATTGAGTGAGTCAAAAGTATGGCGACAAACATTAAGTCAGGCGGCAGAGCACCTTAAACACCAGCTCCCTTTGTTAAATGAAGCGATAGAGAATGGCTGTTGGCGGTTAGTCGTGGAACAGGCACGCTTATGTTTGATGTTAGGGGATCACAATTATTCCTCAAAAGAAGCTGATTCAACATGGGAGTCAGGTATTCCATTATATGCCAATACGCAGCGTTTACATGGGCAAACCGAATACAAGCAACGGCTCGATGAACACTTGGTGAATGTGGCTAGTGTTGCGGCAAATGTCACAGAATATTTACCATTTTTCGCAACAGAACCGCCTGTGGCAAGTGATATTAACAAACTTAAGCACAATAAAAATGCTGCCGGTAAATTTAGCTGGCAGGAAGATACAGTTAGCACCATTTACCAATATCGAGAAGAACAGCAAGATAAAGTTCAAGGGTATTTTGTTGTTAATATGGCGAGTACTGGCTGTGGTAAAACAGTCGCCAATGCTAAAATTATGCAAGCGCTAGCGGAAGATAAACAAAGTTTGCGATTTATTCTAGCGTTAGGGCTTCGTACATTGACGTTACAAACAGGGGATGAATATCGTGACCGGTTAGGCGTCAAAGATGACAACCTTGCCGTATTGATTGGCTCCAAAGCGGTATTAGAGTTGCATCAAGAGCCTCTTGAAGAACAAAAATTAATCAAAGAAGAGCATCAATTAGCGGGATCGGGTTCTGAGTCCCAAGAGAGCCTTTTTGATGATGAAGGACTAGAATTAAACTGGCAAGGCAGTTTACCGGAGGAAGAACTTTCAACGGTATTGACGAGGCCAAAAGATAGAGCTTTGCTCTATGCTCCGATCTTAGCTTGCACTATTGACCACATGATGGGAGCGACAGAAACCATCCGTGGTGGACGCTATATCCTTCCCTATTTACGGTTAATGTCATCTGACTTAATCATTGATGAGATTGATGACTTCACGGGGGATGATCCCAAAGCGATTGGGCGTTTAGTCTATTTAGCGGGGGCTTTGGGTCGAAAGGTCATGATCTCTTCTGCTACTATCCCGCCAACGTTGGCACTTTTCTATTTCAAAGCTTACCAATTAGGTTGGCGAATTTATGCACTGAGTCAGCAAAAGTCACTGAAAGTGGGCTGCATTTGGGTGGATGAGGGGCGATATGACGAGAAAAAAGATAAATGTGTTCATTCATGCCAAATTGCCACCATCACAGCGAGAGATGACGCTGCAACGCTTGAACATTACCGTCAATATCATCATGCATTTATTGAAAAACGTATTAAAGTTTTACAATCATTGGTCGCACGTCGAAAAGCATTTATTTTGCCGATGCAAAAAGGGCAGGGAGGTGACCGACAAACGCAATATTTTTCATCTATTCAGCAAGGAATTCTCGGGTTGCACCAAGCCCATTCTTGCACTGAGATGCAAACTCAATTGCAAGTCTCTTTTGGGGTAGTACGTGTTGCCAATATTTCAGTTTGTGTTGCACTAACCCATTATTTATTAGCTAATGAATGGCCTGAAGAAATAGAAATTCGTGCTATGGCTTACCATAGTCAGCAAGTATTGTTGTTACGTCATGAGCAAGAAAAACACCTTGATGCGGTATTGAAACGTAAAGAAAAAGCAGGGGAACAACCTGAAGCTTTCCAAAACTCCATAATTCGAAAGCATATCGATCAGGTTCACCTGCAAGATAAAGCTAAACACCTTATTTTTATTTTAGTGGCAACGCCTGTGGAGGAAGTGGGGCGAGACCACGATTTTGATTGGGCGGTGATCGAACCGTCATCCTATCGCTCAATAATTCAAATGGCAGGGCGAGTACGTCGGCACCGAGAGGGCGAAATTATCCATCCCAATATTGCGTTATTGCAATATAACTGGAAGGGCTTTATCGAAGAAAAACCTCAGGATGTTTTTTGTAAGCCTGGTTATGAAAATGGCAATTTAAACTTACGCCTATCTACTCATAATTTATGTGACTTGGTGGATGAAGAACAACTGCTGAAATCCGTTGATGCGATCCCTAGAATTCAACCTATTCCTGACTGGAAAAAGCAGCAAACCACCAATTTAGTTTGTCTAGAACATGCATCAATCGAACGATTGATGGGCGATATTACCGATCTTAAACCAAAAACGGCCACTCGTTCACGTCTGTTCTCTCAAACAGTAGAGACTCCGTTAAATAGGCCAAACACGCTTTGGGGATATACCTGCGGTGCTTGGGGGTTAACTGCGCTTTCTCAGCAGTTTTTTTCATTTAGAAAAAGCGAGCCAACAATACGTTTGTCGCTGATCTTATCAGCAAAAAATGAACCTCATTTCTGTGAATATGATAATGACAATGGTTGGGTAAATAAAAATGATGAATATGGGATAGGTTTTCAGCCACTTGCAGAACAATTAAAAGAGAGGTTATGGCTAGTACGTGATTATCAGCAATCATTAGAAGGCCGTGAAAATGAATACCAGTCAGTTGAACAACTTTCTCTGCGTTATGGCGAAATTAGTTTTTCACCACATGAAAAAAGTGGGATTCATTTTTATTATAACGACCAAATGGGACTCAGCACATTTAATGTTTCCGAGTAAAAATTTCAGTCACAAGGACCATTTACTATGTTAGATCCAGCAATAGGGGCCTTTTTTGCTGAGCGCAAAGAGGGATGGCTTAAAAAAAATGCAAAGGCATCGATGGGTGACGATGAGATGCTGCAATTGCAACAGGAATGTGATGTCGTTTTTTCATTGTCACAGTGGTTGCCGAATGCGGCAAAACGGGCAGGGCAAATATCATTATCTACTCACCCTTGCACCTTTAGCCACCCAAGTTCCCGAAAGAACAAAAATGGTTATGTCACTGCGATACTTGCTAGTTGTGAACAAGAAAATGATGGTTTTTTACGAACCGGAAACGTTGTTGTGGAAACGGATGCATTAGGCAATGCGGCAGCCCTTGATGTATATAAATTCCTCACACTTGAATTACAAGATGGCCAAACATTATTGACTCATATTAAGGATGAAACTCCATTAGCAAAAGAGTTACTTAACCAAGGGGATGAAAGCTATCACGTTATGCGGGATGGTTTTCTCGCTATGGTTGTGACAGACAATACGGTAGTGACAAGTTCTAAAATCAAACAAGTTTATTTTCCTGTTTGGTTAGAGGATTGCGAATATCACTTATTATCCCCATTAACCCCCTCTGGTTTGGTTTTTGAACTACGCGAACGCATTGATGCGATTCGATTTTCTGAACAGACTAAAGCACTGCGAGATTTAAAACGTAAAGGGGAATTTAGCGACATTGGCTATCAAGAAATTTATGGTCTTACTACCATTGGTTACGGGGGGACTAAGCCACAAAATATTTCCGTACTCAATAATCAAAATGCAGGTAAAGCCCATTTATTACCCTCACTTCCCCCCAAAATTACTCAACGAAAACTGCGTTTACCTACTCATGATTTCTTCTCAAATACGCTAAACCCTTGGCAGGTAAAAGATACGTTAGAGGCATTTCATAGCTTAATTTCATTACCGAAAGAACAGCGTGGTAGTCGTTTTATTGAATATCGTGACAGGCGCATTCAAGAGTATCTGGATTACATTATGTTAACCATGTGGGAGATCCGGCGTGAGTTTGAACGAAATGGCGCTCAATTACCGACCCAACTCGCCAAAGTGCAACAAGTTTGGTTATTTCCAGACCAACAGGGGCGTAATAACTCAGATGAATGGTTAGAGGGGGTGATCCTCCTTATTGCCCAGCAATTTATGCGGCATTATAAAAAAGTACTGGGGAAAAAAGCGATTAGTCTAGGTGATGATGAGTTGGCGGCTATTGCGGACGTTATTGCCATCAATAAGGAGCTATTACGATGAGTTCCACTTATATACTTAAATTGCCTCATTTAAACATTCATAATGCGAATGCACTCTCTAGTCCTTATACCATTGGTTTTCCAGCTATGACGGCCTGGTTAGGTTTTATGCATGCTCTAGAGCGGAAACTCCGAGTTGTGAGTGAACTAGATATTGTTCTCGACTCTATCGCAATGGTCAGTCATGACTGTGACTTACAAACCTATCGTGGAGCTAATGATTATGTTAGTTCCATTGTGGGAACAGGCAATCCATTAAATAGTGATGGCTCGCGCTCCGCATTTATCGAAGAGGCTCGTTGCCATTTAGACGTTTCTTTATTGATTAAATATGGCATTAAAAACAATGATGTGATTGAAGGGCTACCTGAACATTCCCCCTTACTAGATATTATCCATGATTTAGTAATGACAATGAAATTGGCTGGTGGCGATATTCTGTCATTAGGTAAACCCGCTGCATATATTCTGCCATCGGAAGATGTGGATGGGAAATATAGGCAAGGCTTATTGAATAGTGTGATGCCTGGTTACGTATTGATTGAACGTCGCGACCTGATGATTGAAGCCATGGAAGAAGGGCAAGATGCCATGGATGCCTTGCTGGGTTATCTGGTCGTAGAAAATAACTGCGTTGAAGTGGGAAAGGAAAATGGGAACAAGGCGTCATTTGAATGGCAAGCGCAACGTAAAACGGCAGGCTGGATTGTTCCAGTAGCAACTGGATATCAAGGTATTTCCCCGTTAGGGCAAGCAAAAAACCAGCGAGACTCAGAAGTGCCACATCGGTTTGCCGAAAGCGTAGTCACGTTAGGGGAGTTTGTATTAGCAAATCGCGTGAATAACATTCATGAAATTTTATGGGAATTTAATTTTGTTGAGTCCCAAAACCTGTATTTATGCCAACAAGTGGCAGCTAACTTTATTTCGAGTGGAGAGTAACTAATGGCGAAGAATAATGATGTTGCATCGGTTTTAGCATTTGAAAAAAAACTGGTTCCATCGGACGGTTATTTCTATGGCACTTGCTGGGATAATAAATCGCAATTTGCGCCATTATCGTTACAAGAAAAATCGGTAAGAGGCACTATCTCAAATCGCTTAAAAGGCGCTGTAAAAAATGACCCGTTAAAATTAAACTCCGAGGTGGAAAAAGCGAATTTACAAACAGTAGATGCTTGTGCGTTAGGGACTGAACAAGACACCTTAGTGCATCAATTTACCTTGAAAATTCTTGGCGGTGTGGAAACGCCATCGGCTTGTAATAATGCATTATTCAAGCAAAGTTATACCCAAGCGGCAAAAGAATATATCGAACAACAAGGTTTTCAGGAGTTAGCTCGCCGTTACGCCCAAAATATCGCGAATGGGCGTTTTTTATGGCGCAACCGTGTGGGGGCTGAACAAATCGAGGTAGTTGTCAAAGTACTCAACAAAGGGCAGCCACTGGAATGGGTGTTTGATGCCACACAATATAGCATTCATCAATTTGATGCTAAAGATGAAAAAATCAACCAATTGGCTGAAAAAATTGCGGCGGCTTTAGCGCAGCCTCAAGGCGCATTATTACTGGAAATCACTACATATTCACAACTAGGTAAAGCTCAAGAAGTGTATCCAAGTGAAGAACTGGTGATGGATAAAGGCAAAGGAGATAAAAGCAAAATTTTGTACCATGTGAATGGGCACGCCGCGATGCATTCGCAAAAAATTGGTAATGCTTTGCGTTCTATTGATACATGGTACCCTGCGTATGGTACTGAAGGTGGTGCAGGCGCTATCGCGATTGAACCTTATGGTGCGGTCACTAACCTCGGAACGGCCTATCGTACACCAAAAGATAAACAAGATTTTTATACCCATTTTGATAAATGGGCGAGAGGTGAAAAGCTATCGTGTATTGAAGATGAACACTATGTGATGGCGGTTTTAGTTCGCGGCGGTGTATTTGGCGAAAGTGACAAATAAGGTGGGCTATGAATTATTATCAGGAGGTCACTTTATTGCCGGACTCAACCGTCCCATTGGATTTTCTCTGGCAAAAGGTTTACCAGCAAATTCATATTGCGCTGGCGGATAATAAAACGTCTCAGGGGCACAGTGCGATTGCAGTTGCCTTTCCTGAATACGGTAGCGTGGGTTTTCGCTTAGGTAGAAAAATTCGTTTGCATGCCACAACACAAGGTGAACTTGAGCAGTTAAATTTGCAAAAGTGGTTAGCGCGGTTAATGGATTACGCTCATATTAAATCGATTCAGGCAGTACCAGAGCAGCATGTTCAAGTCAGTTATATTCGAAAGCATGTAAAAGGGCTGAGCCGAATTGAAGCCGATATGCAGCAAAAAGCACGATTGTGGTTTGAAAAATCAGGGCAACCATTGGAACAGTGTTTGAAAACATTGTCTGAGAGTAAGCCAAAAGCGAACAATCGTTTGCCATTTATTTGGGTTGAAAGTTTACATGCCAGAAATAAGCAAGTCGAAAGCCGGCCTTTTCCTTTGTTTATAGAAAGGATAGAAGCTACACAAAAGCAAATTGGGGTGTTTAGTTGTTATGGTCTTAGTCAAGCAACTAGTGGCTCAGTTTGTTTAGCAACGGTTCCCCATTTTTGACCTTTGCTTTTTGCTCTTTTAAAATTAGTCAGTAAATCAGTAGGTTATAACTACCAATAAATAAAAGGGTATTTTCCAATAAATACCCTTAATTGATTGTTATCACTTATTTTTATTTTAAAGTGCATCGTTCACCGCCACACAGGCGGCTTAGAAACTTTTAGTGGTCTAGACATAGAATCGTTGCGAGTTCACCGCCACACAGGCGGCTTAGAAATTCACCAGCATCGTAAAGCTCTTTCCATTCATGTTCACCGCCACACAGGCGGCTTAGAAAGAAATATTATGGCCAGCAGCCAGCGCAGTCGCGTTCACCGCCACACAGGCGGCTTAGAAAGTGAGTACTCCAATGGGGTCGAGATAGGGATTGTTCACCGCCACACAGGCGGCTTAGAAACTCACCTTTTGCCATTCCCCAGATAATAAGTAGTTCACCGCCACACAGGCGGCTTAGAAATCGTAGCCTAGGAATGTGTGCTTTAGCATCTCGTTCACCGCCACACAGGCGGCTTAGAAAATCAAAGTGATTGACGGTTATATCAACAAATAGTTCACCGCCACACAGGCGGCTTAGAAAGTCAGAATCAAGCAAAAATAATCGTTTTGACCGTTCACCGCCACATAGGCGGCTTAGAAATGTTAAACTGTTAGCCCCTAGCGCATCTGTTGGTTCACTGCCGTACAGGCAGTACAGAGAAACTGATCTATTTACTGCAGTCGGTATGTAGTACAGACGATACAATGGAATGTGATTTGCACTAAAAAGCAATTTGCATTACAGTGCAAATTATGATGAGGGTATATGTATACTGTAAAATATCATTCTGAGGCTGAAAAAGAAGCAAATGCACTGCCTTTAAAAATCAAGGTGAAATATGACCGCCTCATTAAAAAATTAGAGTTATCAGCTAATTATTTAAGAGAACCAGATACTAAATCATTGGGCGATGGATTGTTTGAGATAAGAACTATGGGAAGTGAAATAGCTAGGGGGTTATGGGTTTACCACAAAGATAAAACAATTTTTATGCTCAGGATCTTTATCAAAAAGTCACAAAGAACCCCAAAGTCTGAGTTTTATTTAGCGAGAAAACGTTTATTGGAGCTATTAAACGATGAAAACACATAAAGAGCTACATGATGAATGGATGAAAGATCCAGAATACCAAGCTGCTTATGAAGAAGAAATAAGAACTGAAAAATTGCAGGCTATGCTTAAGGAGTGGAGAGAGTCTGCTGGGTTAACGAAAGTTCAAATAGCTGAAATTATAGGAGTTAATCCATCAACTATCACAAGGTTGGAGAGTAATGTGAATAATGCGAGCATTAAAAGCATTGTAAAGTATGCTGCTGCATGTGGAATTAAAAACCCAATAATTGCCCTTTAAGATTATTTATTTTTGTCGTAATTACTGCATTGCCAGCTTAGAAATTTGGTTAAATAACATAAATAGCAGTGAAGGGGCTCTACTACACGGGGCGTTTTTACATGATTAAATTGAAAAAATATGACCTCAAGGTCGTTTTTACGTGATTTTACCATCTTTTACCTAAGTTAAATTTAGTGTTAGATGTATTCGTAACTATCACTTGTTTTGATAGCTTAGAAATGAAATAAATAATGGGTATCGTTACCGCCATATAGGCGGCTCTCTTTCTTTAATTTATCGCCTGAAAAAAATAATGGGTTTTAATACTTAAAATTAGGAGTAAACAATGAATTTTGAATTAGAAATAAGCTTTTATAGATTTACCTTAATAATTAGAGTTACCAAATGGTTTTACTAACTAATTAATTGATTAAGTATCGATACTCAAACAAACAAATTAAACATCAACGATAACTGCTCGAAAGCTTGGTGGACCAAACGCTCGGTATAGCGCGGGAGGATAGAAATAATCAGCCCTAACATACTAATTCCAATGGTAAGCGTTAAAGGAAAACCGACCACAAACACCGATAGCTGCGGGGTCATGCGGTTTAGAATACCCAAAGCAAGGTTTAGAATTAAAAATAAGGTGATAAACGGTAAAGCCAACATTAACCCATTAATAAATATGGTGTTAGCAAATTGGACAAATACCCAAAAACCATCGCGATTTAATGGTGCGGTTTGAATTGGGAGCAGTTCAAATGAATTGACTACAATATAAATAAGCCACAAGTGCCCATCGAAAGCGAGAAACAATAAAATAGTAATTACGTTAAATATGCGACCTAAAATTGGCATATTGGGCCCGCCAGTTGGGTCAAAAAAGGTGGCGAAAGATAACCCCATTTGCAAACCAATCACTTCCCCCGCATGACGCACGGCAGCAAATGCCATTTGCATTGTTAGCCCCATTGCAATACCAATCACCATTTGCTGCACGATGACCCATAACCCCATAGCAGAAAATAGAGGAATATTCACGACAGGAAGTTGTGGGGAAACAATCAACACAACAAAAAAAGCCAATGCAACGCGAACTTTGGTAATTGCCTGTTTTTCATTAAAAAAGGGCGCTGTACCAAGCAGCGCCAAAAGGCGTATGAAAGGGTAGAAACCTTGGCTGAGCCACAATGTGAGCGTTTCACTGGTAATGGTTAGCATTGTTAACCAATAATAAACGGTAAGTTGCTAAGCAATGACCGCATATAGTCGGTAAGCAGATTCAGCATCCAAGGCCCTGCAATAATAATCACAGAAATAACCGACAAAATTTTAGGGATAAAAGACAGTGTCATTTCATTCACTTGCGTGGCGGCTTGCAGTAAGCTGATAATTAAACCCGCCGCTAAAGCGGCTAATAACAAAGGGGCAGCTAGCATCAGCGCAATTTTCATCGCTTCAGTTCCCATCGCCATTACTGATTCAGGTGTCATAACTACTCCGAGTAAAATAATCCTAATTAAAAAAGCTTTGCGATAATGAGCCAAGCAATAGTTGCCAACCATCAACTAATACAAACAACATTAATTTGAATGGCAAGGAAACTGTTGCGGGGGGAACCATCATCATCCCTAATGCCATTAAGACACTGGCAACGACTAAGTCGATGATTAAAAATGGAATAAAAATAGTAAAACCAATTTGGAATGCGGTTTTTAGTTCGCTGGTAATAAAGGCTGGGACTAAAATACGTAATGGAACATCTTTCGCTTCTTGAATTTCACCTACCTTGGCTATTCTTGCGAATAGGGCTAAGTCGGATTCGCGTGTTTGCCCTAACATAAAGGTTCTTAACGGTGCTGTCCCTTTCTCTAAAGCGGTTTCGAGGCTAATTTTGTCTTCGCTAAAAGGCTGGTAGGCTTCACGATACACTTGGTCGGCAACGGGTGACATCACAAAAAAGGTCAAAAACAGTGCTAAACCCAATAAGACTTGGTTCGGTGGAGCGGAGGGCGTTCCGAGTGCGTTACGCAATAAACCTAAAACAATAATGATGCGGGTAAAACTGGTCATCATTAATAATAAGGCGGGAATAAAGCCTAATAAGGTCAAAAATAAAAGCGTTTGAACAGGTAAAGACCAAGTTTGTCCGCCATCAGCCATTGAATGGCTAATAATGGCTGGTAGTGCCGCAGAAGCGGAGTTTGGCAATAAAAACAAGAGGGTAGTAATCGTGAGTAAAGATTTTAGAGGTAACATGAGCCCTTCCGATTACTTATGCATAAGTGTAACTGAAGCCGCACATTTTGCAGCCTCTTGTTTTTTCTTTAATAAAGACTGAAAGGTGAGCGGTTCAGTTGGCAATGTCTCAGTGACTTCAGGTGCAGCCGGGTATTGGTGTAAGAGGCTGATATTTTGTGTCGTAACACCTAATACCAAACACTCATTATTCACCTCAATAACCACAACGCGTTCTTTATTACCTAATGAGCAACGGCTTTTGACTTTTACGATTTGCTCCTTGCCCATTTTTTGGGGAGCAAATCCTAATTTTTTCACCAACCAAGCACCTGCTAGTATCAATAAAATGATCCCCCCTAAAGCCCCCGATATCTGCGTTAAGCTATCATTGTGGTCAATAGCAGGAGTATTAGGTTCACCGGAGGAAACGGTTGTTGATAAAAAAGGCACAGATATCGGTGCCTGCTCAGTTTGATTGGGTATTGCCATTATCAGCGACTCACGTGGTTAATTAACGACTTAAACGGCGCATACGTTCGGAAGGCGTAATGATGTCAGTAATACGAATACCGTAATTGTCTGAAACCACGACCACTTCTCCCTGCGCAATTAAATAGCCATTGATCAGAATATCCAGTGGCTCACCCGCTAAGCCATCCAGAGAAACTACAGAACCTTGGGATAAGCTCAGTAGTTTTTTAATGGTCATTTTAGTGCGACCCAATTCAACTGAAAGACGGACAGGAATGTCCATGATCATATCGATATCAGACAGTTGATTTAGCGGGTTTTGTCCATCAAAGTTGTCGAAAGCCTGTGCACCAGCTGAGGCGGATTCCGCTTTTTTTTGCTGTTCCAGCGCTTCAGCCCACAGGTCTTCACTGTCGTGATTGGTTGATGCATCAGGAGAGTTCTTCGCCTCACTCATTGGTACTTTCCTCATCTAGAGTGTTTAATACAGGGTTAATCAAATGTTCTACACGCAATGCATACTGGCCATTTTGAGTACCGTATTGACTGGTTAATACGGGAACGCCATCAACATTAACGATGAGGCGGTCAGGTTTCTCAATTGGGATCACATCCCCTTTTTGCAGTTGCAGTAAGCGAGAAATTCGCATTGGAATGTCAACAAAGTTGGCAACCAATTCAAGTTCAGAACGTTTCACTTGGGTGACAAGGTTGGTGACCCAAGTTTCATTTTCTTGGTGGCCTTGTTCCATTGGTGGGTTTATTAAACGTTCACGTAATGGCTCAATCATGGCGATCGGAATACAAATACTGAATTCACCAACGGTATTGCCTATCTCCACTAAAAACGGTGTGGTAACGACAATGTCATTAGGGGAGGTGGTGATATTAGTGAATTTGACTTGGATTTCAGAACGTACATATTCCACTTCAATATCAGCGATTGGCTTCCAAGCATCGCGATAAGCCCCTAAAGCTAACTTGAGCATGCGATTGATAATGCGTTGTTCAGTATTGGTAAACTCTTTACCTTCTTGCCGTACAGGAAAGCGGCCGTCTCCACCAAATAGATTGTCGACAGCGATGTAAACTAATGCGGGCTCAAAGGTAAACAGTGCCGTGCCTCGTAAAGGCGGCATATGGATTAAGTTTAAGTTAGTCGGTACGGGTAAATTACGCGCAAACTCATGGTAAGGTTCAATTTTAATACCGCCCACCGTAATATCTGGGCTGCGACGTAACATATTGAACAAACCCATACGGAACTGGCGAGCAAAACGTTCATTAATGATTTCGAGAGACTGCATTCGCTCCCTAATAACTCGACGTTGAGTATTCGGGTCGTAAGGGCGAACATTATCTTTCCCTTGAGTCTCTGGCACAGGCGTACTGCTTGATGGTGCATCATCATTAAGCAGCGCATCAATTTCGGCCTGAGATAAAATATTATCGCTCATGAATATTACCGCAGAATAAAAGTAGTAAATAACACATCAGAAATATCCTGATCGGTATCACCTGGGATCAGGGTAGGGGTGAGTGTTTGCTTGATATCTTTCATTAACTGCAACTTACCTTCATGCGTCTCAATATTTTTTGCTTTTTGCTCTGAAAGTAGCAGTAACAAACGGCTACGCACTTCAGGGAGGTATTCATGAAGTTGTTTGCGCGATTTTTCGTTCGCAAGTCGCAAAGTCACATGGATATAAAGCACACGATCAGGTGCATCGGCTGCACCTGCCAAATTGACGGTAAATGGCTCTAACTCCATAAAAATGGGTTGTGGCATGTTCGGGCGCTTTTCTTCCTCACTCGCCGTTTGCGTGCCTTGTTGTGTCGTCCACCAGGTATAACCCCCAAACCCTGCGCCAGCAAGGGCAAGAAGGGCAAATAGAATAAGCAACCCTTTGTTGGAACTTTTTGATTTTTTGCTCGACGACATTTAGCTGAATTCCTGTTTCTTGGATGCTAAACCCAAATGGGTTTTTACGTTATGATCTCTAGCATTATGGCTTGGTTGCCAAGAGTTAAAGGAGTGAAAAACGAAACAAAAAGGCGGTAACTCGGCGCTTTAGCTAGGAAATTACCGCGATTCGTTTGTTTTTTATGCAAAAGTGTTAATGCCACCTTGTCTTGATGCTACATTTTTAGGTGAAACAGTGGCATTTGCTTCGCTGATACCAACAGCACCAACGGATGGATGTGTCGCTTGAATTTGGCCATCGTTTTGGTGCGCATTTTGCTGCGAGCTATCGGATTGCTGGTTCAAGTTATCTTGGCCAACAGAGCCTTGAGCAAGATGAATACCACTTTCTTGTAGCGCACTGCGTAGCACTGGCATCATGGATTCCATGGCAGCACGTACATGACTATGTGGAGAGACAAAATGCATTACTGCTTGGTTATCTTCGATGCGTAAATGCACATTTAGTGATCCTAACTCTTCAGGGTGCAAGCGAATTTGTGCCTGAGATATTCCTTGGCGAGAGAAAAATAACATATGTTGGCTTAATTGCTGCTGCCACGCTTCGCTACCTAATTGGCTGGCTAAATGCATGGTTGGAGCAGCCGTTGGCGCATTTATGGTTGCCGCTTGGGCTGTTGATGTCGTTGGCATCATGTTAACTGGCGCGGTCGTTGTATGCTGTGAGGATGTGGTGGTAAAAGCACCAGTCTCAGTTTGTAGTGTAAATGCGCCTTTCGCGGTTTGGTTCAGGGCTTCACTTGAAACATTTTGTAGGTTTAATACTGGGTCTTTATCACTCACTTTTTTATTCAATGGCATGAAATCAGCAGTTAAATTTTTACTGCGTATATCTCGTGGGTTATCAAAGGGAAAAAGAGGCTGGTCACGACGTTCTTCTTTTTCATTCTTAATAAATACCCCAAGTTCTGGGCCATCTTCTTCGCCTGCGATTTGTTGCTGTGAACCTTCCAGATGTTTGCCATCATCTTCATTAATGATGCCATCTGCATTATCCGTTAGGTGCTGCATTTTTTGGGTAAATGCGCCTAAAACCGAGTGTGCTTCTGTTTTAATAGTTGTATTTGCCGTTGCTTGTACTTGGCCAGTTAATGACTGTTTTAGGCTATTTAACCACGCTTGCTCGTTAGCATCTTTGCCTGTTAATAACTCAGTGTTAAGTGCAGTTTGCACGCTATCAGCACGCAAGTTACGGCTAAAGTTCAGTTGCTCAATGGCATTTTCAGCCGTTTTTTGCCCAACCTTGGTTTGTTCAATCGTTTCTTTACTCGCTATTGCCAGTTTGTTATCAACAATGCCTTTGTTAAGTGCTTCTTCATTGATCGGTTGATTAGTGACATTTTGTTTTTCAATCGGTTGCTGGTTATCAAGCATGGCTTGAAAGGGGAGTGCAGGGGCTTGATTTTCATCAGCGCGCGATTCATTTTGTTGTATATTGCCATTTTTAGTCGATGATGCGGTTGGCACATTCAGGGCGTTGATGTCCATTTATTGAGGTCTCCGTAAAGTCGCTCGTTGAGCAAATTCATCCATTTGCTTTTGTTCTAAGCGGTTTTGACGTTGGTATTCAGTATGTTCAGCACGTTGAATTAACGTATCGAACGCGTTGACACGCTGTTGTTTTTCTTGCCAATGGCGGTTAGCTTCGTTAACGCGTTGCTCCCATAAATTCAGTTGTTGCTGCTGTTGTTCAATGGTCAGTTCCAATGTGACCAAAAATTGCTGATAATTCTGCCACTTATCCGATTCCATACCCGTATGCAAGGTTTGGTTGAGTTTTTGACGATATTCGGATTGGTAGTTTTCCAACATATTTAGTTGCTGCGCCATTTGGGTGTGGGTTTGGCGCACTTGAGCTAACACTTTTGCTGCTTCTTCCGAGGCTTCAACAGCTAAGGTGAGTAATGTTGTTAAGGCATTATTTTTGGCCATTTATCCCCTCGTTATTCGTTGGGAACCACTTGTGTCAACTGTTCGCATGCGGTTTGATAATCACATCGCTCATCAATATCTTGTTGCAAAAACTTCGACATACGTGGGTAATATTGAATTGCCGTATCCAACATGGGGTCACTGCCCATGGCGTACGCACCGACGTTAATTAAATCTCGGTTGCGTTGGTAACTAGACGTTAACTGCTTGAAACGTTGAATTTTTCGGTAATGCTCTTTAGGAATGAGCTCGGTCATGGCACGGCTGATAGATGCCTCGATATCTATTGCAGGGTAGTGCCCTGACTCTGCCAGTGAACGTGAAAGTACAATATGGCCATCCAAAATGGCGCGAGCCGAGTCAGCAATTGGGTCTTGTTGGTCATCCCCTTCCGTTAAAACGGTATAAAAAGCGGTAATTGACCCACCATTTTTCCCATTCCCTGCACGCTCAACTAATGCTGGTAATTTGGCAAATACAGAAGGTGGATAGCCTTTCGTTGCTGGTGGTTCACCCACGGCTAACGCAATTTCCCGTTGTGCCATGCTGTAGCGAGTGAGTGAATCCATAATCAACAGCACACTTAAACCTTTATCGCGAAAATACTCAGCGATACGAGTGGCATAAGAGGCGCCTTGCATGCGCAATAGAGGAGACACATCGGCTGGCGCTGCAACGACAACGGCACGTTTTAAGCCATCAGCCCCTAAGATATTTTCAATAAAATCTTTGACTTCACGACCACGTTCACCAATCAACCCGACTACGATAATATCGGCTTGTGTAAAGCGTGCCATCATGCCAAGTAATACGCTTTTACCCACACCAGAGCCAGCAAATAGCCCCATACGTTGGCCGCGACCGACGGTTAATAATGCATTGATTGCACGAACACCGACATCCAATACATTACTAATAGGCGTTCGTTCTAATGGGTTAATTGGTGGGGTAATTAATGGCGCGCGTGTTTTTACCTCTAAGGGGCCTTTTCCATCTAATGGATTACCTTGGGCATCAAGTACTCTGCCTAATAATTCATTACCAATAGGGAGTAAGCGGCTAGTTTGCCCGTCATCACCGGTTGATTGTGCATAAACACGGGCACCCGGGGCGATCCCCTCGAGGTCGGCTAATGGCATCAATAACATTCTTGGGCCGTTAAAGCCGACGACTTCACACACCACTTCATCTGAGCCGCCATTAATTGAGCGTTCAATAAAGCAGGTTGCCCCCAAAGGCATTTTAATGCCTTCAGCTTCCATCACTAAGCCAGTGATTTTTGTGAGGCGGCCATAACGACGCACCATCGGGATCCCTTTCATCCGCGATTCTAAATCGTCCAACGAAGCAATCCAGCGTCCCAATCGTGCCGTCATGAAAAGCTCTCCGGTGCATATAAACGACACAATTCTTGCCAGCGTGTCGCCACAGTCATATCAATTTCACCGTCTTCTGCGACGACTCGGCAACCACCAATATGCAGTTTAGGGTCAGCCACTAAGCGCCAGCCATTCAAGTTGAGTAGGGAACCGAGATGCTGCTCGATTAATTCAAAATGATTTGGGTTGACGTGCAGCTCAGGTTGCCCAGCAAAAATTGGTTTTTGTTGGAGTAACTGGCTGATTTCCTCCAACAATGCAGTGCCATCACAAACGGTGGATTGACCTAAAACTTGCTTAGCCGCAGTCAACGCTATCTGCAACAGTTTAGTGGTCACCACCGTATCAAAGGTATCGAGAGAATAATTGAATTCAGACAGCAGTTTTTGCCATGTTTCAATCACAGGTTGTTGCAAAGCAAGTGCCTGCTCACGCCCTTGTTCTTCTCCAGCTCGTAAGCCTTGCTCAAAACCAGCTTGGTAACCTTCTTGCTGGCCTTTTTCATGCCCTTGTTGGTAACCCGTCCGCTGTGCATCTTCCTTGATGTTATCGAGCAAATTAATTTGCTCTAACACTTCTTTTGGTTCAAGGCACGGGACTTTTGGCGCGTCAGGCTCAGGAACATCACTTAATGCAGGAATGCCTGAGTTGAGATCCCATTGATTAAGCTCACGAAGCTGCCAAGGCTGCCATTGGTCATTTGGAATTGTTGACTTAGACATAGACGTCGTCTCCACCACCTATCGCGATTTCGCCTTTTTCGACTAAACGACGAACGATAAGCAAAATGGCTTTTTGTTCGTTTTCCACTTGAGACATACGCACAGGAGAACGTGATTCCAAATCGTCGCGCACGATTTCTGCAGCGCGAGCGGCCATATTGTTGAGGAAGTGGTCGCGTAGTGCTTGGTTGCTGCCTTTGAGGGCAATAACCAGCGAGTCTGTCGAAACATCCTGCAAAATACGTTGAATGCTGCGGTTGTCCACCTCGATAAGGTTTTCGAATAGGAACATTTCGTCAATAATACGTTGAGCAAGCTCACCATCGTAATCACGCATTGCATCGATAACGCTTTCTTCTTGCTGGCTTTTCATCAGGTTGATGATTTCTGCCGCAGTTCTCACGCCACCCATTTTGCTGCGTTTGAGGTTTTGGCCATCCAGTAAGTTGTTCAATACTTCGGTCAATTCCGCCAATGCAGCAGGTTGGACACCACCAAAGGTGGCGATACGTAGCATAATATCGTTGCGTTGGCGCTCTTCGAATAATTCGAGGACATCCGCTGCAAGATTGCGTTTTAAGTGAACCAAAATAGTCGCGATAATTTGCGGATGTTCATCACGGATAATATCGGCAACGGTTTGGGGTTCCATATAGTTGAGGCTTTCGATCCCTGACGTGGTTTCTTGTTTTTCAAAGATGTCCTCAAGTAAGCTTGCGGCGCGTTCTTCGCCAAGTGCTTTCACCAATACAGAACGCAGATAGTCATTCGTGTTGATATTGAGAGCCGCGAATTGAATCGCTGACTCTTCAAATTCAGTTAATACTTCTGCCAATTCATTATTTGAGATTTGGCGCATGTTTGACACTGCCATACTCAATTGCTGAACTTCTTTAGGATTCAGGTGCTTAAATACTTCCGCAGCCTGGTCTTCACCGAGCGTCATTAACATCACGGCACTTTTTTCTGTTCCACTTAAACTCATTGGGATTTTCCTAACCACTGACGGATAACCATTGCCACGATTTGTGGGTCTTTTTCTGCCATTTCACGGATACGTTGGCTTTGGATCTCAGCACTAACACGTTGACGAGTCAGGCGACGGCGTGTTTGCTCATCCATTTCTTCATCAATCGCTTCATCAACCACGAGCGGAGTTTTCAGTTGTGTGGCAACAAAAACCTCGGCTTCAGCTTGGGCTTGTTGTGCTTTACGGTATTTAACCCATTGAGGTTTGATACCGAAACGCCACATAAACCAAGCAATAATGGCAATAAGCAGTATTTTTCCGTAATCCAGTAACTGAGCAATAAATTGTGGGCTTTCAAGTAACGAAGGTGCTTCTTCAACCGGAGCCTCATTGGTAAACAATGAATTAGTAATGTTGAGAGAATCCCCACGTGCAGTGGAAAAGCCCATTGCTTCGCGTGTCAATGCTTCAATTTGTTGCAGCATCTCTGGTGGCAATGGCTTCATTTCTGGGCCATTTTCACCATCTTGTGAATGGTAATTGACAATAACTGCGACCGAGAGCCTATCGACGACACCAATTTGCCGTTGAGTGTGACTAATTTTGCGATCTACCTCGTAATTTGTGGTTTCATCGCTTTGCGAGTTCGAGATACTATTACGGTTATTCGCCGTTTGAGCGCCATCTTTATTGTCTTTATTGGTTTCAATAGGTGCACTTGGTGCACTAACGGGTTGATTTGACAGCGCACCTGGCACTCCACCGGTTCCGCCATTGTTATTTTGCATACTTTGGCTGTTTTGGCGGGAACGAATAGCCGCACTATCTGGCGTTTGGTTAGGCTTATATTCCTCTGAAGTTTGTTCGACTTTCGAGAAATCCATTTGTGCGGTGACTTGGGCATGAATATTGGCACGACCGACTAACGGTGACAGAATATCTTCAATGCGCTGTTTGAGATGAGACTCCATCTCTTTAGTCATTTTGATTTGTGCGCTGTTTGCCGATTGCTGGCTATTATCGTTATTGGTGAGTAAGCGACCCGTTTGGTCAACAATAATGACATTACTCGCGGTTAGGCCTGTTACGCTACTTGATACCATATGGACAATGGCGCTGATTTGCCCTTCATCAAGCATTCTTCCCGGTAGTAAACCGACCGTCACAGAAGCCGTTGGTAGCTTTTGCTCACGCACAAATAAGGTGGGTTTAGGAATTGCTAAATGCACCCGAGCACTTTGTACTGGGCTTAGGGACTCAATAGTACGAGAGAGTTCACCCTCTAATGCACGTTGGTAATTGATTTGCTCACTAAATTGGCTGATACCGAATTGTTCTTTATCTAATAATTCAAAACCAGTATTGCCACCTTTAGGTAAACCTGATTGAGCGAGCTTTAAACGTAATTCATGCACTTTATCTGCAGGAACTAAAATAGCGCTACCATTATCAGTAATTTGATATGGCACATTCATCTGAGTTAGCTGGCCAACAATATCGCCACCATCTTTAGCACTTAAATTGCTAAGAAGTACACGGTAGTCAGGGCTGCGTAGCCAGAGGAGAAGGGCGACAATAATTGAAACAGCCGCAGCCGCCGCAATCATTAACGGTATTTTAGGATCAGCTTTAATCCTTTCAACTATAGAGGCAAAACCCTTTTTGGCCTCCCCCGTGTCTTTAGATGCGGCACTCATAAATATTCCCTGCTTGGCAGACTACTAGACGGATGAAAATACTTTTGGTGAAACAATGTTATTTCCCTCTTCGTAACGTCACTTTTTCACTTTGCTATTATTTCTTGTTTTAAGGGGTTCTAATGACGGAATCAGCCTATAAAATTGGTGTTATTTATCGGCTTCAAGTTAAAAAGGGTGTGATAGGGTAAGCTAGCCAATATAGGTTAATGAAAAATTCACATTAATTTAATAAGAAGAGAATCGAATGACAGTTCAAGCGATTGAAGGGGTTATTTCACAATTAAATGTCGTGGCAACCCAAGCCACTAACCCAATTAAACCCGTAATAGAGCCAGTTGGATTTGCTGATCACCTAGTTGCTTCCGTAAATCAAATTAATAAAACACGTAATGATTCAGCTAAGCAAGTTGAAAACTTCACGTTAGGAAAGCAAGATATTTCCTTAAATGACGTGATGGTTGATATGCAAAAAGCAAGTTTAAGTTTACAAATGGGAATTCAAGTACGTAATAAGCTAGTGGCGGCGTATCAAGAAATTATGTCTATGCCAGTATGATTTTACTATTTATTTGAATGTAATAAATTAATTGATCTTTTAGTACTCTGTTGGGAAAGTAATGGGGTAATTTTTTATTGCCAATAATAATCGGTTCGCATATTTTAATTCGATGATCAAGCATAGGAATAACAGTATGAAACGATTTATTGATAAGTGTTTTGTTATGGTTTCGTTCGTTATTGTTGGGTTATCATTTGTCTTTGCTGGTGGGCTTCCGTTTGACCCAACTGAAAAAAGTAGTCAATCATAACTGTAATGCATTACAAGATTTAAAAGCTGCGTGATGCGGCTTTTTTGTTATCTTAAATCCTACTTTATATATTGTTATTGTGAATTATCAATGGTCATTTTACCAAAGTAGTATCCAAATAATGATTTAGATAAATGATAAATATTGGTATCATGATTAAGTGTTTTTACCTAATCGCTGTATTGGAAAAATAAAAGCCATTATGAAAGTAATATCTTCGCTATTTTGTCTATTTTTAATTACGGGTTGTACATTTACGCCTTCTTTCGAGCCTGATAAACCAACATGGCCAAAGCCACATAAAGACGCCCGTTCATCCGAACAAAAAAGAGCCGATAGAGAAGCGGTACATGAGCAACAGCGAGCGGTGATGAGGGGCGAAAGGCCTGATTATGGTGTTTTTGATAGGTATTAAACCTGAAGATGTTTTCTTTTAGGTTCGGATAAATAGCAAACTATTTGTTTCTTGAATTGATGTGAAAATAAAATTTGCCATTTGGTTATAAGTGTGGCTTAATGTGCTCACTGGTTTGGAAGTACAGGCCTATTTATGTTAGTCAGTTTTAAGATGTTCACCATTAAGCGTTATCTCAGATACCACTTCATTGCGAATTCCTTCTAATTAATTCCCATAAGTACCACAAGAACAAACCGCAACATGCCTTATGGCAATTTTAAAAAATTAAAGGAAATTCTATGTCTAATACAATGACTGGTACAGTAAAATGGTTTAACGATGATAAAGGTTTTGGTTTTATCACTCCTGCAGACGGCAGCAAAGATGTATTTGTTCACTTTTCTGCAATTCAAAGTGATAACTTCAAATCATTAGCAGAAGGCCAACAAGTTTCATTCACCATTGAAAATGGTGCTAAAGGCCCAGCAGCAGCTAACGTTATCGCTAAATAACGATAAACGAATCGCTAAGCATTCAAAAACCTCGCTAAATGCGAGGTTTTTTCGTTTTTATCGTCTGTTATCTTCAATAAATATAGAGTTAATATTATAAAAGTTGTTTGATAAAATAATTCGCACCATCACGAATTGCTTCATCTGATATTTGCATCATGCGAGAGTAATGTAAGAAAGCATGCAAAGTTCCTGGGTACATTTTATATTCACAAGATATATTGTTAGCGTCGAGTGTTCGGAATAAAGCCAAGCTATCATCTAATAGCGGGTCAAATTCTGCACTAGCAATAAAGCAAGGTGGAATATCATTGGTTAAGTCATTATTGAATAAGCAGTAATAAGGGGCTTCTCTATCACCATTTTCCCCGAGATAGGCATTATCATAATTTTCTAAGTCTTCTTTTTGTAACCCATCCCATTCCCCACCATATAGCCGCCGACTGATTGAATCCTGTAAGCCATAAAGCCCATACCACAATAAAACGGATTTAATATTGGCACTTTCTATAGTGTTATCACGCAACCAAAGTATAGAAGCAAGAGATAACATTGCGCCAGCTGAGTCACCTGCAAAGCCAGTTTGTTGCATATTGATATTATGCTCTGCGGCATTTTGTTGATAATACTGGTAAACGGTGGATATTTCTTCAATGGCTTGGGGGTAACGAGCTTCAGGGGATAACGAATAATCTATTCCAATAACGGTACAGCCTGAATAACAGGCTAGTAACCGCATTATGCGGTCATGAGTTTGTAAATTACCTAAAATAAACCCGCCTCCGTGAATATAAAATAAAGTTGCTGGTGGTGACTTCAGGGGTTGAAATAGACGAGTCAAAATATTGCCATATTGAGTTGGTACTTGAATATCGTAAATATTGTGCATCATTGGGGCTTCTGCATTCCAATATTTTCTATCTTCAATATACGCTTGTCGCATTCCGTAATAGCTGGTGTCAATAGGGGAAGGGGATGGGTTTTCTGCATAAAATTGCATTACAGATTGCATTTCAGGTGAAATGTGGTCTAACACATTAATTTTATTTTTCGGGTTCATTATGCTCTCCTAGCTGGATGGCTCCCATTGTAAAAGAGAGGCATAATTAAATTGTGATCCTGTTAGCCAATATTAAAATGTTCTGTATTTCAATAGAGTAAGGTTTAGGAATTTATAGGCTCTTTAAATTTATATACCAAACGGCGAAACTGTCACCGTTTGGTATATATGTCAGTTCTAGTCGAGGTAGCTAATATTTAAGGATGATGGTTGTTAGCCATCATTTAGCTGCTCTTTGTATGGCTTCGCCACCTGCTTCTATATCTTCACCAACACCTTTGGTGGTGTTGCATGCGCTTAAAGAGAATACGACAGCTAATGAACAGGCTAAAAAGCAAATTTTTTTAATCATATCTTCTTCCTTTCGTTACATTCAGTTATAGGTCTTAAGATATTCTTATTCAAGTATAGCAGAGGAATGAAAGTGTGTTTTTCAAACGATTCTGATTTTACGTTCTAGCCATGTAAATTTAATTAGTTTATTACGCTTTTATTTCGCTTTTGATTAGTTTAATAGTCTAAGTTATCGATTAACGAAAGAAAAACATATTGGTGCTTAGAAAAGGTTTTACTTTTTTATTGATAATATAAGGATGCAGAAAAATCTGAATTTCACTATATGATTATATTAAAAAGAATTAATTCGACTGATGTTTGACCAGTTGTATAAGCTTTATTAATCTAAATTGGAATTTCAAGTCCGAATTTTATCATTTTATTAACAAACTTATCATTATTATATTTGTGGGTATAAGTAAGGGTACTTAGTTTAATATTCAATTAATTACTAGTTAAATCAAAATGTTATATATTGCTGTTAGACAATTTTAATGTAATATCGAATCTGTTTGAAATTCCCTTGGTTTCATTGATTTATTTAAACCGCCATATTGGCGGTTTTTTTTAGTTTTTATCCGATAAGTACTTTTCAAATAACCAAAGCCCACTTTTTTTCATTGCAAAGCCAAATAGCACACCGATTAATAGTGATTGAATCGTTACCAACCAAGCACCTTCAGCCGCAAAAATAGTACAAGTACCCACAAACGTGCCTGGTATATAAGAAAGCCACTGTTTTTTAGCTTGCATACACATCAAAAAGGCAACAATACCCGTAACAAAGTACCCAACAAAATGAGGTAAGTGTTGCAGGTAGTCACCGCTATGCAGGATTACCAACCCCCAAACTACACCGCTACTGACGGTTAGTGCAGTAATACCTAGCCCTTTAAGCCCATCTTTGGGGTAAGCAAAATACGCAGTACAGCCTAAAAAGCCGGCCCAGCCGATTAACCCTAAGCTATCTGCAACCCAAGCCCATATACCGGAGAGAATGGCGGTTGTTAAAGAAAGAGAAAATAGTAATTTCACAATTTGTACTTTACGTTATGGTTATTTGTTAATAATACGACTGGTGAATGCTTCTTCGTCCACCAACTAGTTACAAAATCCACTAGCTATAAAAGCAATTAATTACAAAACCAGGTTGTAACGATTCAGCTATCTTGTTATTCAAGAACCATCTAGGGAGTTTTAGGTATTGCTAGAGGGGTAACTGACTAAGAATACGATAGTTATCTATATTGCAGTGATACTGGGATCCTGTAAAGCAGAGCATTGTATAGACCCAAAGTAAATCTGGCAATCTGTATACGATGATTTATCTGTATTAACTTTATCTTTTTGATAATAATTAATTGTATGTAAATTTAGTGTTAAATAAATAACTTAAAATATAAATATTAATGTTGATTGAGTTAATAGCTGATGACTTTTTTACTTCAATTTAGCCTCCTCACCCTGTAGCATTAGATAAATTGACTAGTGAGGTGAGAGTATGAAATGGATGGTAGTTGGGGTTGCTGCGTTGTTATTAGTAGGGTGCGATACCACATCGACTGCACCATTTGGCCTAAACTGGGGGCAAAGTATTGATAGCATAAGTTTTATTAAAGCGGGGAAATGCCAAAAAAATGGCAATAAAACAGTTTGTACTTTTGGGCAGCAAAAACCTTTTAATGATTGGAGCTATGAAAACCAACTAACTTTTGATGATGGCGCACTCATTCAAGTTGCCACTACACTTGTTGGGGTTGAAGATTATACCTCGCCAAAACCAGATTTTGCGGACTTCCAACAAAAGTTAGAAAATGAAATGAGTTATTTGACAAAGCAAGGGCTTAGCCAGCAAGTCGCCAGTGAATTTCTCTCGAAATGCCAATCTGAAACCAGTTGTAATAAAGTAAGTGAGTCATCGCTAACTCATGTCGGTATGTCTAATCTTTGGGTTACCATTAACCCAACACCAATTGCGATTGTGACTTATCACCAAGATTAATTACAACGCAGAGCTAGTTAATTTAGATATTGGCCGATTAGGGCGATTAAAAATAGTACCAATGTATCATTGGTACTATGGTTAATGTTTATAAATAATTTATAAAGGTTATATGAAAAATAGGGGTTAGATAATTACCAACCGAAGGCGACACCCGCTCCGATAACGGCAGAATCAGAGTTATTCCAAGAAACAGAACTGCGTAAGTTGATATTTTCTTTTAGTCGATATTGAGCCCCAGCAGCGATCGCAGAACCATTTTTGTAATTACCTACGCCAACACCGGCACTAAAACGGGTATTTGTTGCATAAGGGATATTGCTCATTGCAGCAACGGAGGCAATACCCGCATTGGCTTCTTGGGCACGTTTATCTATTTTGCTATCAAGCTGGCTGACTCCATGGTCAAATTTATTTTCTAATTTTGTGAATTTAACTTCGTTCGCTTTTTGTGTTTTGGCCGCATCACTTTTTAGGGTTTTTATTGACGAGGTGTTTCCAATGACTTTTTTATCTAGATTCTGAATATTGGTATTCAATTGTTCGGTGACTTGGTCGGCCGCATTTACACCAATTAATGCACCTTGTACATATAATTCAACTTCTTTTAATTTTGAGTCAAACGCATGGTGTTCTGTTTCATTATCTTTGTTTATTGATGTGATTTGGTCATTAATTAAATCAGTGTTGTTTTGTATTTTTTCGGCGTTTATGTTGTAATAATCAAGTATGGAATTGTCTACGGTATCTTGTAACTTCACTAACTCACTTCGTATATTCGTAGTTTCTGATTTAAGCCTATTGTTATTGTTTTTCTTTAACTTATTAATGCTATTATTAAAACTTGAATCCATCTGGCTTATTTGGCTATCAATATTATTGATTCTTTCATTAATATCAATAATGCTTTTAACGTTATTTTTGATGCCATATGCGTTGATATGGCTTAATGTTGGTGCGGGCTTTGAAAATGTAGTGTTGGCTGCTGCATTATAAGACAAACCGCTGAGTAATATAGCCACTAAGTGACGAGCTAATGCTTTCTTTTCCATGTGTTAATTTCCGTATTATTTAAAATATTATCTAAAGAAGAATGAAGAGGGGATTTGTTTTTCTCAACTTATTTATAATAGGGTCATTTTTCTGGCGAGTAAAATCGATTTTTTAAATTATAATTATTCGGGATATTCGTGTTTGATTGGAATAAAGACGGTGAAATTTTTATTATAAATATATCTGAATTTTTAAATTAATTAAATTATAAGATACTCTGCTTATTATTTGTTGTATATTAATTTGAAAATAATTTGAATGTGGCCCAACTGTATTTTTATGATGAAAAAACATAAAATTAAATATCCATAGGCAAATAACTGCGACTAGCCGATAAAAATAAAAACAGTTGGAAACCTACAAAGGAGCACCATTTTTCTATTTTAGATGTTTTTTTCCAAATAACGTGTTATTTTTCTGTGAAATTTTATGTACCTTGTGTGGCATAAGGGTTTAAACTAAACAGCTTAGTGATAATTTATTGATGTTTAAAGTGAAATTTTCTTTCGGATTAACAATGCCATTTTTTGCATGTTGTTGATGAAATAGAAAGACGATAATATTTTATCTGTTCGTCATACTTCACTGGCAGAGTTGTGATGGCAGTTAGCGGCTATCGAATATCGCTACTGCCGCTTAAAATATTTTGAATTATTGATATTTGAATAAAAGTAATCGAATTTATAGGGTTTAAATTATGGCAGTAAGAGAAATTATTGAAATTCCAGATGAACGACTGCGTATTAAATGCAGCCCAGTGACGGATTTCGCTGCGGTACAAACCTTAATCGACGATTTGTTAGATACCATGTACAGCACGGATAACGGCATTGGCCTTGCTGCCACGCAAATTGCTGAAACTAAATCCATTATGGTGATTGATATTTCAGAAAACCGTGATGAGCCCATGGTATTTGTTAACCCTGAAATCGTCGAAAGTGAAGGGGAAACCAGTTATCAAGAAGGGTGCTTGTCTGTGCCGGAAATCTATGCGGATGTAGACCGTTTCCTGCGCGTTAAAGTGAAAGCGTACGATAGGCACGGTAAAGCGTTTGAAGTGGATAGTGACGAGTTTTTAGCAATTGTCATGCAACATGAAATTGACCACTTACACGGTAAAGTGTTTCTTGACCACTTGTCGCCGTTAAAACGCAATATGCTGTTGAAAAAACTGAAAAAGCAGCAACGTCTAAAGCAGCAACAATAGGCTGTAATCCCGAAGGGAAGAGGGTGTCAGGCTTGTTGGCCTGACACTTAAATTCATTCCATGGGGCGAACGACTAACGGGGTGTCTGGCTCATCAAATTGGCCATAGCTATTATTGAGTACCCGTTTTTGGTCTAATTGCTTAATTTCTTTGCTTAAAAAGTTTAAATGCTGTTGTAAATATTCTTTAGTAACGCGTTCATTTTCAATAATTTTATGCAATAACTGAATAAACTCTTCAGTTATTGGCTGCTGTTTTTCGAACGCTTGCGTTAACTTGGTGAGGTTTTCCACCGCAAGGACATATTCTGTCTCTCGGGAGACCAACGTCTCCCATTCCCCGGATTGCGCTAAGGCAACTAAATTTTCACTTAATACTAAGACATTACGGTATATTTCTTGTAAATCGATAGGATTTTTATTGTCCACCTGATTATCTTTCATCCACATTTGCACCGATTTGTTGCCACGCAGAGGCGATATCGGAGAGTAATTGGTAAACTTCTTGGACATAAGCCACGTTGTTTTCGAGGTTGGCACGGAGTAGCTGCATAGTCATATACTCATACAAACTTGCTAAATTTTCTGCAAGTTCGCCGCCAGCTTCATAATTTAACGACTGCTTTAACCCTGTGTCAATGATGTCGATAGCTTTTGAGATTTCTTTACCTTTTTCAGCCACCTTACCCTGGTGCATAAAAATTTCCCCACGTTTTAGGGAACTTAGCGCCCCTTTAAACAGGATTTGGATCAGTTGGTATGGGGTCGCATTGGTGATTTCACTCTCCAAATCGACCTGCTGATAGGCTTGCTGTGCGTGTCGTTGATACATGTTTTTAACCTAAAAGTATTAGCCTAATAATCGGCCTAATGAATTACTGGTGCTGTTCAGTGACGTCATCATTTTATCGAGGTTTTGGAATTGACGACGGTACATGTCCATGGTGTTTTCGATTTGTTTATTGGTCTGCTCAATCCGTTTGTCTAAGCTTTTCTTTTTCTTCTGGATACCATCGGTGGCGTTGTGCAGGGTGCCTTCTTTGCTGTCCAAGGTGTCTTTCAAGTAGTTAAAGTTTTCAGTCCCAAAACCAGTTTCTTTACCGTCACCGGCAAAAAACACTTTGGCACTCGATGGGTTTTCTTTGAGCACTTTATCTAGCACTTTATTATCGATTTCTAAGGTGCCATCCAGTTTTTGTTTAATACCCATTTTAGCCAGAGTATCGACTTCCCCACTGGCTTGTGGCATACGAACTTGCGTGCGCAGGGTGCTCTGGATCATGCGTAAAGTGGAATCACCAATTAGTGGGCCATTGGTTTTATCTGGTGCGGTGCCTTTTTCCGTTGGGGTGTATTTGGTGAGCTCTTTGGCTAACGTTTGGAATTCATTATAGGCATCTACCCACGCTTTAATTTTACCTTTGGCGGGTTCAATATCTTCCGAAACGATTAAATGGTCAGCTTTACCGTCTTCACTTTCTTTTTTCAGCGTTAAGGTTAAACCAGGAAATAAGTCTTTGGCTTCATTGGTTTGTGATTCTAATTTGAAACCATCGATTTCCAATAAGGCAGTTTGTGGAGCCACTTTTTGCACCATACCACTGGTGTCGGCATTTTTTAAGGTAACCTTACCATCCGCATCAATTTCAGACTCAACATTAAGAATAGCAGCCAGCTTGTCATCGCCTTCCACATTGATACTAATACGGTTTTCACTACCTTCTTTTTTAGAGGTAACGACAAGGTGATAGATATTGTCTTTATCTTTGATGACGGATGCGGAAACGCCTTTATCAGTTTTATTGATGGCATCCGCA
The DNA here is from genome assembly GCF_028480325.1 of Providencia sp. PROV182. Taxonomy (NCBI): domain Bacteria; kingdom Pseudomonadati; phylum Pseudomonadota; class Gammaproteobacteria; order Enterobacterales; family Morganellaceae; genus Providencia; species Providencia sp. PROV182. The sequence continues at coordinate 36,354 of NZ_JAMPOL010000021.1, read as the reverse complement.
ATTTCAATCAGTGAGGTGTGCTCGTTATCCAGTTTGATAACGATTTTATCTTTATCTTCTTTTTGTGACGGCTGTGTGATGGTAATGGTTCGCTCAGGTGCACCATTGCCCAGCAATTCTTTATTGCTATTGTTAGGTGTGCCTTTGGTGGCGATAGTTTGTGCTTTTGCTAACTGAGTGACTATCACATCATGTACACCCGCTACCGCTTTGCCGTCAGTTTTCACGTCAAAGGCTTTGTATTCGCCATTCACTTTGGTGGTGCTGATATCGCCGTATTTTTTTAAGTCCTCGGCGGCTTTTTTTAGTTTTTCTAAGGACGACTGCATTTTGCCAAAGGCGCTAATTTGTGCATCATAGCTGGCTTTTTGTGTGGTCAGTGGCTCTAAGCGACGGCGCTCCATCGCTTCTAATTGGTCCATTTGTACGTTTAAATCTAAGTTTGACCCGATACCGAGTGTGGATATTCCTGCCATGTTTTCTCCTATTCTATGTCTGTGACATAAACTCTGAAATAAAATTTATTTAGAGTCTTATCGGCAAAACGGAGCAAAATTTTAGACTATTCTGAAAAAGAGTGATGGCGAGAGCTGATAAGAGAAAAGTAGGTAATTATCCCTATTGAAAATAAATAATAAGATAATTAATAAAAATAAATGGATGTGTTAAAAATGAAAGTGTTAAAAATAATGGCATTAAAAGCGGGCTGTAAAGCCATTTCCAACCTTACAGATAAAAATTTTCATCAAAAAGCCTAAAGGGGACTTTTTTGTAGCCGATAACCTAGTTGCTGACGAAATTCATCAAGTTAAGCATTTTGGCTTAACGCATTAATTTGAATAATAAGGATCACATCATGGCACAAGTTATCAACACTAACATTTTGTCTCTGACCACTCAGAACAACTTAAACCGTTCACAAGGCGTACTGGGTACTGCAATTGAGCGTTTATCATCTGGTTCACGTATCAATAGCGCAAAAGACGATGCGGCAGGCCAAGCAATTGCTAACCGTTTCACAGCTAACGTTAAAGGTTTAACTCAAGCTGCGCGTAATGCCAACGACGGTATCTCTATTGCACAAACTGCGGAAGGTGCAGTTAACGAAATCAACGATAACTTACAACGTATTCGTGAGCTGACTGTTCAAGCAAGAACCGGTTCAAACTCAGAGTCTGATATTACCTCGATTCAAGAAGAAGTAGATCAACGCTTAGCTGAAATTAATCGTATTTCTGAACAAACTCAATTTAACGGCGTTAAAGTACTAAGCAAAGATTCATCTTTAAAAGTCCAAGTTGGTGCGAACGATAACGAAACTATCTCTATTGATTTGAAAAAAATTGATAGTAATGTCTTGAAAGTTGATAATCTAAATTTGACTAAAAAAGGTCAAATAGGTGATCAAATTAAACTGAAAGATACTGCTGTGGATGGAAAGGCGGCAATTAAATATAAAGGCGATACCGCTGGTAATGAATTAGTTAAAGGTGGTGATAACAAGTTTTATTTAAAAACAAACGATGGTACCGATGATCAATATGAATTAGTAGAGGCAAAAGACTTCAATACGGATGGAACCATTAATAAAGCTGCTCTAGGACCAAAGAGTACAACTGCCCCAGCAGGCGCAACAGCAGTTGCACCTGACACAGAAGTAGTTCCAGCAGGAGCAGGTCAAGCTGCAATTAAATTGGATGAAGGGCAACAATTATTCCAAAAAATAGATACCGATGGAAAAGCTGTAACTGATACTTTCCTTTTGAAACAAGATGGTAAATATTTTGAAGTTAAACGTGAAGATTTTAAGGCAGATGGTACTTTAGACACAACTAAAGTGGATCTTGCAACAGCTACGCCAGAGACAATGAATATCGATGATGAACCTTTAGCTGCCTTAGATGAAGCGTTAAAAACTGTAGATACCCTACGTTCTTCTTTAGGTGCTATCCAAAACCGTATGCAATCTACCATTAATAACCTGAACAACTCTGTTAACAACTTAAGCGCAGCACGTAGCCGTATTCAAGATGCTGACTTCGCAACAGAAGTTTCTAACATGAGCCGTGGTCAGATTCTGCAACAAGCAGGTACTGCTGTGTTGGCACAAGCTAACCAAGTTCCACAAGGTGTTTTAAGTCTGTTACGTTAATTTAGACTTGTATTCCTGATTAAAGGCCAGCAATGCTGGCCTTTTCTTTGCCCGTCATACTTCGCGCCGCAGCGTTGTTGACTTCAGTCGCTCACCCGAATCACGTACCTATGTACGCTCATCGGGATAATCTCCTTCGTCGCCTAGCCGCACCACGAATTATTTAGGGCTCGCTTAAGCATTTTCAGACAAGTTCTGTATGGCTTTTAGCGCTGGTTTTGGCACAGCTGTAAATTAATATATTTGATAACAGAATAAAAATAATAATAGCGAGAGGGGTGTTGACCAGAAAACCAGACTCATAAGCATAGGGTAGGGCAATTCCACCAAAGATATCCCCTGTCAAAAATGCGGTTTGTATTAAACCAAAAATATGCTCGGCATTTCCTTTGCGTGCAATCTCCATCTCAACCAAATTAATTAATAGTGAGCAAACGGTTCTAAACATATACATGGCAATAACCGAGATGGCGAAAACAATCGGGGAACTAAATTTTATTGACCAAAACATACCATAGAGCATCAGCATGCATAAACCAGAAAAAACGAGTAATGAGATAGGTTTATCTTTGTCAGAAAAAATAAACATAAAAAGGTTCTTGAGTACTAGCCCGGTGATCACACCTAATGATAGCACTAGGCCAACATTTGTATCTGAAAAGTGCATGTTTTTTAAATACACCGGAATAATGGGTAAGATCAGTGCCCAACTGGCGCCACTGATAATAAATGCAATGAATAAAATTAAATCTGCTTTACTGAGAAAAGGGAAAAATGAAGTGGTTTTTTGGGGGGGATTCTTAGCTAATGGTGTTTTATTCAGTGGTATTTTTAATGACGGGATGGCAATTATGGCGATTAGTACCATACCTCCACTAATTAACAAAGCCGAACGATAGGGGGGTTGATCTATAATCGATAAAATTGTGACTAGCCCCCCAGCAATAAAAGCCCCAAGGCTTTGTGCTACTGTGCTTAAATTATCAGTGTGCAGTAGGACTTTATTTTGTTCCTGTTTATCAATATTAAAAATCAGTGATTTTAGCGCAATAGCGATAATACTCGCACCCATCCCTGCCATCAAACCTGAAGTCACGGCGATAGCCATCCCTGTGGGATAGGCTCTAAGAACAAGGCCACATCCATACAGTAAAAAGCCCACAATTAAACCAGTCTTAGTACCAAATCGGGATAGCCCTTTGGCATAAAGTAGTGAGCACGCCCCCGCAATTGCCATCATTACGTATGAAATTGAAAATAACTTCAATTGTGCTTGCTGTTCCCAATAGATGGGTTGTAGTGTTTTGGATATCCACATTGGGAAAAGATAGAAAAAATAAAAGAAATATATTTTGTATATCATTTTTCTTCTTAATTATTTAAGTTTAAATTAAAAGATAATAAATTAAAAATATCTATATGTTATTTTACTTTTTAATTAAACTAATATGCTATTACATTAGTGAATGTAAAAATACATTATATAAGTTAAATCTGTCAAATAATAAGTTGTTTACCTTGTTAGTCCGAATTAACTTAATGTTTAATTAATATTAATTGTATTTAATAATGATATTATTTATATATAATCCATTAATCTGATTATTTTCTTTGTCATTATTTTCCATATCTAGTGCTATGTTTACTTTGGTTCTCATGCTTAGTGTTAAGCTAGCTTGCTGCTTACCGATAACTTTACTTGCTTTAAGAAGGCTAATTTAGTCAATAACAAAGTCTAAAGTCCAAATCTGCAATTTAATGACAAAATCACTTCTCAATAAAACAACCACTCCCTCTTGTATTACCAGTAAAATTCCATAAAAATTGTGTTAAAACAATCGTTAACATTGCAATCATTCAAATTTTACCTATTTAGGATAAGGCAAATAAAGCCATATTTAGTGCCTTACTCTACGGATTGAATTCAAAACCAACACAGATAATGAATAACTTTTATAGAGCTTGAAGGGTGATTCAGGTTGTGAGTGATTTGTATACTGCCGAAGGTGTGATTAATAAAAATAGCCTATGGGAGCGTTATTACCCTCTAATACGCCATGAAGCCCTAAAACTGCAAGTTAGACTACCCGCTAGTGTTGACATTGACGACTTAATTCAAGCGGGGGGCATAGGCTTACTGCATGCATTGGAACGTTTCGATGTGACTCAAGGGGCATCGTTCGCTACCTATGCGGTGCAGCGTATTCGTGGCTCAATGCTAGATGAATTGCGCAGCCGTGACTGGGTGCCGCGTAGTGTACGCCGCCAAGCGCGTGAAATGACCAAAGCCATTGGTGCGCTGGAGCAATCATTAGGGCGCAGTGCCACCGAGCCGGAAATCGCCAAAGCGCTGGATATTGACCTTGCTGAGTATCGCCAAGCGCTGCTAGACACCAATAACAGCCAACTGTTTTCCTATGATGAATGGCATGAGGTTCATGGGGAAAGCTGTGAGCCGCAAATGGATGAAGATGACGGCGGTAACCCGTTGAGTCTGTTGCTAGATTCCAGCTTGCGTGACCAAATCGCGGCGGCGATTGAGCAGCTGCCTGAGCGCGAGAAAATGGTGCTGACGCTGTATTACCAAGAAGAGCTGAATTTGAAAGAGATTGGGGCAGTGCTGGAGGTTGGGGAGTCAAGGGTGAGTCAGCTGCATAGTCAGGCTGTAAAACGCCTCCGCGGCAAATTGAAGTGATGCTCGTCATACTTCGCACCACAGCGTTGTTGGCTTCACTAGTTCACCCTAGTCACATACTTGTGTATGCTCCTAGGGCTAAACTAGCTTGCCGCCTAGCTGTAGCACGAATTATTTAGAGCATCAGTATCGAGTACTTTTAAAACTTATTTAAATTTGTTTTTCTATTATATTTCAACGCTTTTAACGATGTTACTTTCTATTATTCATCCAACTCTGCGGATCTAACCAAAAAATTCTCTGCCGTGGTGTGCCATGCTCTTGGGGATTGGGTGAACCCCAGTTTTAAGTATTCGGTGAGGTTGCTGTCGGTGGAGAAAAATAAAATCTGGCAGTCGGCGGGGAGTTCTTCAGCGACGAGGCGCATTAATTGGCGGTCGATACCGTGTTTTTGATAATGCATATCAACGGCCAGTTCGCAGATATAACAGCAAGAACTAAAATCCGTCACCGTGCGGACAAAACCGACCACCTGTTCGTCATCCCATGCACTAACCAATAAATCCGCGTTATTCAGCATTGCATCTAATTGAGTAAGATTATCGGTTGGCACCATTTCTTTAAATGGTGACTGGCGAATTAATCGAATAAAATCCTCAATAGAGATAGCAAAATTGACTTTATAGTTCAGGCGATTGGCAAGAGCATCCATAGAGTTCCCCTATTAATCAAACGGCACTCTTATAGGTTTAGCCTGAAATAGCGTAAATTTCCTGTTTTTTGTGGAATTTTATCATGGCCTAGCTATTCCAATTACTGCGTAAATGTCCTAAGTTAAATTCAAGGTCGTTGTGATGTTTAACCCAATTGGGTAAATACCATAAGAATTCTATTCAACAGATAAGTGAACGAGATATGACTATGGAACTAAAGGATTATTACAGCATCATGGGTGTTAAGCGCACCGATGATTTAAAAACCATTAAGACCGCGTATCGCCGTTTAGCGCGAAAATATCACCCCGATGTCAGTAAAGAGCCAAATGCAGAAGCGCGATTTAAAGAAATTGCAGAGGCGTGGGCGGTACTCAGTGACAAAGAAAAACGCGCGGAATACGATGAAATGTGGGAGCACAGAAATGACCCCTATTTTAACCAAGCTAACCAAGGCCAACAAAGCCACACATATTCTCAGCAAGGGTTTGATGCGGGTGGTTTTGATGACATTTTTTCATCGATGTTTTCCCAACGTACACGTGGTGGCACAAGGCAAGCACGCAGTCACCGCGGGCAGGACTTAGAAGTTGAACTGGCTGTTTTCCTTGAAGAAACCCAAGAACCACATAAACGTACCATTAGCTATAACTTACCCGTCTATAACGCTTTTGGTTTTATCGAAAATGAAGTTCCCAAAACACTTAATGTGACTATCCCGGCAGGGGTGATTGATGGGCAACGTATTCGCTTAAAAGGGCAAGGCACAGCGGGGGAAAATGGCGGTGAAAATGGCGATCTATGGATAACCATCCGCATTGCACCACATCCATTATTTGATATCAAAGGCCATGATTTAGAAGTGGTCGTGCCGCTTGCGCCATGGGAAGCAGCCCTCGGAACTAAAGTCACCATTCCAACATTAAAAGACCCGATTGTGATCACCGTTCCTGCTAATAGCCAAGCTGGCCAAAAATTACGCCTTAAAGGTAAAGGGCTGAAACATAAAGGCACAGCTGGGGATCTGTATGCGATTATAAAAATCGTGATGCCGAATAGCAGTAATGCAGAGTCGGATGCGCTATGGCAGAAGTTGGCTGAGAGCCATACGCACTTTGACCCGCGTAAAAATTGGGGAGGAAAATAATGGAACAGTTAACCACATTAACCGTTATTGATTTTTGCATTCATACCGGTATTGCTGAAGATGAATTACAGGAAATTGTCGGCCTTGGGATAATTCAACCTATTGAAACTACCAATGAATGGTTGTTTGACGACCAAGCGGTAGTCATTGTGAGAAGAGCCGTGCGTCTTTACCATGAATTAGAAATTGACTGGCCGGGCATCGCAATGGCGATGAGCCTAATGGATCAAAATGAAATACTCCGACGCGAAAATGAGATGTTGCGTTTACAGTTAAAACGTTTTATTGGTTAGTTAGCCAATAATTTAATTATTCACCACCACAAGCCTTAATAAGTAAATTAGGTTTGTGGTGGTTATAGTTGCTATTTGTTTTTTAAACTAATCATGTTTTTAATTTTTATAAGACATATAATAAATTTGATGCTTGCTTGATATATTTATCATCGTTATTTTTTATGCTAGGTCATATAGGGACATATACATGAAAAATACTATTATCATTTTTATGAAAATAATAAGCTTGATATTCACTTTTAATAAATATGCTTATTCTTTTTTGACGTCACTATCAATTTTCAGGGATATCCATGCTCAAGATAAAAATCCAAGATTGATATCAGAATTAAATCAAAGAAAAGAATTATAAAACCAGCCGTTAAAAAAGAAGGAGGAAATGAAAATAGTATTAAAAAAATGGAATTAAACTCATCATATGTTTTAATTAATGAAGTTAGAACACAAAGAATTCTAGCACTCCCTTGTATTATCCATCGAAATTAAAGGTAAATAATTGGTCATTACATTGGAATATTCAAGTTAACTCATAATCTATGTAGGAGAAGTTTATGGTTGAACATAAAATACCACGTTTGAAGCGTTTTATTATCTACTATCTGATGTGTTTATTTATATTATTTCCGATTAATCCATCTTGGGGTAGTAATGTTTTAATTTCAGGGAATGACTCTTCAGTTTATCAAAAAAACAGCACCACTATTGTTAATATAGCTACTCCAAATGAAAATGGTATTTCGCATAATAAATACCAACAATTTAATATCCTTGAAAAAGGTATTATATTAAATAATTCAAAGAATACAGTAAAAACTCAACTCGCAGGGGACATAAATGGAAACAATAGGTTAAGAGAAATTAATGCAGAACTGATTATTAATGAAGTTGTAGGAAATAGTCAGTCCCAGTTACTTGGAAAATTGGAAGTGGCGGGAAAATCTGCGAATGTGATTATAGCAAACCCAAATGGAATAACGTGCAATGGATGTAGCTTTATCAATGTTCCCGCGCTCACCCTAACAACAGGAAAACCATTTCTTGGTAGCGACGGTCAATTATCTGCTATTGAAGTAAAAAAAGGGACGATCACCATTGGCAATAAAGGAATGAATGCCGAAACCCCAAATTATACGGATATTATTAGCCAAGCAATGGTTCTTAATGGACAAATTAAAGGGAAAAATGTCTCATTGATGCATGGGAATAATCGTATTGATTTCCAAAAAGGAACTGTAACATCAATTAATGGCGAAATACAAAGCCCTATTATTGCTATTGATACAAAAGCACTTGGAGGCATGTATGCTGGCCAAATAAAATTAACGAGTACAGCATCAGGTATAGGAGTCAATTTAAATAACATTTACACCACTCAAGGGAGCTTAATACTAACTGCTGATGGGAAAATTACAACAAATGGTAATATTCAATCAAAAAATGAAATTAATGTTAGTGGTAAAGAACTCTATATTAAGAAAAATGCAAAATTAAATGCGGAAAATGATATTACCCTTGCGACAAATTCTTTAATCAATGAAGGCGAGATTATAGCAGGTAAGGACATGCGTATTTTTTCTAATACAATTAAAAATACGGGTGAAAAAGCACTTGTTCAAGCGAAAGAAAATTTGTGGATACAGAAAAATGCAATTGGAGATTTAAGTCAATCTATCGTAAACAAGTCCGCAACGATTAAAACAGAAAAGGGAGACTTGGTTGTTAGAGCGAAAGAGGTTGCAAATAACCGAAGCTTAGAGGGACTATATTTTACCGCTCAAGGTAGTGATGATAAAAAATCTGTTTTTTCCAATGATGCAGTGGGTAAGGAATTTAAAAATCCCATTATTTTAAACCCGATAAAAGAAGGAATAACAGATGATGGAGTTCTTTATTTTCTGACACATAATTATGATGTGCCCGCCTATGATTTTAGAGACTGGCAAAATAGTTATTTTGTCAATTCTGGGATTAGTGACCCAAAAAGAAACTTGGAGTTTTTAAATAGATTGCTTGGTGGTACAGTTCCCATTTCTTCCCTACCTGTTATTAATCTAGGAAATTATAAATATGCCTATAAAACCATTGGTAAAACAGGTGATATCTTGGCTGGTAAGAACTTATATATATCCGCTAATGAATTATTAAACTATGGTAGTAATATAAAATCAAAAGAAAATATGATATTGACAGGGAGGAGCTTCATAAATAGTAGTTTATTAGTTCAAAACGAACATGAGCGTTATTATAGGTTTACACCAAATGCCATGCGGAATGAATTAACATTCACAGATAGCCCTGCCATTAGCAATCAATTTATAGATTATAGTATTACTGGGTATAGACTACCTGATGAGACTTTTGCATTACGCCAAATAGACTACCCTATTTATGCTCCTGCCAGTATTTTCGCAGGTAATAATTTTATGAGTGATTTCTTAGAGGATGTGGATTTTAGATATACATCCAATGATAGAATATCACTAGGTAATGGCTTTGTTAAAGGCATTATTAATAAACCTGATTATGGCAACTCAAAAGCAAGTAAGCTATATCCATCTAATCGCTATTCTCACCTTGATTATTATGATGATAAACCTTTCATCGTTCTACCAAAAGATAAAGAAATCATTCAGGATGTACCTAATATTGTTACTGCTAAAAATGTTTTTATCAAGGGGGGAAATGTTAAAATTAATCATGGGTTAAAATCCGAACAGGATGTATACATATTTTCTAATACAAATATTGATTTAGAAAATGCAGAAATAGATACAAAGCATGATTTTATTCTTTCAGCTGATAAAAATATAGAAGTAAGGAAAAATAGTCAAGTAAATGCAAATAATGCGTTTATAAAATCTTTACAAGGCAGTGTGTTGATTTCAAATGACACGCCTGAAAGATATTACAATAAAAATGGGAAAGCATATGAAGGAAATATTTCAGTTAAAAATGATATCTTAGTGCAAGCAAAAGGAAATGTAATTTTCCTCGATTCAGTGATAAAACCTCTAAATAATTTCTCTGTAAATGCAGGTGAAAATATATTGTTTTTGGAAAACGATATAAATACCCCTAAGATACGAGTTAAAGAGTTATGGGATAGTGAAAAATATAAAACTAATTTTAATAACTTTCTTAACAATAGAGGGAAAATACAAACAAATAAAGACTTATTGCTTCAAGCGGGTGGTAATTTATTTTCATCAGGTTATGGTTTTTATTCTAATAATAACATTAATTTTATAAATGGCTCTGAGCTTTCAATTAGACCTCGATTCTCGTCTGGTGAATATGATGCTGTTCTTACGGACACACTAGATGCATATTTTTTACCAGAAAAAGCGAATGAATTAACGCGAGTATTATCTCATTCACAAATACAGAAACTAATTGCTCCCATTTCCGCTAAAAAAGATCTCACTATGATGAGTGGTGAAGATATGGGGATTATTTCAGCTAACCTTTCGAGTGGGGGAAACATCACACTATCAGCGGGCAAACAACTTACTCTTGATTCTACATCATATTCCTTGACTGACTTCCCAACTAGGAATTTTTATGAAAGGAAAAATTTAGTCACTTCAATAGAGAGTGGTAAAGATATTGTTTTAAGTTCTGCTGGAGATTTTGTTAGTCGAGGCGCTAAGTTAGAAGCAGGTAAAAATATCACAATTACAAGTGATAACAATATCAAGTTTGAAGCATTAACAGAGGAAAGTCGAAAAAATAATACAGATAAAAGGGAACAACGTAGATCAGAAATTCATAGCGGGAAAAATATCACTTTATTGTCAAATGGTAGTACATTATTTCAAGCAACAAAACTTGCAGCGAAAGGCTTTATTGATATTGCAGCTAAGGGGGGGATCCTTTACGCACAATCTATGATTGAAACGACTAAGTGGGAGGAAGAGCGCAAATATTGCAATCGTTTTTTAGGTATAAAATCATGCTTCTGGGGTTCGACCCATGAAATAAAAAACTTTCAATCTGCTACGAATAAAGTCTCTGAATTTGTCGCAAATAAAGATATCAACTTATTTGCCAAAGACGATATCACATTAGAAGCTACAAAACTCAACACCAGACAAAATGCAAAGATAACTAGCCAGACTGGTAAGGTGAATTTTAAAGCAGTTAAAAATAGTAAGTTTGAGCAAGTCATTTCTAATTCAACTGGCTTTTATATTACTCACCGGGATAAGGGATATAAAGAGGACTCATGGGTATTACCCTCATTACATATTGGTGGTGCATTGACTGTTGGTGCCGCGAATGGTGTGAGTGCAGATGTTAAAGCTAAAAATGCTCAAAATTTAGAAAGTGTCCTTAATGAATTAGGGAAAAGGGATGAAACTAAATGGCTAGCCAGTTTAAAAGATCGTAAAGATATCCAATGGGATATTGTTAAAGATGCTTATGAGCAATGGGATTATGAAAGTCAGCATTTAAACCCTGTAGTGTCAGCATTGATTATGATTTCAATTGCAGCAATGACTCACGGAACGGCAACCGAGTTTGCAGCTTGGGCATCATCCGGATCTAGTGGTGTGACAGGAGGTGCAATATCCGGAGCGGCTTATAGTGGCGTGATGGCTTTATCAGCTCAAACAGCTAATGCATTGGTTGAAAATAAAGGAGATTTAACAAAAACATTTAATGCATTAGGCCGGAGCGAAACGGTTAAATCGATTATTACCCAGATGGCTGTTTCCGGCGCACTTAGTGGTTTAGATGTTCATATGGAGTGGGGAGCAGGAACTGGGGCTGAAGCGAAGCTACCTTTATTGAGTGATGGTGATTGGAGTAATGTGGCACAACGTGTTGCGGCACAATCTGTTGTTAGTTCAAGCATTAATACATCAATTCAAGGTGGCAGTTTTACTCAAAATTTAAAAAATGCATTTTTAGGTAATGTCGCTAATCAACTGAATGCAGAGGGTGCTAGGCTAATTGGCGATAATGGGCAAATTTTAGGTCAATCAGGGAAAATGCTCAGTCACGCTGCTGTGAGCGGGCTTGCTGCTGAGCTTTCAGGTAACAATACAAAAGGTGCTGTTGTTGGTGCTCTCGCTGCGGAATTTGCAGCGATTGCTCTAGATGATAATTTAATTCAGGCGCATGAATGGAAAAAGAAAGCAGAACAAAAAGCTCAAATGGCGAAAGCTTTTGGCGGATTTGCAGGTGCGATATTTACTGGCGAACCCGGAGGGGTTTATAGCGCAGCAAATAGTGCTGAGAATACTTTTCGTTATAACTATTTATCTCACAAGCAACGTGAGTTAATGGAAAAAGAGCTAGCTGCTGAGCCTAATCTTTTTAAGCGTGCTGGGATCCATATCAAATGGGGATTAGCCAGTAGTCATCAGGATGGTATTTTTGCTGCCGGTTTCGTTGCGGGAGTTCCTGCAGAGTTATGGGATACATTAAAAGATGTTGTAAATGGAACAATAAATTATGAAGAAACATGGGATGGGATACGTGCTTTATTAACAAGTGAAACAATGTTCAGTGATATAGCTGAGGGTGAAAAACAAGATATTCTAAATCGAATTAATAAAATTGAAATCGAATATCAGAAAGCTGGAGCTGATGGTGCGTTTAATGCGGGTTTAGAAACTGGTCAACTATTTACTAAGGTAGCAGGATATATTGTTACTGTTAAAAGTGCTGCTAGCATATCAGCGAATTCAGGCCGATATGTTGATGCGCTATTGAATGGTAAAAAATCTTGGCCTATTATAGATATCAAAGAAATATATAGAATTGAGCCGGACGGTAGAAAAACCTATATGGCTTTTGGAGAAGGCGTTTACAAGCAAGGCTATCCATTTGAAGATTATATTGGTAAATCTAGAAAACTAGCGGATAGTGAAAGGTTACCTGCGGGGACGGAAACATTTGACTATTTTACAAAAAATAAAGAAGCGATAAGTGTAAAAACATTAGATACGGGAGCTAAAACATATCAAAACCCAGTTAAGATCAGTTCAAAAATAAACGGATATATAAATGATGTGGTTAATTTCAAAGGAATAAACAGCATTAAATTTAAGCTTGAAAAGTCAAGTGTAAAAAATAAAACGATAGAGTTAGCTATACCGTGTAAAACTACTCCAGCACAATGGATTGAAATTAATAAATCAATAATTTACGCTAATGATAAAAACATAAAACTTAATATAACGGTTGTTAAGTAAGGAACAATATATGCTTGATTATGATTCTGGGGATAATGTATCAATCCGAGTTAACGAACGATTTTATTTTATATTTGTTCTTTCGGGATATCATTTTTTTGTTAGAGATAATGAGACGCCCGTTTATTGTTTGGAAAAAGATACTACTGAAGAAAAGTTAGGTGAAATGTTAAAGTTAGCATTAAGTCAGTGTCGAATTATAGATCCGTATGAAAATTCTGATTTTTTTGATAGAAAGAGGATTGATGAAGACTATAAAGAGTGGGTTGGTGATGTGTTAATTAAATGTAAGTTTAAAAGTATAAAATCACTTTTTTTAAATATGATGTCATGCAGTATTAAACGAATTAATGGTAACATTATATTGCAACCTAGTTTGCATAAAAAACTAAAAGATTGGACGAGAGATGGATATAGTGATGATGATGATATTATTTTACCGGATACAGTAACAAACGCAGAATTAGGTAAAGCCATAAAGGAAGTGCTTTCTCGTTGCCGAAGTATGGTCAAGTAAAATGTCTAGGCTGTAGTGAAGGCGTTTACAAGCAAGGCTATCCATTTGAAGATTATATTGGTGTACATAGAAATTTTAAGAAAGCAGAAAGAATGCCATATGGGTTTGAAACTTTCGATTATTTTTCAAAGGGAGAAGCTGTAAGTGTGAAAACCTTAAATACCAGTGCAAAGACATACCAAAAGCAGAATGAAATAAATCGAGTACTTAACAGTTACATTAATAAAGTAAATGATTTTAAAGGTGCTAGTAAGTCCGGCGTTGAATTGAAAAGCTCAGATATAAAAACTAAAACAATAGAGCTAGGAGTTCCAGATAAAACAACAGCATCACAATGGCTGGAAATCAATCAGTCAATAATATATGCAGCAGAAAAGAATATAAGTCTTAGAGTAATAATTGTAAAGCAAGGAGGATAGATGAGTAATTCTTCTACTAAAGAGTCTTGGGTAAGCATTTACTTTAATGAGGAGTATTATTTTATACATACCATTTCGCGTTATAATCTCCGTGTTTTGGACTATAAAATGCCTATTTATCATCTTTCGAAAGAGGTTGATACGCGGGAGTTAGGCAAAACAATATTTTTAGCGCTGGATAATAGTAGAATAATTGATATAAATACGCCCGAGGATATTTTTAGTCGTGATGGTGTATCTTTGGCCTATCAAAAATGGATTGATGATGGGAAAAAAATATGCAAGTCGAAAAACCGTAAAAGTTTTTTATTAAAAATGATGTTATGCCACATTTGTCGAGAGGGTGATCATATAATAATTACGCCAACACTCCATAAAAAATTAGAAACATGGACGGGGGATGGGTTTACTGAGGATGACTATATTGTTTTGCCGGATAGTGTTTCTGATGAAGAACTTGGTGAAGCGATAAAGGAAGTTATATCTCGTTGCCGAAGTGTTATTTGAAATTTATATTATTAGATAGTTAATAAGATTTTTAATGGGGTATATAAGTAGTATTAATAAAATAAACTTTATTGGTTTTCTTCTGCGAAAATAAAATGTATGCAGTTTCATTCAATTCTTATTTATTTGTCAGTTATTTAAATAAATCTAAAAGCTAAGTTATTAGTAAATTGTATTATATTCTTTGATTAATTTGATAAAGCTAATAATGAAACAATATTTTAATAAACATGAACAACAAAAAAGCCCTTACCATCCAGTAAGGGCGCAATAACAACAACGAAACTTTTATTATAAATTAAATAGTTGCAGCTTCGGCAATGAGTTTGCCGAGCTCTTGCCAGTTTTCACTGTCAATTAATTCATTCGGTACCATCCATGAACCGCCGCACACTAATACAGACGGTAATGCGGTGTATTCTTTTATATTTTTCATACCAATACCGCCAGTTGGCATAAATTTAACCGGGTAAACGGCGCTGAGTGCTTTGAGCATGGCAACTCCGCCAGAGGCTTCGGCTGGGAAGAATTTCAACGTGGTGAGATTAAATTCAAGGGCTTGCTCCACTAAGCTTGGGTTATTCACCCCAGGAATAATAATCACGTTCTTTTGTTGGCAATAAGCCACAATTTTTGGGTTAAAACCCGGGCTGACGATAAAATCTACACCCGCTTCAATGGCTTGGTCAACTTGCTCTGTGGTTAATACCGTACCTGCGGCAATCAGTAATTCAGGGTAAGCAGCACGCATATTTTTAATCGCTTGTACCGCGGCAGGGGTGCGGAAGGTGACCTCTGCACATGGCAGGCCATTTTCCACTAAAGCTTTTGCTAATGGTGCACCATGCTCTGCATTATTAATGGTGATAACAGGAACAACATTGAGTTTCTTAATTCTTTCAAGTAATTGATTCATGGTTAAAGCCTCTTAACATGTTTCTAAAGCAGTGGTTGGCATGGCTTCGGATGGAATAATCGCTCCCCGGTGTTGGATGACGGTTCCAGCCAGTAAATGACCTGTTTTTGCCGCTTCGCATGGGTTGCCACCTAAAATACGGCAAGCAAGGTAGCCGGCACTGAAAGAATCCCCTGCTGCAGTGGTATCAACCACGTGGTTGATTTTATTCGCAGGGACTTCAATACGTTCGTTATCGATAATCACAAAGCAGGCATCAGCACCGCGCTTGATCACTATTTCGTTCACACCATATTGTTGGGTACGTGCAATTGCATCAGTTTCATCAATATCATCGTAAAGCAGTTGTTCGTCATCAAAGGTCAGAAAAGCGATATCGGTTAAGCTTAAAATTTGCTGATAAGCCTGTTGTGCCGCTTGTTTGGAAGACCAAAGTGCGGGGCGATAGTTATTATCAAACACAATTTGGGCACCATGCTGTTTAGCTTGCTGTAACATTTCAAATAACAACTGGCGTGAAGCGCTAGGTAAAATGGCTAGGCTGATGCCACTTAAATAGATAAATTGTTGTGAATTTAGGATTTGCTGTGTGTGGGCTTTGCTGTTGTGGTCAAGACAAACGGCATCAAGCCAAAATTTTGCCGCGGCATTATCTCGCCAATAGAAAAAGCGGCGTTCGCCATCAGCAGAAGTTTCGATTAAATACATCCCAGGCAAATGTTTGTCCGAAATAAAGACCTCTTCAGTATTGATGCCTTCTTGTTGCCAACTGCTTAGCATTTGCTGGCTGAATGGATCCTGACCTAAACCGGTGATGTAACGGGTTGTCACACCGTGATCTTTAGTTAAACGAGACAGGTATAGCGCGGTATTGAGTGTATCCCCACCAAATGTTTGCCTATAAAGTTCACCCGATTTTTGCAAC
Source organism: Providencia sp. PROV182 (assembly GCF_028480325.1). Classification (NCBI taxonomy): domain Bacteria; kingdom Pseudomonadati; phylum Pseudomonadota; class Gammaproteobacteria; order Enterobacterales; family Morganellaceae; genus Providencia; species Providencia sp. PROV182. The sequence continues at coordinate 19,924 of NZ_JAMPOL010000021.1, read as the reverse complement.
TCAACCATGCATTCGCCAATAACGGCAACTTGCGGATGTGTATTCATTTTCACCACCTGCGCGATTACGACTTAGTAAACTATTGCTACTTAATGATGCTATTAAAACCCATTTTAAATAGAACTTCAATAAAAATGAAACGCCGTTTTAAAAATATCAAATCGACGTTCTTGTTTTTATCATGATAGCCACTTATGCTATTAGTTAGGGTGTAATGTCGATATCAATTTATAGGATGATGGGAAAATAATGGATAAAACGACTCAAACGGATGCTGTTTCAGCAGTGGTTAAGGTATTTAGCATTCTTAGCGCCCTTGGTGAGCAAAAAGAGATTGGTGTGTCTGAGCTTTCACAGCGTTTATTGATGTCAAAAGCCACGACATTTCGTTTTCTGCAAACGATGAAACAGTTAGGATATGTGGATCAAGAAGGTGAAGCAGATAAGTATTCACTGACCTTAAAACTCTTCGAATTAGGGGCAAAATCCCTCGAGTATGTTGACCTGATAGAAATTGCAGATAAAGAAATGCGCCCTATTGGCCAATTAACCCATGAAGCGGTGCATTTGGGTGCATTAGATGAAGATGCCATTATTTATATCCATAAAATCGACTCGAGTTATAATTTACGCATGTATTCACGGGTTGGGCGTCGTAACCCATTGTATTGCACCGCAATCGGTAAGATTTTACTCGCTTGGCAAGATGAAGAATCCATTCGTTTGGCATTGAAAGATGAAACTTTTAGTCAAAAAACGGCAACAACAATTTTAACGATAGAAGACCTGCTGGCGGAATTAGCCACCGTTCGTGAATGCCATTATGCACAAGACAGAGAAGAGCAAGAGTTAGGACTGCGCTGTATTGCTGTGCCAGTGTATGACCGCTTAGGTCATGTGGTTGCAGGGCTATCGATTTCGTTCCCAACGATTCGTTTTGATGAGCAGCGTATTGATGACTATGTCCAATTACTGAAAACGGCGGGGCGTAATATTTCAGAGAAAATGGGCTATCACCAATATCCATCATAGGGTTGATATAACAAGACTAAGCCAATTTCAATGATGTATCAATCAATTGATTTAATAACCTATGTAAATTATTTATTTGAATATTAAGGATTTTATAAATTTCACTTATTATTATTCAACACCATGTGTTTCTGCTGACATATAATATTTACTTATGGATACAGCAGGAAATTGATATGTTTAAAAAGGTTATTATTGCTATTTTTCTTTGTTTTACTTCTTATGGCTTTGCCAGCGACTTTACATTTAAAGAAAAGTCACCCGCTGATCGCGAGTTTAATCAAGACTACCAAGGAATTAAAAAATTACAGACACAACAAAAGTTTGTCTTTGATCCCAAAAAGAAACTTCCACAAGAAGAACAAAGTTATCAAGCTTTGTTAGAGCAGCGAAATGCAGATGAAAATGCGTTTTCAAAACATTTTAATGTGTGTGATGTTAACCCGACGGGAGCAGGGTGCCCTAATTCAATGGCTTGGATGAATGATCGCCAGCAAATGAAAAAAATGTTAGAGCAAGCGGGCCGCCCTTATTGATAAGTTGTTCATTTGTTGACTCTAAGGGAGCATCGCCCCCTTAGAGGTCAAATTAAACAGATTCAGGGAATGTTAAGGTTGCACCGGGAGCTTCACGGCTTAAATGAATGAAATTCATATGTTTTTCATATTGGTCTAGAATATCGCTAATCACTTGTTCTTTGGTGTAATCCATTAAATCATTCCCTTGTGAGCCTTCCCATAAGAAGGTTTCTAAGCGGTAATAATGGGATTTCCCTGAACGTGCGCGATAGGTAAAACCGGGAACGGAATAGCGCTGTGGCCACACTTGGTAAATAAAGCTTTGTTCTTCACCAAGGTCAACAGTTAACTCTAAATGGTCTAAGCGCTCATCAGCAATGGGTGGCAAGGTGTTAAATTCTACTTTCGCTTCCCTTAAACTGAGCTCTTTTGCCACTTCTTGCATAGCAGGAATGCACACCAAATCAAGCATCCGCTGGGTATAAGTCGTTCCCGGGAAATTCATCACTCGTCCCAAACGCTGTTTCCAATTGAGTGTTCCATTGCCATACAGCGGTGCAGGCGCATTAGTATTTAGCGAACTAACGCGTCTAAAGTCCTCAACTTTTAATGATTTATATAGCCCAGCCATAATAAAGAAGATCACAAAACTAAATGGTAAGCCCATGATCACCGTTGTATTTTGTAAAGCAGCGACGCCATCTGTCATTAACATCCCTAAGGTGAGTAAACCAATTGCGACAGACCAAAAAATTCGCAACCAATTAGGAGCATCGTTGTTAATATCACTGAGTTTTGAGGTGAAATTACCTAATACTAATGAGCCGGAGTCAGCAGAGGTGACATAGAACAACAGCCCAGTAATGGTTGCAACAGAAGCGGTTAGGCCAAAGCCAGGGTAAAGCTCAAGTAGTGAATAGAAGCCTTTTTCGGGGGCGTCGAGGACGGTTTTGGCAAGTTCGCTATTGCCGTGAATGATTTCATACAATGCACTATTACCAAAAATAGATAACCACAATAGTGTGAAAACAAACGGAATAATTAAAGTACCGATCACAAACTGTCTAATGGTCCGACCACGAGAAATACGAGCGAGGAATAACCCAACAAATGGCGACCATGCTACCCACCACGCCCAGAAAAACAGCGTCCAGCTATTCATCCAATCCGTTGGGCGGTCAAAGGCAAAGCTATTGAGGGTCATACCCATAAAGCGGTTGATATAATCCCCCACATTCAGTACTAAGGCATTGAGTAAGAACTCGGTATCGCCGACAAATAAGATAAATAAAATCAAGCCAAATGCCAAAAGCACATTGAGCTCGGATAACACCCGAATACCTTTATTTACCCCAGATGTGGCAGAAATCACGGCCATAATCACTGATAGCAGAATTAACCCACTTTGCACGGGGAGCCCTTGAGGTAAGTCGAATAATACTTTGAGGCCATAATTCAGCTGAACAACCCCGATCCCAAGAGTTGTTGCAATACCGAAAATCGTCCCAAGTACTGCCGCAATATCTACTGTATGGCCAATTGGGCCGTCAATCCGTTTACCAAAAATAGGATAGAGTGCGGAGCGAATGGTTAGCGGTAAGTTATAACGATAACTGAAGTAACCCAGTGCAATCCCCATTAAGGCATACATAGACCAGCCCGTTAGGCCATAGTGGAACAGTGTCCACACCATCGCCTGACGAGCTGCTTCTAAGGTTTCGCCTTCGCCCGTTGGCGGCAGCATATATTGGGTGACCGGCTCAGCGACGGAGAAAAACATTAAATCGATACCAATTCCTGCCGCGAATAGCATCGCAGACCAGCTGAGCACGCTAAATTCAGGTTTAGATTGTTCAGGGCCGAGTTTGATATTACCAAAGCGTGAGGTAGCAACGAAAATGACAAAAACAATATAAAGCGTTGCTGCTAGCAGGTAATACCAACCAAAGGTTTTAGATACCCACCCAAGCGCGGTAACGATCCACTGATTTGCTGTTTCAGTCATCAAGATGGTGAAAAAAGAAAACGCCAGGATAAGACCGGCGGAAGTAAAAAAAACCACAGAATTCAATTTATCCTTCTGCTTATTTTTTGGGCTATTTTGAGTTGTCATTGGACATTCCACATTTTTATTTATTTAACAGGTTAAAATTACTTTCTAAGCTAATATATTGATTTATCAGCCAAGATTTGGTTTTTGTTATCTTCTCTCTTATGTTAATTGTGAATGAATTGTTGTAAACAATAGTTAATATTGATTGAACATTCAATCAAAAAAACGTTTAATAAAAGGGATCAATGTATTTTTTAGGTTCAAATACCATGCCGAAGATAGGAATGCAGTCGATACGTAAACAACAGTTAATTCAAGCCACATTGGCTGTGATTAATGAAGTTGGAATGCAGGAAGCCAGTTTTGTGTTAATTGCCCGTAAAGCCGGGGTTTCTACAGGGATCATCAGCCATTATTTTCGTGATAAAAATGGCTTGCTTGAAGCCACTATGCGCCATATTCAATACCAGTTGGGTTTTGCGGTGGCAATACGTTTACGCATGTTAACAGGGGCGGAGGCAAAACTACGAATTCAGGCGATTGTTGAAGGCAACTTCGATCCAACGCAAACCAGTGAGGCGGCGATGAAAACGTGGCTAGCCTTTTGGGCTAGCAGTATGCATCAACCGAATTTAAACCGCTTACAACAGGTTAATGACCGGCGTTTGTATTCAAACTTAAGCTATGAGTTTGGGCGGGTATTAAACAAGGCAGATGCGCGGATGGCAGCGAAGGGGCTGGCTGCTTTAATTGATGGCCTATGGCTACGTAGTGCTTTGAGTAATGAACAATTTCCTGTTAAGGATGCACTCAAAATCACTAACGAATACATCGATATGCAACTACAACGTGCTGAGGTTTTAGGAACCTAATAACCAATTCAGAGGAGATAATATGCAACATCCACCGATACATAAGCTTTATATTCATGGTGGTTATGTCGACAGTTCACAACCTGAATGCGGGCGATTTCCTGCAATCAACCCTGCCAATGGGGAAACTATCGCGGATCTGCAATCTGCGACCCTTGAAGATATCCAATGGGCGGTAGAAAGCGCTAAACAAGGCCAGAAAGTCTGGGCGGCAATGACTGCGATGGAACGCTCACGTATTTTACGCCGTGCGGTGGATATTTTACGAGAACGTAACGACGAATTGGCTTACCTCGAAACCCTTGATACGGGCAAACCGCTTTCTGAAACTCGTTATGTGGATATCGTTACAGGAGCGGATGTTCTTGAATACTATGCAGGTTTAATTCCGATGCTGGAGGGGCAGCAAATCCCTTTGCGTGATAGCTCGTTTGCTTATACTCGTCGTGAACCTCTTGGGGTTGTGGCAGGTATTGGTGCATGGAATTATCCTATCCAAATTGCGTTATGGAAATCAGCTCCTGCACTAGCAGCAGGTAATGCTATGGTGTTCAAACCCAGTGAAGTTACTTCGTTAACAGCGTTAAAGTTGGCTGAAATATACACTGAAGCGGGCGTGCCAGCAGGGGTATTTAACGTAGTGACAGGCCAAGGCGGTGAAGTGGGGCAATGGTTAACAGAGCACCCTGATATTGCCAAAGTTTCATTCACAGGGGGGATCGCAACCGGTAAAAAAGTGATGGCGAATGCATCAGCTTCTTCTTTAAAAGAGGTGACGATGGAACTAGGCGGTAAATCGCCTCTAATTATTTTTGATGATGCAGACTTAGATAAAGCCGCGGATATTGCCATGATGGCGAATTTTTATAGTTCAGGCCAAGTGTGTACCAATGGAACACGGGTTTTTGTGCCTGAATCGCTTAAATCACAGTTTGAGGACAAGATCACTGAACGTGTGGCTCGCATTAAAATAGGTTCACCCGTTGACGAAAACACCAACTTTGGGCCATTAGTCAGTTTTGCTCATATGGAAAACGTGTTGCGTTATATTGAGTTAGGCAAACAACAAGGCGCGAGGTTATTGTGCGGTGGTGAACGCTTAATGGATGGCGATTTTGCACAGGGAGCTTATGTTGCACCAACCGTATTCACCGATTGCCACGATGAAATGCAAATCACACAGGAAGAAATTTTTGGCCCTGTTATGAGTATTTTGAGTTATCAATCGGAAGACGAAGTGATTGCTCGTGCGAACAATAGTGTGTACGGGTTAGCAGCAGGATTGGTGACACAAGATTTAACACGTGCACACCGTGTTATTCATCAATTAGAGGCTGGGATTTGTTGGATTAATACATGGGGTGAATCACCAGCACAAATGCCTGTGGGCGGATATAAGCATTCCGGCGTTGGCCGCGAAAATGGCGTTATGACACTGCAAAATTATACACAAGTGAAATCCATTCAAGTGGAACTGGGGGAATTTGCATCCGTTTTTTAATCACATCATTTTAATTTGACTGAAACAGAGGAGATAACAATGGTCTATGACTATATTATTATCGGTGCTGGTTCAGCCGGTAACGTTCTTGCTACCCGCCTGACAGAAGATCCTGATGTTACTGTGCTGCTCCTTGAAGCAGGAGGACCGGATTACCGGTTCGACTTTCGCACACAAATGCCAGCGGCATTAGCGTACCCATTACAAGGGCGACGTTATAATTGGGCTTATGAAACTGACCCTGAACCGCATATGAACCACCGCCGTATGGAGTGTGGTCGTGGAAAGGGGCTTGGTGGCTCATCATTAATTAATGGGATGTGTTACATCCGAGGGAATGCTCTAGACTTTGATGGTTGGGCGGAAGCGCCTGGGTTAGAAGACTGGCGTTACCTTGATTGTTTACCTTATTTTAGAAAAGCGGAAACACGTGATATTGGCCCAAATGATTATCACGGCGGAGATGGCCCCGTCAGTGTGACAACACCGAAAAATGGCAATAATGTGCTATTTCATGCGATGGTGGAAGCAGGCGTACAAGCAGGGTACCCGCAAACAGATGATTTAAATGGGGTTCAACAAGAGGGTTTTGGCCCAATGGACCGTACAGTTACACCGCAAGGGCGACGAGCAAGTACAGCAAGAGGGTATTTAGACCAAGCGAAAAAGCGTAATAACCTGACTATTCTTACCCATGCCACGACAGATACCATTGAGTTTGAAGGGAAAAAAGCGGTTGGTGTTAAATATTATCAAGGTAATAGCACTACACCTACGGTAGTGAAGGCGAGTAAAGAGGTGCTTTTATGTGCAGGTGCGATCGCCTCACCGCAAATTTTGCAGCGTTCTGGAGTTGGGCCTGAGGATGTTTTGGCTGAGTTCAATATTCCAGCTGTGCACGTTTTACCTGGTGTTGGGCAAAACTTGCAAGATCACCTTGAAATGTATTTGCAATATGAATGCAAACAACCAGTTTCATTATATCCAGCCTTAAAATGGATAAACCAACCTAAAATAGGCGCTGAGTGGCTATTTAAAGGGACTGGAGTTGGCGCAAGTAATCAATTTGAAGCAGGTGGGTTTATCCGCACTAGCGAAAAATTCGCATGGCCAAATATTCAATTCCACTTTTTGCCTGTGGCGATTAACTATAATGGTAGTAATGCAGTCAATCAGCATGGTTTTCAAGCCCATGTAGGCTCAATGCGATCGCCTAGTCGAGGGCGTGTTCGCTTGAAATCCCTAGACCCAAAGCAACATCCAAGTATTTTGTTTAATTACATGTCATCGGAGCAAGATTGGGAAGAGTTTCGTGCCGCCATTCGTATTACTCGTGAAATTATGGCTCAGCCAGCACTTGACCCATATCGTGGGGATGAAATAAGCCCTGGCAAACAGATTAGCACTGATGAAGAGCTAGATGCATTTGTGCGCGAGAGAGCAGAAACCGCTTTTCATCCGTGTGGAACCTGTAAAATGGGTTACGATGATATGGCAGTCGTGGATGGTGCAGGGCGAGTTCACGGTATTGAAAATCTACGGGTTATCGATGCATCGATTATGCCGTTGATCATTACAGGGAATTTAAATGCAACGACCATCATGATTGCAGAGAAAATTGCCGATAAAATTCGAAACCGTCCTTCGTTACCCACAAGCAATGCAGATTATTATGTAGCAGGTGATAGGCAAGTGAGAAACCCGCCATTACGAGACTAGCTTATTCAGGCTATTTTTTATACACAAAGCGATTGATATTAATATCAGTCGCTTTTTTCTTTAAGGAGAATGCCGATAATAATAATAGCTGTCTAACCATGTAATGCCAAAGGGGCGAATAAATCGGACTTTTAGCAGGTTGAAGGAATATACGCTAGTCAATTTTAGACAAAAAAAACCTCCAAATATTAAGGAGGGAAAATAAATATAAAGCGAGCTTATTTATATAGCACTAATTTACGGTAAACCATAGCCGACCAGTTGAATTAATTTATACAAAAATGATATTAGCTCACAATTTATAACGCTATAGTTATTAAATTCAGATTAATACCTATTATTTGACAGAGTTAATCAGCCATTGCAGATAATTGTCTTCAACTTGGCTTGGGTCTAAGCGAATGAGTTCTGGGGTTTCATATGGGTGTATTTCTTTTATTGCATTAAATAGATTAAGTTGGTTTCCTTGGGTCGTTTTGATCAAGAGTAAAACCTCCTTATCTTGCGTGATATTACCATGCCATAGATAAACAGATGTTATTTCAGGCAGTAGGGAAACACATGCTGCTAAGCGATTAGCGAGTAAGTGTTGGGTAATTTTAATTGCACTTTCATGGCTATTGGTTGTACATAATACAATACATGGTTGTTGAGAATTTGTGATGTAAATGTTATCAGTGGGCATTTCGTTTCCTTATTAGTCATATTTTGATAAGTTTGATTACTCACATTTAGATTAGAGATAAAAATGGTATTGAGAACAGAGCATAATCACTATAAGTGTTTTTTTAAATTATCAGATAAGATAATAACTAATGTTAATTAAGCAGAGGTATTAATTTAATAGTAATATGCGTGTTTTTTAATCAATGTTGTCATTGTTATAATTTTTTATATATTCAATATAATTTTGAATATTTCTTGGTTTTATTTTATTAATTCGATTCAGCAATCATAAATTGAGGATGAACTATAAAAAAAATTGAAATTTTAGTATATTACTAACCAAATTTGATTATGTGACAAATGTGATTGTGTGCTGTTAACCTAGTAACAGAGCAAATAATAATCCCAGTTTTATTCTTACTCTTATTAATGTAAGTGTAGGCTTATCTTTTTGTGCAAGAAATATGGAACGATTGATATCTGAAATAATATATTACACATCGTTACAAACTGGCTTAAAATTTATCATAAAAGAATTCACGTACTGATAAATATCAAGGTTTTTGAGCTATATATTGTTAATCTAAAGATAAAATTAGAATATATAACTGAAATTACTCTGTATTTCCATCTTTATACGTGTATGGATAACCTTATGAATAAACTAACACCTTTAAAACCTGTACCAACTCTAATCGCAGTTGCAATAACATTAATTATTTGGTTCTTAATTCCTGTTCCCGAAGGTGTTAATCCAAATGCGTGGCATCTTTTAGCATTATTTGTAGGTACTATCGCTGCTATTATTGGTAAAGCTTTACCAATAGGAGGTGTATCTATTGTCGCTATTTCATTAGTTGCAGTAACCGGGGTCACTAACCCTGAATCAACTAAAGGGGCAATTGCGGATGCTTTAAGTGGCTTTTCTAATGATCTAATTTGGCTAATTGGTATTTCTATCATGGTTTCCATGAGCTTGAATAAAACAGGCCTGGGGGCAAGGATAGGTTATTATGTCATTTCTTTATTCGGTAAAAAAACATTGGGTATTGCTTATTCATTGGCAATAGCAGAAACAATATTGGCACCTGTGACACCAAGTAACACTGCTCGAGGTGGGGGAATTATTCACCCAATTATGCGTTCGATTTCGGATAGTTTTGGGTCAAAGGCTGAAGATGGAACCGCAGGTAAGATAGGGCGTTATTTATCGCTCGTTAACTACAATATTAACCCAATCACTTCTGCAATGTTTATTACGGCGACAGCGCCAAACCCATTAATTGTCAGTTTGATTATTAGTGAAACAAGCCAAGAAAATGAATTAACTTGGGGTATGTGGGCGATTGCGGCGTTTGTTCCTGCCATCGTGTCATTAATATTAATGCCTTTGGTGATCTATTTGATGTATAAGCCGGAAATTACTTCAACACCGGATGCGCCAAATTTTGCCAAAGAACGTTTACAACAATTAGGCCCAGTTTCATTACCTGAAAAAATAACTCTCGGTGTTTTTGGGTTGTTACTTTTGTTGTGGGCTGGTGTTCCTGCCATGATTTTTGGGCCTGCATATAGTGTTAATGCAACCACCGCGGCGTTTATTGGGTTGAGTGTTCTATTAGCGACAGGGGTTATTAATTGGGATGATGTTCTGAAAAACAAAGGGGCATGGGATACTGTCGTTTGGTTCTCTGCCTTAGTCATGATGGCGAGTTTTTTAGGTAAGCTCGGTCTCATAAAGTGGATGTCATTAACCGTCGGTGCAACTATTGATGGATTAGGCATTAGCTGGGTATGGGGAATGCTAATTCTTGTTTTAATTTATGTGTATTCTCACTATTTCTTTGCGAGTACAACCGCGCATATTACGGCGATGTATGCAGCATTTTTCTCGGCAGGTTTAGCCCTTGGCGCTCCACCAATGTTATTAGCTTTAACATTAGCATTCTCATCGTCACTAATGATGTCATTGACACACTATGGTACGGGTACTGCACCTATTATTTTTGGTTCGGGTTATGCAACCCTTGCGGAATGGTGGAAAACAGGTTTCGTGATGAGCGTAGTTAACTTAGCCATTTGGTTCTTTATTGGTAGCGTTTGGTGGAAATTCTTAGGTTACTGGTAATTAGTTGAATTAGCTATTTTAGCTATATCAAAGAAAGTTAATAGAAATCGGGCGATAGGCTCGATTTCTTCTTTTTAAAAGCTCATCCTACAAATAAGTGGTTATTGTGATAACAAGACCACTAATGATAGAAATTAGCATCACTTTTCCCCAACTGAAGACTGACGATGATTTTAAAGCGTGCTGCCATAACAAACTTATTTCATCGGCATGTGCATATTTTCTCTTATTGATCGCAGTCTTAATTTTTTTGATTTTATCATTATCTATCAGTAATGTTTTTTGAATAACCATGATATAACCTTTCATCAAGTTGTGCATTGTTTGTCTACCCTTGATTATCTCAGGCTATGTAAGAAGATAAATTGATGAGATTCTATGCAAACTTCCCCATTTATCGCGTTTAAAATCAGACTTAGTCTAGTTAATAAGAAAAAAGCAGCCAAGAAGTAAAATTATCTTTATTAAGAGGAAATGGCTCTTAATTTAAGGTCATATTTATCGTTCTTTGGCGAGATATTTTTTATTTAGGGAAGTCGGAGAGAAAGGCCATAAATGTGATTGGTTTACATACAAAAGCCAGTATGATGTATCTGCGAGTCAGTTAATTTATCCAGAGGAACACATGTATTCACAAAGAAAGGCAGAATTTTTCTTGGTGCTTACCACGATAATCGCGGCTTGGGGGTGGGTATTTTCCCGAGAATCAGTGCAGGGAATGCCTATTTTTGCCTTTCTTGGTAGCCGTTTTTTATTTGCAGCCATCATTTTAGCCCCTTTTTGTCGAGGGAAAAAAAATAGAATAGCGGCGAAGCAATTACCAAAAATATTAATGACAGGCGGTTGGATGTCATTAAATATGGTGCTCTGGATCCACGCAGTTGCGATAACAGATTCAATTGGTGAAGGGGCTTTTATCATGAGCCTTGCTATGTTGTTTGTCCCGCTAGTCGCATGGGTTATTTTAAAAAATAAACCTGTACGTTATTTCTGGGAGGCACTTCCGGTCGCTGTATTAGGGTTGGCATGTTTAACACTATTTAAGGCACAGCTTGAATTTAAAGCAAGCCAACTGTGGTTTCTTGGTGCGGCAATTGTCCAAGCTATCTATTTTTGTTATACCAGTTTATATACTCGAACAATCCCTCTTTTGCCGTTAACGACCATTCAGCTTGCTTGTACAGGAATGACTGGGTTAGTTTTGTCATTTTTTTTAGAAGAGTGGCCAAGTAGCATCACCGTACCTACCATGATGTGGTTTATTGCTAGTGTTGTAATAGCAACGAGTTTACGCTTTGTATTGCAACTTATTGGTCAAAAAAATACTACTGCCGGCAATGCTGCAATTATTATGATCCTTGAACCTGTTATGACCGTATTTGTAGCGGCTATTTGGTACAATGAAAGAATGCCTTTTGTCCAAATTGTTGGTTGTGTGCTAATTTTATCGGCATTATTCTATTACCGATGGCGTTGTTCTAATTCATTACCAAGGTAAAATACACATAATAAACAATGGGTCAATACAGATTTTTTATAAGAAAACAGCTATGATTAATATGCATAGTCAGTGATAGGGATATTAATCTTAATAAGAACCTCTTATTTAGCATATTAAGATTAATGGTATTGAAAACATAAACGATATATCCAAAATAGCGTGAACTAGGAATAATAGCGGTTTAATATTATCACCTTAGTTAAAGCTGAATAGGAAACGGGCATAAAATGAAAAAATTAGCATTAATATTAGGTATGGCAGGAGCAATGGTTGTGTTGTCTGCATGTTCTGATGAAAAATCAGAAATTGCTGAATACAAAGACAACTTTGTTAATACCTGTGTCGTTGCATCTGGTAATCCTCAAGGTGAAACAGCAAAAGCAGTTACCGCAATTTGTGGCTGTGCCTATGATAAAACAATTGAAAAATATGGTTTGGCTGAATTTAAACGTATGGATGCGGAATTAGAAAAATCAGGTACTGCAGAGCCTGAATTCCAAAAAACCATGATTGAATTTGTTCAGCAGTGCTCGACTAACGCACGTTAATTATTTATTACTCGCAGCTATTGATTATCAAGCAACAATAGCTGCGAATTTATTATTTTTACTTAAATAAGTGTTTGAATTGGTGTGGGGCACTGCGTAGATATTGCGGTGCAACGTCTATTTGTTCGTTCAATTCACTTGCTGCTCGCCAAGGCCAGCGTGGTTCAAATAATATACCTCTACCGATTGCCACAAAATCTGCTTGGTGAGTTGCCACAATGGCTTCTGCTTGTAAAGGTTCAGTGATAAGACCGACAGCAATGACAGGCATCATAGTATTCTCATGAATAGCTTGTGCTAAAGGGACTTGGTAATTTGGGCTCAATGGTATCTGTTGTTCAGTTGATAACCCGCCAGATGAGACGTGGATATAGTCACAACCTAAATCTTCTAATAATTCTGTTAGCTCAATTGATTCAGGTACGCTCCAACCCGATTCAAGCCAATCTGTTGCGGAGATCCGTACACCAATTGCAACATTAGGGCTAATGGCTTCTCTCATCTCATGGAAAATATTAATCAGTAAGCGAGTACGATTTTTAAAGCATCCACCATATTCATCTTGTCGTAAGTTTGAAACTGGCGATAGGAATTCATGCAGTATATATCCATGAGCAGCATGGATCTCAATAACGTCAAAACCTGCTTTTTCTGCCCGAATTGCTGCCTCAATAAATTGCTGTTTGAGCTGCGAAATTTCTTCAATAGTTAATGCATGTGGAATTGTATTATTACCAAAAGCCAGTGCTGATGGTGCTACAGTCTGCCAGCCATTAGGTTGTGTGGACTGAATACTATTACCTCCTAACCAAGGTAAATCTGTTGATGCTTTCCTACCAGCGTGAGCGATTTGTACTCCTAAGCGTGCATCTGAATATTGCCGGATATCGCTGAGCATTTGTTGCATTGCTGCCATTTGCTCTTCATTCCATAAGCCTAGGTCTTTGTAGGTAATACGACCTTCAGGAACAACAGCACTGGCTTCTACAATAACTAAAGAGGCACCTGATAAAGCAAGGTTCATGTAGTGGGCTTTATGCCATGCTGTTGGCATACCATTTTCTGCAGAATATTGGCACATTGGGGGAACAATAATACGATTTTTCAGCGAAACTTGGCCTATTGATGCGGGTGAAAAAAGGTGGCTCATTGGAACTTTCCTTATTAGCAAACTTAAATTATTTTAATATTATACCCAGTTAGCCAAAATTTTTTTGTGAGATGGTGTGGTATTAAGGGGGAAAATTTGTTTTACAGCGAATTATTGAAGGAAAATCAAGTAAATTTTTACAGATTTGATCAATACCATAAAAAGTATATTTCCCTAGCAATATGATGCAAAAAGAGGGAAAAAATATAAAAAAATGAGATAAAAAATAAAATATAATAATAGCTATTATTTTTTGATTGTTATAATTCTGTAACTTATAAATAAAATTAATAATCACCAATATAAAATGGCGTTAATATCTGCTTATGGTTTTAATGGTTCTAATAGTGAATAAAACTATTTTTTTATTTTAAATGATAATTTAAATAAGCGTTAATGCATTGTTTGTGAGGCAAAAATATAAAATATTCCTTGCGGTTATATTAAATGGTTTATATAAGAAACAAGCTTATTAAGCTGATACTAGCTAATCCTAAGCTTTGTGTTCACCTGAAAAATATAATTCTAAGAAGGAAATTGATGTGCTGACAATTATTGGTATTTTAATCATTATATCGATAGTAACATTATTGATGATGGGAAAAGTTAGCCCAATTATCGCAATGTCTTGTATTCCCTTTATTGGTGCTTTATTTGCCGGTTATTCTGTTGCTGAAATTTCAGTATTCTTTGAAAGCGGCATTAATAAAGTCTCAAAAGTCGCAGCTATGTTTTTATTTGCGATTTTATTCTTTAGCTTAATGAAAGACCTGCATATTTTTGACCCGTTGATCCGTTTAATGGTTAAAATGACTCGTGGGAATATTATTGTTGTTTGTATTATGACAACGTTAATTGCGGGTATTGTCCATCTCGATGGGTCAGGCGCTGCGACATTCTTAATTATTATTCCTGCATTGTTACCTTTATACCGTCAACTTGGTATGAGCCCCTATTTAATGTTGCTACTGATGTGCGCCAGTATGGGTGTCATGAATATGGTACCTTGGGGCGGGCCATTAGGCCGAGCTTCAGCTGTAACCGGAATTGATGCTTCGACCCTTTGGCAACACTTGATCCCAGTACAACTAATTGGTATGGGTGGCGCAGTGGTATTTGCTATTCTGATGGGGTTACGTGAGAAACGACGTATTGCAGCGGCAAGTTTGAAAGGAACTACGCCATATGAAATGGATTCTTTGTTACCTGTCAGTGACGACACTGCAGATATAACAGAAACGGTTCAAAAACCTAAGAAACCACTCATCAATGGTGGGTTAATTGTTGCCTCCGTTGTGTGTTTAGCATTTGGTTTATTATCTGCACCTTATGTTTTTATGATTGCACTTTCCATTGCCTTGATGGTGAATTTCCCTAATCCTAGAGACCAAATGAAAATTTTGGCCGCCCATGCACCACAAGCGTTGGGAATGGTTGCTATTATATTAGCGGCGGGAGCATTTTTGGGTATTTTATCGGAAGGTGGCATGCTTGAGTCAATCGCAACAGACTTAACGGCTATCTTACCAACCGAATGGGTTTCTAAAGTCCATATTTTTGTTGGTATTTTAGGTGTGCCGATGGATATTTTTACCAGTACCGATGCTTACTATTTTGCCTTACTACCAATAATTCAACAAATTGCCGCTACAGTTGGTGTTGACCCATCTTCTGTTGTTTACGCCATGGCGATAGGTAACAACGCAGGGACCTTCGTGAGTCCTTTTTCTCCAGCGGCATGGCTAGCTATGGGGTTGGCTGGAATTGATATGGGCCGCCACCTACGTTATTCGTTTGGTTGGATTTGGTTGTTTAGTTTCTTTTTATTAGCGACTGGGGCGCTAATCGGCTTGTATTAATTTGCTCATTGGCTTTAACGCCACAGCGTTGTTGGTTTCAAAAGTAAACCCTAGTCACATACTTGTGTATGCGCCTAGGGATTTACTTTTTATAGCCTAGCTGTGACATAAAATATTTAGAACAAATGGTTTTTATTTTGCGAGCTGGATTATTTTCTTTTATCAATTATTGGGTTTATCAGATAGTTACTATGTCGAAAAGCGAATGCCTATGACATGATTTATTGGTTAATGATATCAATAAGGTTTGTTATGCGTAGGCCGCTTTCTTCTTATCATCCTATTCTCTATTGGCTGCGTGTCACCCAAAAACGTTTAGCTCGACGATTGCATTGGGCATTTTCCGCCAAATATTATGCGAAATTAAAATCCAATGAACGTCTTGAGTATCGCTACAACAAGCACACATCTAAGCTGATCCGTAAATTAGGTGAGTCAGACCTACGTTTACAATACAACAAAGTGACAAACTTACGTATTGCTGCAGAAGCGATGAATGGAGTCATCATCTACCCAGGGGAATACTTCTCATTTTGTCGGCTTGTTGGAAAACCAACTGCGCGCAGAGGTTTTCTTGAAGGTATGGAACTTTCGTTTGGTGAGGCTCGTTCAGGGATTGGCGGGGGAATTTGTCAACTAAGTAATTTAATTCATTGGATGGTATTGCATTCTCCATTACAAGTGGTTGAGCGTGCTAATCATAGTTTTGACCCATTTCCAGATGAAGGGAGGGTATTGCCTTTTGGTTCTGGGGCGGCAATTTTTTATAATTATATCGATTTGGTTTTTTATAATCCGACACAAAGTGCTTTTCAGTTGGTATTTAATATTGCAGAACATCAAC
The DNA here is from genome assembly GCF_028480325.1 of Providencia sp. PROV182. Classification (NCBI taxonomy): domain Bacteria; kingdom Pseudomonadati; phylum Pseudomonadota; class Gammaproteobacteria; order Enterobacterales; family Morganellaceae; genus Providencia; species Providencia sp. PROV182. The sequence goes on along the minus strand of NZ_JAMPOL010000021.1, from coordinate 3,533 downwards.
TCGAAGGGGAGTTATTGAGCTGCACTCCTCGTGAACACAAATACCATATTTATGAGAAAAACCATAAATTTACCCGAGAGAATGAAGTTATATACCGTCATAATGAAATTTGGCAAAAAGTGACAACCAAAGGACAAGAACCTATCACTCTGCAGGATAATTGTTTGTATCGTAATAAAGTGGTAGTGAAATATTCCCTAGATGAAAATTGTATAACAGTTGAATAGTTGCGTTAGTAATGAGATTAGGAATAAATTGATAGCCTTTTTCTTGACAATTAGACTAAAATTCAACTGTTTTCCTTCAATTTCGCTAATTTTAACTATTAGCCAAGCAAAAATGAGGCCGTTACTCGGAATAGATATGTAATACCTACTCTTGATTTCTCAACAATTAAAGACGCAAATCTAACAAAAGATTTGTGGTTATTTCTATTTCTTTAGAGAAAGCATGATGAATATGCAATCAAGAAAGTATGGTAGAACGTATCACTATCCGTTCTCCCCTGGTACGACTAGTGATGATCGCATCAATAGCGATTGGTGGTCGCACATCCAAAATATAAACAAACTGGTTCACACAGAAAAACTGGATGGTGAAAATAATTGCTTAAACCGCCATGGAGTTTTTGCACGCTCTCATGGTGCCCCAACCCAATCGGCATGGAGCCAGCAAATTCGCCAACGTTGGCAGCTGATTAAAGATGATTTAGGGGATATCGAACTCTTCGGCGAAAACCTTTATGCAATACATTCCATTGAATATCAACATATTGAAGATTATTTCTATGTGTTTGCTGTTAGGCAAGGGGAGTATTGGCTTAGTTGGGAAGAGGTGCAATTTTATGCGGCTTTATTTGATTTTCCAACTGTCCCACAATTAGATTTATCACTCAGTAAACAGATGGATAAGCAAGAGTATGCAAGTTCATTAATTACTGCGGCATCATTAGATAGTCAATTTATTGCGCGTGATACACATACAGGGAAAGCCTGTAGCATGGAAGGGATTGTGAGCCGTGATAGCCAAGGGTTTCATGTGGATGATTTTATGGCGCATGTTTTTAAATATGTGCGTAAAAACCATGTCAAAACAGATATCCACTGGAAACGGCATTGGCAGAGAGCCAAGCTGGCCTTTGAATTACAAGGAGAACAACCATGAGTTGGCAATTAACCCAATGTCGTGATTGGGCGCAGCTTGAAAAACAGTTCGATTTTGTGCGTGATATGCAATATGTGCCGCAAGACCGTTTGCACCATGCGGAAGGTAATGTGGCCATTCACACTCAAATGGTGTTAGCGGCTTTGAAAGATTTACCTGAATATCAACAGCTTACGGAACTTAAACAACAAATCGTTTGGGCGGCAGCGTTGCTGCATGATGTTGAATAACGTAGTACGACAAAAGAAGATGAAGAGGGGCGGATTCATTCGCCTGGACATGCTAAAAAAGGTGAGTTATCTGTACGAAATATATTATTTCGACAAATAGAAACACCTTTTGCTATTCGTGAACAGATTGCGGCTTTAGTTCGATTTCATGGTCTACCGCTTTGGTTAATGGAAAAGCCAGATCCTGAACGTACATTATTTGCGGCATCATTGCGCGTTGAAATGCCTTTATTGTGCATGTTAGCGAAAGCCGATGCGATAGGGCGTACATGTGAAGATAAAGCGGAATTATTAGTTAGAATCGAGCTATTTGAATTATTTTGTCGTGAGCAGGGCTGTTGGGACAAACCTAAATCATTCGCTTCACCAGCTGGGCGCTTCCATTATTTTCATCATCAAAAAGGCACTACGGATTACCAACCTTTTGAAGAGATAGGGAGCGAAGTGATTATGCTATGTGGTTTGCCGGGGATGGGAAAAGACCATTTTATCAAACAGTTTTACCCACAAACGGCAGTCGTGTGTTTAGATGATATTCGTCGAGAACATAAAATCAACCCAGCAGATAAAAATGCACAAGGGTGGGTGGCTCAGCAAGCTAAAGAGCAAGCAAAACGATTGTTACGCACTAAAACACATTTTATTTGGAATGCAACATCATTAAGTGCCTCTTTACGGGGAACCATGATCAGCTTATTTGAACGTTATCAAGCCAAAATCCATTTAGTTTACTTGGAAGTGCCATTTAAACAGTGGCGGCAACAAAATCAACAACGTAAGTATGCAGTGCCGGAGCAAGTTATGGAAAAAATGGCAGGGAAGTTGGAGTTGCCAACGCCAGATGAGGCACATCAAGTTTCCTATTATATTGATGGCAATTTTGAACCGTTACTTACAGAAAAATAAAATTAATCACCTGCCTCTAGATAAGAGGCAGGCCAAGATATTAGTTTTAAGGAACGTAGACATTGCCTTCAAAGAGTTTTCTTGCAGTTCGAATAATTGAAGCTTGAAGCTCTTCCGGTGAGTTGCCTTGTTGGTTTAACGACACGTCAAATTTGCCACTTAAATGCTCAATAGCAATGTTTTTCATATCAACAGAGTGAACATATTGCTGGGTAATACTATTAGGAACAATAGTACTTGTGGCAATGGCAATAGCACCAGTCACGGCAAGAGCGCCATGGCATTTATGTGGCATAAAATAGCGGACATTAATGGTTCCACCGTGAATGGCGGGTGAAATCAATATGGGTTTAGGAATAACTTTTTTGCTCACATCACCAAGCCCCATCGCTGCCCCGGCTTTTATACGAATAGTTTCCAGCTTTTGCATAAATTCGGTATCGGATTCAAGTTGCTCCGCAGTTTCATAACCAGTTTTATTGAGCTGAGGAGCATCAATTAATACCACAGGCATTGCCATATCAATACAACTGACATCAATGCCTTCAATGGTATCAATAGCATGACCAGTAGGAAGCAATTTTCCTGTTTTTGTTCCACACGCATTTAAAAATGTCAGGGCAACAGGCGCGGCATGGCCGGGTACACTAGCAATTTCGGTATCACCATCATAATCCACATGGCCATCAGGTGTTTGCACCGTAGAGTTGACGAAAGTGTTCGTATTGACATTACGGATCCTGACAGTGGTTGTTTTACCAGTAATAGGAACTAACCCCTTTTCAATCGCAAAAGAACCCACGGCACAAAGAATATTTCCGCAATTTGGTGCGGTATCAACAATACGTTCAGTAATAGAAACCTGAGCGAATAAATAATCAATATCAGCATCAGGATGAGTTGAAGAGCTAATAATAGCGACTTTGCTGGTTTGTGGGCTACCCCCACCAATACCATCAATTTGCAAAGCATGACCAGAACCCATAATAGCAAGGATCAGTTCATCCCGTTGTTGAGTGTCTTTAGGGAGAGAGTCCGCTAAAAGGAATACGCCTTTCGAGGTGCCGCCACGCATTAGTGTACAAGGAATTTTTTTCATCTGTTTACCCGTCATATTTCACGCTGTAGCTGTGTTGGCTACACTCAGCCCCCCAAGTCACATACTGATGTATGCTCCTTGGGATACCTTCGTTTTGCCGCCTTGCTACAACGCGAACTATTTAGGGTAAACCC
>NZ_JAMPOL010000020.1:0-69058 GCF_028480325.1 Providencia sp. PROV182 | reverse complement strand
TGACTTAATATTATTAGGTAACCCTATGAATTCGATTAGGTTAAACCCGTCAAGTATTATTACGGTAAACCTAACTCATATTATTAGGGTAAACTTAAGTCTGAATTAAGGTTGCTCCAATAAAGTTCACGTTATAGCGCCAAGACTGCAAATAACTCTGGAACAGCGAGAAATTAATAATTTTGTTGTTAAATAGGGCACAATCATGATTGTGCCCGTCGTGTCGGTTTATTGACGAAGAATTAAATTAATCCAGTACTAATTAAAATTTCCCACCAACCTAAACCGATAGTCATGTGAATGAATAAACTAATGAAGGCCACTAACCCGCCGATGATCCACCAAGAACGGATATCGTTATAACCTGCACCGAATACGATAGGTGCTGCTGCACCACCATAGTGCGTTACGCTTCCGCCATAAGCATTCGAGAACAGTAAGCCCAGAGCGAGCAACATCGGAGGAGCCCCTGCAACCATACCTACAGTAGCAAATACCGGCACCATGGCTGCAACGTAGGCACCACCAGAGGCGAATAAGTAGCGAATGGCAACACTGATGAACATGATGACAAAGAACGCCAGCATCGCTTGGTCACCGAAAGAAAGGTATTGGCTCATGGTATCTGCGAGCCACTTGAAGAAGCCTGCTTTTGTGAGTACGCCTGACATACTGATAATACCACCGTACCAAATCAGGGTATTCCAGCCGCCTTTATTCTTCAGTACGTCATCCCAAGTTACAACACCGAGGATCAGGGTTAATGCCATGACCGCAATCGCGACGCTAGACGCGCTAACACCGATAAGGTCAGAGAAAATCCAGCCGCACAGCGCGATAACAAAGACAATCCCCAGCAATTTTTCACGCATAGTCATTGGGCCTAAATCTTCAAGGCCTTTAGCTGCGATCTCTTTGTTATTCACCTTTTTCAACTCAGGCGGATACAGTTTGTAGATCATTAACGGCGTCAAAATCAGCATGATTAAACCCGGTACAGAGGCGGCAAGTGCCCATCCGCCCCAACTTAAATGGATGCCCATAATGTCACTCATCATGGCAAGGGCGAGTGCATTCGGCGCCATTGCTGTCAAGAACATATAGCTGGTGGTTTTGGTCACCATATACACGTTGACGAGGAGGTAGTGACCTGCTTTACGTGGGCTTTTTTCTGGATCAGACCCTAAAGCAACGGCCACACTATTGATAATTGGGAAAACAATTCCCCCAGCACGTGCTGTATTCGATGGCGTCGCAGGAGCGATAATTAAATCAAGGATTGCGGTTACATAACCGAGCCCTAATGTTGTACCGCCTAATTTACCAATCAAAATATAAGAAAGACGTTTACCTAAACCAGTAATAACAAAGGCAGCACTCAGAGTAAATGCAGCAAATACAAGCCATGTCGTACCGGATGCATATCCGCTTAAAACTTCGCTTGCTTTGACATCTTTAGTACCCGTTACCCCAATAATTACCGCACTTGCAGCAATCGTGGCTAATAAAATAACAGGCTCTGAATATGGTTTAAGTACCAGCCCAACAATGGCGGCAAGATAAAGACCGAATAGCAACCACGCAATATGTGGTAGACCCGCTGGTGTTGGTATTAAAGCAATAATAATTGGAATGGCTATTAACACGAATAGCTTCCATATTTTTTCTTTTTGCATAAGCCAATTTCCTTGATTAAATCAATATTAAATTTATTTAATATTAAATTGAATGAACTTTAATATTAGGAATTTGTTAAAATGACGATATTTTAAATATGGCTGTATCTTGAGTGAATAAAATGATTTTAATTCTTCATTAGTAATTCACCCTAAGGTATATAATTTAGTTAAATAGTTAATTGGTTTTTATTTGGTTAAATTTTTTTATTTTTTAAATTATTCCTATTTTATTAGAATTAAAAAATCACTTAATGTTAAATAAAAGAATGATTGGGTAATCGCGCAAAGAACCAAGTTAGAATTAATAAGTCTGCACTTCCCCCTGGGCTCACATTTAGCTGAATACATTCATTATCAAAATGTTTAACTTTAACTAAGTCATCACGGGTATTGATACCAGCAATTAATAACTGTTCCGCCCGTTGTTTTACCCATGCTAAGCCGTTGACACCCCCACGGTTGACAATATTCGTATCGTCATTCAGGCTCATTAATAGAATCAAGGTATCAAGTAGGGCAATATCGGCTAGTTTGCCTTTAGCGAGTTGCTGTAAATAATAAGGAAGTGAATGTTTGATTACTAACGAGTAACCGCCTTCGGCTTCACCTCTTGCACCCGTTAGCCCATGGCTCTGATATAAACGCTGGCCTGCGGTGGGTTTTTCGGTTTTTTGTTTAAGTTCATTGGTAATTCCCTTACACATACTAGCAACCAATAAGCTGACATTTTCCGGTGAGACACATTGTTGTTGTGCAATCAAACGGCCTATTGCGGTTAAGACTAAACCTAAGGAAAAAATACTGCCTTTATGGGTATTAACGCCTTTGGTTGCACGGAACATCGACCTTTCGCAATCCATTCCAATAGGGCGAATGTAAGGTAATAGCTGCGCTATAGGGCAATTTTTATATTGAGCGCCTGCCTGTAAAAATCGTGGAAAATGTGTCGCGATGGCATTGGCACTTAAATGAAAGTCAGTCAGTGCCATATCTTTATGGGCACCGGTATTGTGTTTATCAACTAACCCGGGCTTAGGGGTTAAATTCACTTCGGCCAACATCGCTTGCCATGCTAATTGGCTGTAATAGCGAGTTAATTTTTCATTGATATGGCTGAGTTGTTTAATAGGTTGCATTTGCTAACTCCTCGATACGATCAAGTATCTCAACCAATGAATGTGTCCGTTGACGAGCACAAACTTTTGCTTCATTTTCACAAATTAAGCATCGTCTTGGTGGAAAATTTAATTGAGATCGCGAATATTGCTGTCCATTCGCATCAAACACATCAAAATCCCATAACCGACCAACAGCAGACGATCCTTCTAGGTGAATTAACGCTTTTTTTATCTCGATAGCATCACCATCAACGGCGACCAAGCATTCCGGCCCCGTTTTGAATGCCCAAGATTGTTGTGATAAAAACACCCACTGCCCGCATGAAGCAATTTGTTCAAGCGCATTTAAGCCCTGATTAAACACATGTCTAACAAGAGAATTGTCTTTGACAGCTCCAGGAAAAACGACAGTAAATGAAATCAAGGTTACCTGATGGAGACCAATCCATGCTTGTTGGCGAGCCTGACGGGCATCACGGCTATCCAACAGTTCAGGTAAAGAAATTTCAAATTGCTCTTGAGTATCAGGCAGTGGGTAAAACATATTTACTCCTTCACTTGATGAACAACATCAATGATTGAACCATCACGATAACGGACAACCGCAACAGCTTTATCTGTAAATTCAATTGGGTTAGGAGTACCGGTTAATAATTGTGCTCGCTCTCTTAACCAGCTCATTGAAACGGTTTTAATACCTTGGCTTTCAAGTTGCTGTTTTAATTCAGGGCGTGCAGGGTTAACCGTAATACCATGGTCAGTGACAAGAATATCGACACTGGAACCTGGTGTAACACAAGTGAGAACTTCATCCACTAACGTTGGAATACGTCCTCGGACAAGCGGAGCAACAATAATTGACAGTTTTGAGGCTACAGCAGTATCACTATGACCTCCAGATGCACCACGAATAACACCGTCAGACCCTGTTAACACATTGACATTAAAGCGTGTATCGATTTCTAACGCACTGAGTACGACGACATCAAGCATATCAACGGAAGCACCTTTCGAATCAAAACAGGCATATTGGTTAGCACTGATTTCAATATGATTCGGGTTGCGAGCAAGTGATTCAGCTGCCGCTTTATCAAAGCTTTGAACATCTAATAATTTGCGAATTAACCCTTTTTCATGTAAATCAACGATAGTTGAGGTAATACCGCCAAGTGCGAAACCAGCTTGAATGTTATGGCGTCTCATTTTATCTTCAAGGAAGCGAGTAACGGCCAAAGAGGCGCCACCAGTACCGGTTTGTAATGAGAAACCATCTTTGAAATAACCGGATTTTTCGATAACATCCGCTGCGGTACGCGCAATCAGAAGTTCACGAGGGTTCGATGTCATACGAGTTGCATCTGCCCCGATTTTATCCGCATCACCCACGCGTTTAACTTTGACGATATAATCGACTTCATCTTGTTTAATACTGGATGGGTTATGGGGGTAATCGCGTATCTCTTCCGTTAACATCACCACTTTTTTCGCAGTTTCAGCGTCAATTTTGGCATAACCTAAAGAGCCACAGCAGGCCGTTCCGGTATATCCGTTTGCATTACCGTATTCATCACATGATGGCACGCCAATAAATGCCACATCAATAACTAGCTCACCGCTATGAATTAGATTGGCTCTTCCACCATGCGAATGGATTTGTACGGGTTCTTCTAACTCACCACGTGAAATGGCTTCAGCGAGCGGGCCTCGGATACCAGAGGTATAAATTTTACGAATAACCCCATGACGAATATGTTCAACAAGTGGTGAATGGCAAGCACTTAATGAACTGGATGCAAGTGTTAAGTTGCGAAAGCCCATCTCTGCAATGACTTGCATCACCATATTGACCGTAAGGTCTCCACCACGAAAGGCGTGATGGAAAGAAATGGTCATACCGTCTTTAAGACCAGAACGGCGAATAGCGACTTGCAAGTCATCACACAATTTGCGATTTCTCGGCTTTTGTACCTGCTGTTGTACTTTACCAATATCTTTAAATTCACGTAGTACATCGTCAGTATTTGGTTGTAAGTAGGCTGATACGCGAGCCTGGCGCTGAGTATTATTTGTCATTTTTATTGCCTCACTCTTCCCGAATTCCTGATAATGCTGCTCGTGATAATACGAGGCGAGCTCTGTCAATAACTGGGCCATCGACCATTTTTCCGTTCAATGAAACTACGCCTTTACCTTCAAGGGCTGCGGCATCAGCGGCTTCAACAACACGCTGCGCATGGTCGACTTCTTTTTGAGTTGGTGCATATAAATTATGAAGTAACTCAATTTGTCTTGGGTTAATTAATGATTTGCCATCAAAGCCGAGCTGTTTAATGTGAGCGGCTTCGCGTAGGAAACCTTCTTCATTATTAGCATCAGAATAAACGGTATCAAACGCTTGAATACCTGCTGATCGAGCGGCTTGTAAAATGGCGCACCGAGCATAGAGGAGTTCTACGCCGTCTGGAGACCGCTCGGTGCGCAAATTGCGGACATAGTCCTCGGCACCTAATGCGATGCCTATAAGTCTTGGTGATGAATGAGCAATATTCACAGCTTGAGTGATGCCCATTGGTGATTCAATAGCGGCTAGCAAACCTGTGCTGCCTTCTTCGCGGCCACAGCTTTTTTCTATACGCAAGATTTCACTTTCAATATCAATAACATCTTGTGCCGTATCCGTTTTAGGAAGGCGGACGATATCCGCACCACCGCGAACAACGGCTTCAAGGTCAGCAACACCAAAAGCGGAATCTAATGCATTGACCCGTACAATGGTTTCAATATCTTGATAAAGCGGGTGCTGCAATGCATGGTAAACCAAGCGACGAGCCGTATCTTTTTCGCGCAAAGTGACGGAGTCCTCAAGGTCGAACATTAAAGCATCCGCTTTATAAATAAAGGAATTGCTCAACATAGCTGCATTAGAGCCGGGAACAAACAGCATACTTCTGCGTGTGCGTGATTTTTGTTCTGGAGTCATTACTTATCCTCCCAAGGCAGATAGTCGATATCACAAGCGCGAGCCAATAAGGCTTCTAAGCGAGCTTTGAGTACGCATTCTAGTGCACCTTTATCATCTACAATGATTTGTGCCCCTTGAATATCATGTTGCTGGATAACTTCTTGTACGATTTTTGCGATAGCATCCCCAAACTGTTTTTCAACACTACTGGTAATTTGTATTGAGACCTCTTGAGTGTCTTCTAGTGGCTCTATGCGAACCATGACATCACTTGATTCAAGTGTGCCAGCTACTGCTGCGTGCTTTATCTTCATATTTCACCTATGGCTAATTCAGAACTTTCGGTGTGGCTTTGAGCAGATGCGACTTGATTGGCGACCATCTCTTGTAAATATTGATAGGTTGCCTCAGGCACAATCGGCTTAATCGCCGCAAGATCTTTTTTAGCGAGCAATCGTCTAACTTGTGAGGCAGAAACAGCCGTTCCATTGATGATTGTTCGCGGAAATTCAATGAGTTCTATAGGTGGAAAATTCATAGCATCGGTTTTTAACCAAAAGCGCATGTCTTGGTTATATTGGTTGGTGACTTGGCAAAAAGGTTCCGAGCCTACGAATCGATGGGTTATCCCTAAAGCAGGGGCAATATATTGACGAAAAATCTTAATATCGATTTCGGTATAACAGTTATTAGCAACTGTTTTATCTTTAATAAAGTAACAAGGAAAAGTCGCTCGAGAAATAATATATTCCGAACCTTTATGAATAGTAAGATTTTCTATTCCTTTGGTTCCTGCTTCAATTAAATTTAATCTAACTTTATAAGGAAAACGTGAGGTATCTTCTTTGACAACAAATAGATGTAGCCAATCACAGGCCTTCGCAGCTTGCTCTATTAAATAACGATGCCCAAGAGTGAAGGGGTTGGCATTCATAACGATTGAGCCAATTTTTTTTCCTTCCTTACGTTGTGCTTTTAAACTTTCGATATAACGTTTTAGATAACAGCAACTATTTTCCATCAATACCATAATATCAGGAACTGTGGCAATGGTATGAAAACCACATTGTTGGAATAAGCTTTCATTTTGAAATTTGGTATAAATAAATAAATGAGTTGTATTATTTTCGTAAGCAAGATTAACCAGTTCTGTTGCTAATTTTAATGCAAGGCCTTCACCTCGAGCATCATCGCTAATAGCAACGCATTTAATAACATTTTTTGCTAATCCTCCACACGCAATTAATTTTTCATTGCGAGAAATCGTAATAAAAACGTCAATACTTGAATCAAGTTCTAAATCGTTTTCCTTTAAAAACTGAGTTATTTCAGCAAGTTTCCTGTTCTCATGACGTTTTACTTGGTTAAACGTTATGTTTTCGAACATAATAGTATCCTGCATCTCATTTAGAGATGTTTTTAAAATGTTGCTAATGTTAAAGTTAATTAAATAAATTCTCTTAGGTTGTTTTTATAAAAACAAATATAAATTTTTATTTAATTACCCTCTCTGATATTTATATTAAAGATACTGTATTTAATATATTTGACCTATTTCATGTTTCTCAAATGAGATTGTATTTGTTTAATGGTTTTAAAGTTTTTAATTATTGAATATGTTTTTTATTGCTTGGTTTTAATGTGTTTAATTATTAATATGTGTATTATATCTTTGGCTTGAATCCGATTTATCGGTTATCCTACCATTTTTGAGTTAACAAAATTTTTACTTTTCAGCCAGTAACGAGATATAACATGAAAAAAGAATATACGTTCTCCTCATTGAAAAAAGTAAATTCAGTTTCATTTTCAGTACGAGTATTTTTTCTGTTATTAATAGTTTCTGTTTTTTTAACTCTCGGGCTGGGTAAATATTTTACGGACACAGCTGAAAATCGATTGATTGCGAACATTCAATCGTTAGCAATGAGCCAAGCAAAGCTGATTGCTTCTATTGATGGTGTTGTTCAATCCGTAAAGTATAGAGATATTCCTGGGTTGAAGGTTATTGCTGATAAACTAAACCAAGATTCTAACTACGATTATGTTGTTATTGGTGATGAAAATTCGATTCGTTTGTATCACCCAAATAGTCAAAAAATTGGTTTTCAAATGCAGTGGAACAAACCAGGAGCCTTAGAGAAAGGGGAAAGCTATTTTATCAATGGCGAAGGTTCAATGGGGAATGCTGTTAGAGCAAAAACACCCATTTTTGATGAGCAAGGTAAAGTGATCGGTGTTGTTTCTATTGGCTATCTATCCAACAAAATAGAAACATCACTCAGTGAGTTATTTGTACAAACAGGAGCCACTTTTTTAGGGATACTGATTATATTGCTCTTCTTATCATGGGCATTTTCACGTTTAATTCAAAAACAAATGTTGGGTATGGAACCTGAGGAAATAACCCAATTAGTCTTAGTACAAAAAGGGATATTTGAAGCTGTTTTTGAAGGTGTTATCGCAGTGAATATACAAGGGCAGATTATTAATATTAACTCTAATGCCCGGAAAATGTTATCTCTAAGCAAGCCGCTGGGGCAGTTAACAGGGACTTTTGTGTCGGAGCATATCTCGCCAGCCGACTTTTTTATTACCGATATTGAAACGACTAAACATGATGTGATTTGCGAATTTAATGGCCTAAACGTGATTGCAAACCGGGTGGCCATTCGTGATGGGGAACATCTTGTGGGGGCGGTCATTAGCTTTCGTAGCCAAAATGATATTGAATCGCTAAACTCTCAGTTGACTCAAGTTCGCCAATATATAGAAAGTTTACGTACGTTACGGCACGAGCACCTTAATTGGATGTCAACATTAAGCGGTTTATTGCAAATGAAAGAATATGACCAAGCGTTGGCGCTAATTAAAGGGGAGTCAGAATCTCAGCAACAATTAATTGATACACTCCGTGGACAGTTTTTTGATAAGCAAGTTGCTGGTTTATTATTTGGTAAACACCACCGAGCCAAAGAACTAGGCTTACAATTAAAATTTACTGCGGGTAGTCAGTTACATGAATTACCTGATTCATTAAATAGTACTGAATTTTGTGCCATTTTGGGTAATCTACTCGATAATGCATTTGAAGCAAGTTTGAAAAATAATCAGGGTAATAAGCAAGTTGAGTTATACCTTTCAGATGAAGGAAAGGAGATTGTCATTGAAGTCGCTGATCAGGGATGTGGTTTCCCGTCAGAAATTCAAGACAAATGGTTTGAGCGTGGTGTCACAACGAAAACAGATATAGCAGATAGTCATGGTATCGGGTTATATCTCGTTGCATCTTATGTTAAACGCTGTAATGGTGCAGTGATTATTGAAGAAAATCAACCGCATGGTACAGTATTTTCAATTTTTATTCCGAAAGTGAAGATATAAAATGATCAAGATAAAAATCCTCATAGTGGAAGATGAGTTGCTGCTTGCCGAAATGCACAGCGAATATATAAAAGCCTATCCTGCATGTGACAAAGTTTGGCTTGCAGGTAATCTTGCGGAAGCGAGAAAAATGATTGAATACATGAAGCCAGATCTTATCTTGTTAGACAACTATTTACCTGATGGAAAAGGCATTGACCTAGTTCATGAGTTAATACAAGAAAGAAATAATGCAGACATTGTATTTACGACGGCCGCAAGTGATATGGACACAGTCTCTGAAGCTATTCGTTTAGGTGTTTTTGACTATTTAGTGAAGCCAATTGCTTATGAACGTTTAGGCCAAACATTGGATAGGTATATTCAACGTAAATCTGTTGTACAGGAAAATAGCAAAACCAATCAAAGTAAAATTGACGATATGTTTAATACTTATGCGAGAGGGGAATCAAAGGAAGAACTTCCAACAGGTATTGATATCATTACACTTGAAAAAATACTCGCGTTGTTTACTGAACCTGATGTGCAATATACGGCGGAAAGTATTGCTGAAACCATCAAACTCAGTCGTACTACCGCGAGACGTTATTTGGAGTATTGTTTAGCAAAAGATAAAATTGAAGCCGAAATTGAGTATGGCAAAGTTGGCCGACCGCAACGGATTTACCGCGCCAAGTTGTGAGTGTTTGAATTAATAGTATATATCGATAGAAGCTCTGCATTGGTTATAAACAATGCAGATTTTCTGTATCTTACTTATATCAGTGGTACAACAGTAAGTTGGAAAAATAGAGTTTATTGCTGCTGGTTTTTTAAAATTAACACTTTCTTTTCAGCCCGCTCATGGCCTTTAGCGGCTGCGAGTTGATACCAGCGTAGGGCTTTTTTATCATCGGCCTCAACACCCATACCATATTGGTAGCAAGCTCCTGCTGCATATTGCGCATCGGCACTATTTTGCTGAGCGGCTTTGATAAACCAGTGACAGGCTTTTGCTTGGTCGGCTTTGATACCATCGCCGCGCGCATAGATAAGCGCGACATTAAATTGAGCTGAAGCTTCACCTTGTTCAGCAGCTAGGGTTAGCCACTTTATAGCTGATTGGATATCTTTTTTGGTACCTTGTCCAGTTAAGTACAACATACCTAAGCTGTTTTGAGCGGGGGAAAAGCCCAATTCTGCGGCACGGGTAAAATATTGAAACGCGAGAGGGTAGTTTACCTTGTCATACATACCTACTGCTGCTTGGTAGCCTAATAAATACAGCGCTTGTGGATGGTTTTCTTCCGCAAGAGCAAGATATATTTTTTGGGCTTTTTGCGGGGCTTTTGTGATAGCTTTTCCCTCTTCATACCAATAGGCGAGGGTGAGCATCGCAGGTTGAAAATGTTGTTCAGCCGCTTTTTTTAGCCACCGTTCAGCTTCTTCTGGGTTTTTCTCTAATAAATCATTGATGCCATATAAGGTATATTCGGCCATATTCATCTGGCCAATAGGGTCACCACTTTCGGCTGCTATTTTCATCCAATGCAGCATTTGTTTTTCATCTAGCTCTACCCCAGTTCCTTGCTGGTACATCAGGCCAAGGTTAATTTGTGCTTTTGTAAAGCCTTGATTGGCAGAAAGAAGGTACCAATGTAAAGCTTGGTCAAACTGTTGATGAGACTGATAAAACATTCCTAAGTTAAATTGAGCTTCGGCTTGGCCTTGTTCCGCAAGTGCAATTAGCGTTTTTTCATTTATTAGTGGCGTTGTTTCTTCTGCAAAAGCAGGGAGGAAAAATACGTTAATAAAGACAAAACACAATAAAAATATTTTTTTCACATGACATCCTTTGGACTAAGCTCTTAATGGCTACGTTATCTTGTTAGATAAGTTCCTGCAATGATATGAAAGATATTTTATATTAATTCTAATAAATCAAATGGTTAATTATTGCTATTAGCACATTGGGCAAAGAACAGATAAAAATTTTAAAAAAAGATGAACTTTTTTCCTTCTTAGCCAGTCTTATTAGTATCTATATACTGTTTGCTTGCGTAAACATTCATATATTTACCCTCATCATTCATTTCTTTACACGAAGTAATGTAATAATGCACCTACGTAGTGATAGTTTGAATTTAGCAAAAGATCCTTGAGTAGAATGCATTATGCCCAGTTTGTTACTGGGCTTTTTTTTATCCAAAATTCCAGTTTGAATGTCTATTCAGCTGCTATTCTCTAAATCCTTTCTTATCATAAAAGAAAAAAGTGCTCATTTGTTATGGATATTTTTAGTTTCCCATAATGCTTACAGCAATAAATCATAGGGTTATAAATAGGGCGTTATAGTTTCACTATAGAATAATATTCTTAACATTTAATAAACAAATGACTAATTAGTAATCGATAATAATTTGGCAATTTTGTAAAAAATTGAAGTAAATCACGATTAAATTCAATTCAAGTAGTAATTAATACTAGCTAATTCTTTAATTTTGGTGCATAAATAACGTATATGGCTTAATTGATTATTGGGTTCTTGGCGGGTTATCTGTCAGTTAATGTTGAATAAATAATCAAATATGCTTTAACTCATTGAATTTATGTTTGAGATCCATAAACAAGTCTACACACAGTTTTGTTTGTTTTGAGGTCAGGGAATGATACTCCTCCTACCAAAAGTGAATCTTTTCAACTTTGAATTCTTGAGATCATAACAATGCGAGAGCGCATAGAGCGTTCCGTGGTTTTTTTGCATATGTACAGGTTGTACTAGAGGTAACTTGTGTCCACAACAAATAACAAAGAGGAAGTTAGTCTTAACGCGTTTAAGCAACCTCGCTCATTCTATCTTATTTTTTCTATCGAGCTCTGGGAACGTTTTGGTTACTACGGTCTTCAAGGGATCCTTCCAATATACCTAAGCCAAGTGCTGGGTATGTCAGAAACAGAATCAATTACACTTTTCTCAGCGTTTGCAGCATTAGTTTATGGCTTTGTTGCAGTTGGCGGTTGGTTAGGGGATAAAGTCCTTGGAACAAAACGTGTCATTGTCCTTGGAACAATCACTCTGATTGCAGGGTATGCATTTGTTGCTTTCTCAGGGCATGATGTATCGATGGTCTATGTTGGTTTAGCAACCATTGCAGTTGGTAATGGTTTATTTAAAGCGAATCCATCATCACTCTTATCGACCTGCTATGAAAAAGATGACCCACGGTTAGACGGCGCATTTACCATGTATTATATGTCCGTTAATATTGGTTCATTCTTCTCAATGATTGCAACGCCATGGTTAGCAAAACATTATGGTTGGGATGTCGCGTTCTCTCTTAGTGTTGTGGGCCTGATTATCACATTGATTAACTTCTATATGTGTAAAAAATGGGTTTCTCAACATGGCTCAAAACCTGACTTTGCTCCTGTTGTTCTTTCAAGATTAGTTGCTACAGTAGCAGGGGTTATTGCATTAATCGCGATTTCTACATGGCTATTGCATAACCTCGGTATTGCTCGTACAGCATTAGCGATTATTTCTTTGGGTATTCTAGTTATCTTTATCAAAGAAACATTAGCACTGAAAGGTACGGCTCGCCGTCGAATGATTGTTGCATTAATTTTAATGCTTGAAGCGATAGTATTCTTCGTTCTTTATAGTCAAATGCCGACATCATTAAACTTTTTTGCATTACATAACGTAGAACATGAAGTTTTTGGTTTTTCTATTGAACCCGCACAATACCAAGCTCTGAATCCATTATGGATCATGATTGGAAGCCCAATTTTAGCCGCGATTTATAATAAAATGGGCGATAACTTACCAATGCCACATAAATTCGCGATTGGTATGTTGTTATGTTCTGCTGCATTCTTAGTTTTGCCATTAGGTGCAAAATTTGCAAATGAAGCGGGGATTGTTTCTGTTGAATGGCTGGTTATTTGTTACGGTTTCCAAAGTATTGGTGAGCTGATGATCTCAGGCCTTGGTCTTGCGATGGTAGCTCAGTTAGTTCCACAGCGTTTAATGGGCTTTATTATGGGCGCATGGTTCTTAACAAACTCAGCGGCCGCATTTATTGCAGGGTACGTTGCTTCAATGGCAGCAGCACCAGAAGGTGAACTTACCAGCAAAGTCGAATCTTTGGCTGTGTACAGTGACGTATTCTTGAAGATTGGTTTAGTGACTGGTGTGATTGCAATTTTGATGGTTTTAACCGCTCCGATGTTAAATCGTATGACTCTTGAGCGTTAATTTTCATCTTAAATCGCAGTAATCAAAAGGGCTAAAAAGCCCTTTTGATATATGTGACATACGGTAATAGACGTATTAATTAAAATAGCGATTATTAATCAGTTTTAGCGAGCGGTCACTACCATTGACCAAAATGGTATTTGAAATACGGCTGTACGCATCTATTGATACACCATCCATCAAGATGGTTGGTGTGATAGCTGTGGCGGCAAATATGACATCAGAAGTACTCACCATCTGGTCTAAAGATAGCACTTCACCAATTTCTAACCCCATTTGTTGACAGCGCAATATTTCTTGTGCCGCGAGTTGTTTATTTTCTTCGCTATCTCCTTTGGCTTTATCTCGCGAAATTAGTCTTGCTTGCATATCACCGCCTAAAGCACGAGCGATAGCTGCACTGATAATGCCTTCAGGAGCGCCGCCAGTTCCATACATCATATCAATGGGATGTTCAGGAAGGATAGTAAGTAATGAGGCGAGGACATCACCATCAGGGATGGTAATCACATTAGCACCAAAACTACGGATAGTTTTAATAATATGTTGATGGCGAGGTTTATCAAGTACTGCGATTGAAAGATTTGAAATGGGCTTATTAAGTGCAGAAGAAAGGAATTCTAAATTTTTTTCTAGGGGATTTGCCAGATGAACGGCCCCTTTAGCGGCAGCCCCAACAACAAGTTTTTCCATATACATATCAGGTGCTTGAAGTAGTGTTCCTGTTGGAGCCGCGGCAAGTACGGCAATGGCATTTTTTTCATTACATGCTACCATACGTGTTCCATCGATAGGATCTACCGCAATATCTAAGCCAATCGAACCTGACTTTTTGCCAACTTGTTCACCAATATATAACATGGGAGCGTCGTCGATTTCACCTTCACCAATGACAATTTTACCGTGAAAATCAATTTCATTTAGCCGATTTCTCATCGCTTCTACAGCGGCTTTATCTGCGGCGTTTTTATCTTGTTTTCCCACCCAATCGAAGGCAGCCACTGCTGCAACCTCGGTAACGGAAGCGATAGCAGAAGCTAACTCATCACTAATTTTCATTTTTTGTTCATATCCCAGATGTATAAAAGAAAAGTACTTATCACTATGATACGTTTTTTGTGATCTGTCTGGCAAATAATGGGTGATTAAATCATCAGAGAATTTGGCGCCATAATGAAATAGTCGCCTAAATATAGGCGACTATTTATTTGATAATTAAAGCATTTCGACGATAGTGATACCACCGATAATCGAAATTAAGGCAGCTAATGTACTTAATAACACGGTTCCTGCTGAGGTTTCAGTATAGGCTTGGTTGCTAATTGCCAATGCGGGAACTGCGGTCGCCGTGGGTAGTACACCAATGATAAACGCGGCTTTAAGTAAATCATCTTGTAAACCTAAGGCGAGTCCAGTGCCTAAAATGAGCGCGGCTTGAACAAAATTTTTAATAAAGACGTTAAATATAATTTCCTTACTAATTGTAAGTTTGATCCCTGAAAGGAGCAGACCAAGGAAGAATAGAGCGACTCCGCCCGCGGTTTTGCCCAATTCGTTTACCGAGTTTTGTAATATTTCAGGTAATTTAACACCTAAAATAGCTAGTATTGCGCCTAGAATAGGGAGAAAAACTAAGGGTTGAGCAATGGCTTTACCAACTGATTTTAAGATACTGTTACCTTGCCGTGATCCGCTGATCATTAATAGAGTAAATGGGATAATAATAACGGTATAAATCAGGTTACCTAATACCATAGCTATCAAGCCTGATGACCCGACAGTTGCAAGTAATACAGGTGGCCCACAGTAGGCCATATCAGGAAAAGACACCGATAATGCTTGCATAGCCGCATCTTTTTTAGTGTGGCGAAAAATAAACTTACCAAAAATAAAACCAATCACATACGTTGCAATTAGTCCTACGGCTAGCGCTAATAAATAGTCAATATTGAGTAATACTGAAGGCGGTGCTTGTGCGGCTGCAAGAAATAATGCAAACGGTAATGCTATTTTAACCACAAAGTCAGCAAAGGCTTGGGAATACTCTCGTTTGATAAATCCATATTTACCCGATAGCCAACCAACGGCTAATCCAAGAACTATGGGCCCTAAAGCGGCAAGTATAATGTGAATTAGCATTAAAAACTCTCCTGATATTTTTCGGTAGGTTTTGCTTTATAAAAATCAGTAAAATGACAGTTAATATTTTCCCTTGTGGTTACTTTTATTTAAATTAAAGAACATATGTTTTTAGCAATGTTTAATAAAGAAACTAATTAATGTAATTTTAAATAACTATAATCATTTAAGGATAGTAATTATTCAATTAATATATTGATGTTAAAGGTGTTGTATACATAACATAATAAAAATAATAGTACTAATAAAATTTTATTAGTACTATTATGAGTATCAAAAACAGAATATCAAAAAAATATAGGCGCTTAATCAATTGTTTGTTTTTTTATGAGCGAAATAGTCATTAAACGATGATTAAGGGTTTTCTTAGTTACTAAAATGACTAATGAGAGTATTAATAAATCATCAAAGAAAGGTATTGTTTCTTTTACCAGGAGTATACCTAAAGCAGGATGTAATGAATTATTTTGTAACAGTTTATTACATTTGGTTGGCAAGGGGATCAATGCTATCTACACTAGCAGTAATCACAGCCTTTATTTTCCAGATTCTAAATTGTGAATTTTTTTATGAGGAAACCTATTTGTGGACACTTGGATACTAATAGGACTTGTATTCGTTTTCCTGCTAGTGCTAGCTCCGATACTTGCTATCATTGCCATCAATCGAACAGGTCGGATGCAGTACCAAATTTCGCTGTTAAATCAGAAGGTTTCTTCATTAGAAGCCCAGCTTTTAAACGCTAAATACACGCCAAGTATATCTGTCGATAGTGTGACGTCTTCCCAATCAGGTTTAGATGAAATACAAAATACGCACATAGAGCAAGAGGGGAGCGAATCTCTTTCGGGTGTTGATGCTAAACAAGACAAACAGCAAGAAATTTCCTCAATGAGCCATGTGACTTGTCTGCCAGTTGAAAAAGAGCATGATTTATCGGATACAGAAAACTCGCCTCTCATGAGGGAACAAACTACCCATGAAAATTCCCTTAATCATCCTTTAAGTAATGAAAGTATCAATCCGAATAGGTTTGATAACACGCAAGCACAGCGAGTAGACGCAAATCGGTTTAATCAAAATAAACCTGAGACAAAGCAAAATACTGCCAGTGACGATAAATCAATATTCAATCATTTCTTTAGTTGGTTAATGAAAGGAAACCCGGTAGCTAAAATTGGTATCCTACTGTTATTCCTAGGTGTCGCATATTTGCTGAATTACAGTGTGCAAAATGAAATTATTTCACCTCAAATGCGTTTAATCTTCAGCGCAGTAGGGTGCTTAGCTTTATTAGGTACTGGCTGGTGGCTACGGAATAAAAAGGCATTATTTGGGTTGATTTTACAAGGGGGGGCAATTGGTTGCTTGTATATCACTATTTTTGCTGCCTTTAAACTGTATACGATGATGCCTTATGGGATGGCATTTGCCTTTATGTTACTTATTTGCGCGGCAAGTATTGCTTTGGCATTATTGCAACGCACAATTAGTTTAGCTGTTCTTGCATCGATAGGTGGGTATTTAGCACCTATATTGCTTTCGACTGGCGGTGGAAGCCATGTTGTTTTATTTTCTTATTATTTGATGTTATCAATTGGTATCTTAGTTATTAGTGTGTGGCAAGCTTGGCGACCTTTAAATTTAGTTGGTATGGTGATGACTTATGGTGTTGCCATTTTATGGGGGCTAGATAATTACCAGTCAGACTATTATTTATCTTGCCAACTTTTTATTATCGCTAATTTAGTGGTATTTAATGCCTTAACACAGCTATTCTCACTACGCTTTGAACATAGTAAGCAATTGGTTGTTGATAATACACTTCTATTTGTCCCTCCTTTTATCAGTATTGCACTTCAATTCTTTATTTCAGAAGGGGAAGGTTTACTGCCAGCCTTTATTTCACTGATAGTAGGTTTGTTATATCTGATTACTGGTTTACAAGTGCATAAACGCTATAAATCCGCTGGCAAGAATATGGCGTTAGCAAATATTATTATCGGTGCTGGGTTTATCACTTTAGCTATTCCATTAGCGCTAACATTTGAGTGGACCTCGATTATTTGGTCATTAGAAGGGTTGTTAATCCTCTGGTTCGGTTTACAGCAAAACCAGAAAAAAATGGCGGCTATCGGCTCGTTATTAATTGTTATTAGCGCAATCACTTTGTTAAGTGATTATCCTTATTTATATTGGAGTCGTAGTAGTACTTATATGGTTCCTGTGCTATTAATAGCCTGCTTTATGGCTGGTGGGCTTTTCCATATTCGACGTAAAGAAGACAGTAACTTTACTTTATTTAGTTATGGTTTCTTAATTATTGGTTTGGTGACTTGGTTGTGCTGGTTACCGTTATTTACTGATATTTTATCATGGAGCCGTGAGTCTGAAGGCTTTATTATTCTAGTCTTGGTTGTTATTTCAGTTTGGTTCTGGCGTTTATATGCTATCTATATTAATTGGGTACCTTTGCTACTTTGCCAGTCTATTCTATGGATTGCAGGTTATTATTATCTTGGTTTAGATTTCTTAAACGACCAAAACCCAATGGGGCGTGGTGAAGGTTCTCTCATATGGCCAGTTGTTTTAGGTAGTTCTATTTTATTTGTTATTCATGCATATAAGCTTCGTGACCGTTGGATGCAAAGAATACTCCATAGCGCCAATTTATGGCTAATTCTTGCGTTTATTGCCACTCAAGTGAATTGGTTCGTCTCCATTTTACCTTGGGGCATGCACGAAATGGGATATTTTATTTATGTCATGGCCATAACGCTAACTGTTATTGTTCTCTATTGGCTACAACAAAATAGAATGCCGCCGATGAAACGTAATGGACTGATTTATTGGTATTCGATGACTCCTGTTGCTATCGGGCTAATTATATTGTCCGGCTATGCTAATTTAGAAGATGGTAAATTGACATTTTGGAATTATATACCGCTAATCAATCCATTAGATGAAGCTGGGTTATTTAGTATCGCTACGTTAGTTTTAATACGTAAAGGGCTTTCTCAAAAAATACGTAAAGTAACAGCGGTTAACTTTTGGGTTTTACGTAGTTTGTTAGTAGTCACAATTGCACTTTCTGCTTATTGGTTTAACGGTATTTTAATTCGTGCAATAGCAGATTTTGCTGAGCTAAATTGGAACTATGACACACTTTATGATTCACGCTTAGTGCAAACTGTACTTTCTATCAGTTGGGCACTGGCTGCCTTAGTCTGTATTATTATTGCCTCTATTAAGAAAAATCGAATTTGGTGGTTTATGGGGGCTGGTATTTTTGCTTGTGTTATTGCCAAGTTATTCTTAATTGATATATACGGGCAAGGTGGTATTTCTCGTGCAATTTCTTTTATTGGTGTTGCATTATTAATTTTAATTGTTGGGTATTTTTCGCCATTACCACCAAAAGATACAAAAGGGAAAGTTGAAAAGGAGATACAACCATGAGTTTAATTAAAAATACAGGACTAGTAAGGTTCATTGCAGTCTTCTCATTGTCATTATTGTTTTCAAGTCATTTGAATGCAGAGGCAGTAGAAGAGGTTACTCCTTATAGTTTTTATCAAGGCTCAGAAATAAATGTGCTTGATTCATCGGCTCCTTTTTACTGGTTAGAGCTTCCCGTAAATGCGTATATGAACTCAGCGTACCCCAAAACGTTGCAAGATGTTCGAGTCTTTAATGGTACTGGTAATGAAATACCTTCAGTATTATTTTCAGATACGGAAAAATCCGTTTCAAATGAAAAGATCATTTTTACACCACAGCGTTTGGTCACTCAGGTTGATAGCGTTAACTCCCATGATGATGTGCGTAGAGAAAAGCAACATCTATTAGTAGAATCTATCCCTGGCAAAGTGAATAGAATTGAGTTGCCTAGTATGCAAGTTAAAGACAACGTGGCTTATCAGGCTTATTTATTAACGAAAAATCAAAGTCAAACTAAAGATACGCCAATTAAAAACCTAGTATTAGACTGGGCTAAAAGCGAGAAAGAATGGCAGGCAAAGGTATTTGTTTTTGCCAGTGACGACAAAGAAAATTGGCTAAATATAGCAACAAATCAGCCGATTATGAATTTGAAGTTAAATTCAGAAACTATTGCAAGCAATAATATTGAGTTATTAAATGGCAACTCAAAGGCATTGAATGCACCTTATCTTATGGCTGTAATAGTAAGTGGTCCAGATATTGTTATACCTGACTTATTAAAGGTCAATGCGACCTCTAGCGTGCTTAATTCAACTTATCGTCAAGAACTATTTCATTTTGAGATGACGAATGATGGTGTTTCAAAAGATCATATAATCTATCAATTACCAAGAGCACAGCCACTGAGTGAATTACAAATACAATTGCAACAATCAAACCGCGTGATCCCACTAAAAATAGAGTATTCATCTGATAGAGGTGAAAGCTGGAAATTACTCACTAACATTGTTGCATATAATCAAACAATAGATGGTGATTTAATCAGCAATCCGAGCACAGCGCTCTATGGTGAAATGGTAGGGAAAGTAAGAATCTCAGCCCTCAAAGGGAGTTGGGAAGATCAGCCACCAAGGCTAACGGGAAAACGAGATGCTTATAACCTTATTTTTAATTTGCAAGGTCCCGCTCCGTATTTACTTGTTTGGGGGAATAAACAAGCTAGTTTTGATGAATTGACCACAAGCCAGCTTGTAGGGAAACCAGATAGCGTTGATGAGTTAATGACAAATTATCCTCAGCTATTTCTTGATAATACAATCATTGAGTTGGGTGGTGTAGATAGGCTAACTATAACGGAAGTGGTTGACGGTAGTTTTAACTGGTTGACGATTACCTTATGGGTATTGTTATTTGTTGGAATATTAGTACTAATATATTTCTGCTGGTATTTGTTAAGAGAAGTCAATTCTACAGATAAGGCGAATCATGAAGAATTATAACTAGATATTGGTATTAACCAAATAGGGAATAGTACCCTATTTGGTTTCGATTTACGTCATTGACAGTTCTGACGTCTCTTTACTTAATCATGAGAACACTTACTTATAGCCTGTTTTTTCTGACAGGGATTTGCGCTAAAACAGTCATAACGGAATAGGAGATAATGATGAAAAAAACATTACTAGCTCGTATATTTATTATGATCGTTATTTTGACTGGCTTTTCAATAGCGGCTCAAGCTGCGAATAATACAGTATTAACAGAAATTATAGCGCACAATAAAGTAGCGTATGAGTATGTGTTACAAAATACAGATCAAAATGAAGCAGATATAGAGTTTGAACGGGAAGCGAAAGAACTTGATAGTTCTCAGTTGCGTAATATTGTTAACGATAAACGTTTTACTGGCCGACAATTCAGAATACATGAAAAGTAAGTCATATCTGAATTTTTTGCTGTAAACATGCGTATATTGAGTAATAAATCTACGACCTACATAAAGGAAATTCTATGCATCAAGGCCAATGTTTGTGTGGTTCTGTAAAAATCACAACAGCAAAAGATATTAGTCATGTCAGTGTATGCCATTGTGGAATGTGTCAAAAATGGAATGGCGGCCCTGGCTTTAGTGTTGATTGTGGTAACGATTTAATGGTAGAGGGGCAAGAGTCTGTGTCAATTTTTGCATCATCTCAATGGGGAGAACGTGCATTTTGTAAAAATTGTGGTTCACACCTTTTTTATCATTTACTCACACCTTCAACATATTATGCATCAGCAGCTTTATTTAAAGAGAGTAAAGATGCGCAAATGAGTATGCAAATTTACATAGATAGTAAGCCCAAATATTATAACTTTGTTGAAAGAACACCCATGTTGACAGAGAAAGATATTATGGAAATGATGTCCCCATCATCGGATTAAACTCTGTGGCTATAGATTTAATAGTAAGTAATAAGGAATGCAGTGGCAGTCGATCAGACTATATTTTTTGATTCTATTCGTTAAATTGACCTCTTATTTGTCATGCGGTCGACTTAAATTTGTTTTACAATTAAGGTAATGACTAGGTTTAGAAGTTGTTCAGAGGAATAACAAATGAATAGTATGAAAGGAATGCGTCATGCGAGTAATATCGCGTGGGTACTACAATGGATATTAAATATTGGCTTGATCTCACTCGCTGCCGTACTTGTATTCTTTTTAGCTAAAGAAACGGTGACAATGGCTTCATTAATGTTTGGTAGCTCAAAAGGGGCGACGGCCTATGAGTTGTTAGAAGGCATTGTCATTTATTTTTTATACTTTGAGTTTATTGCCTTAATAATAAAATATTTTATGTCGGGCTATCATTTCCCGTTAAGGTATTTTATCTATATTGGTATTACTGCGATTATTCGTTTAATTATCGTTGATCATAGTGACCCTATGACAACTTTGTTGCATGCAGGGGCGATTTTGGTACTAGTCGTTGCACTTTATATTGCAAATACTGAAAAATTAAAGCGTGAATAACATACATTAGTGTAATTTACTTGCATACAAAAAAAGTGTAATTATTATTCCTTTTTTTGTATGCGCAGACTCGAAGTCAAATACTTAAGTGATATACCCTGCATTTAAATCTATAAGTTAATAAAATTTAAGATATGTAATTTTTGGTAATTAAAATTAATATAAATAATTCTAATATTTTATTTTGTAACTGGTTTATCCTGTAAAAACTAATCACAAAAACATTTTACTTTTATATATAGGTTATTTACTGTTATAAAGTTTCTATTCTAATAACATAAGTAGCTTGTAAATATGACAACAAAAACACTTCCCAAGAAAAAAGGGTTCTTAAACCGTGTCGAGCGCATCGGTAATGTTATGCCTGATGTGACTATGCTGTTTGTGTACGCCCTGATTATATGTTGGTTTTTATCTTATCTGCTTTCTTTCGTAGATTTTAGTTATTACCATCCTATTTCAAAAGAAAAAATTGCTATAGTTAATATGTTTCAGTATGAGGAAATCATATTATTTATCACTGCGGCAGTTAAAAACTTCATTAATTTCCCTCCTCTTGGTATCACGATAGTGGCAACATTAGGTATTGGTATTGCTGAAAGCAGTGGTTTCATTAATACCGCATTGAAAAAAATGTTGTCGTTTATTTCACCAAGAATGTTAACGCCTACAGTGGTGTTTGTGGGGATTGTTTCTCATATTGCTTCAGATTCTGCCTATGTCATTTTAATGCCAGTTGCAGCAATGATGTTTTATGCGAGTGGTCGTCATCCATTAGCTGGGATTGCTGCTGCATTTGCAGGCTTAGCGGGGGGATTTACTGCAAGCTATACGCCATCAATTATTGACCCAATAATGCAAAGTTTTACGCAAGATGCTGCACAAATGCTAGCGCCGGGTTATAGCGTAAATGTTTTATGTAACTATTTCTTTAGTTTGGGTGGTACATTCGGGGTTATTTTTACCTGTTGGTTTATCACTGAGAAGATTGTTGAACCATGGCTAAATAAAAACTGCCCAATCAGTTCAAACGAAGTTGATACTGATTCTGAAAAAAATTTAGGTAAAATTACTGCTGCTGAGAATCGTGCTTTTCGTATTTCTGGTTTAGTACTAATTGCTTTAGGTATCGGATTATTTGCACTATTATGGCCAGAGAACTCTCCATTACGTGGGCCTGATGGTAGCTTAACTAGCCCTAAAGCACCTATCATGCAAATTGTTGTGCCTTTATTATTTATTTTCTTTGCTTTGCCAGGCATTGTTTATGGTTATATGACGAAATCTTTTACATCAACAAAAGATGTTGTCAAGGCAATGGAAAATATTACTAAGTCACTTATCCCATTTATTGTTTTTGCTTTTTTTGCTGCCCAATTTTTATATTCATTCCAACATTCTAATTTAGGCACATTATTAGCGCTTTCAGGGGCAGAGTTATTACGTACACTTGATATGCCATCTGGAATGACCGTTTTTGGCGTTATTCTATTAACGGCTATCTTAAATATTATGATTACTTCTGCGACATCAAAATGGGCAATTATGGCGCCAGTATTAGTGCCTATGCTAATGGCAGTCGGAATTTCACCTGAATTAACACAAGCGGCATTTCGTGTCAGCGACTCTGCAATGAATGTGAGCACACCGATGTTTCCGTTTTATCCGTTAATCCTGATGTATTGCCAGAAATACTATAAAAATGCAGGAATAGGAACATTGTGCTCAATGATGATCCCATTCACCGTTGGGCTATTAATTATTTTAACTTCAACATTATATTTATTCTGGGCTTTTGATATCCCAATTGGTTTCGACAGTGGTTACACATGGCATCCTGCACCATAAGTAGGGCCAATACCCTACCTATTAAATAGGTAGGGTAAATATAGTTAATGCAAGGAATATAAAATGAACGAATTAGGTAAGCAATTAGAGCAGCGTTTTTACCGCTATCTCGCTATTGAAAGCCAAAGTGACGCAGCAAGCACGGTTGTTCCAAGCACAGAAGGGCAACGTGAGCTGGCAAAATTATTAGCGCAAGAGCTTGAAAGTTATGGCTTGAAAGATGTTTATATCGATGACCATGCCATCTTATATGCAATGCGCCCAGGCAATAAGCCTTCAGCGCCAAAAATAGGTTTTGTGACTCATTTAGATACTGTTGATGTTGGGTTATCTCCCATCGTTAAGCCTCAAACCTTAAGATATGAAGGCAAAGATTTATGTTTAAATGAAAAAGAAAATATTTGGTTTAAATCAGATGAGCACCCTGAAGCTGCACCTTATATCGGTGAAGAGATTATTTTTAGTGATGGAACTAGCGTACTTGGCGCAGATAATAAAGCCGCTGTAACGGTTGTCATGGAATTAATGAATAAGCTGCAATATGCCGATTTTGATTGTGGGGATATCTATGTTGCGTTTGTACCCGACGAAGAAATTGGCCTACGCGGTTCTAAAATTATGGATTTATCCCGTTTTAACGTTGATTTTGCTTATACCATTGACTGTTGTGCTCTTGGTGAGGTTGTGTACGAAACGTTTAATGCTGCTTCTATTGAAGTTTCAATTAAAGGTATTACCGCACATCCTATGTCAGCTAAGAATGTATTATTGAATCCTATTCGTGTAGCTCATGATTTTATTGGTTGCTTTGATCGTTTTGATACCCCAGAACATACAGAGCATCGCGAAGGCTACTTTTATGTGACAGATTTAATAGCAAACCCTGATAATGCTAAAATTAAAATGGCGATCCGTGATTTTGACCGTCATAGTTTTTCAGCTCGAAAACGCTTTATAAAACAAGCGATTGAATTAATAAAAGCGCGTCATCCGCGTGCAAAAATTGAGTGCAACATTGTAGATGTGTATAGCAATATTAGCGACTCACTAGGAGATGACCGTACAGCGATTGATTTAATTTTTGATGCATTGAAAATTCAAGAGGTTGAACCTAAGGTGATCCCAATGCGCGGTGGTACGGATGGCTCTGCTTTATCAGCAAGAGGTATCTTAACCCCAAATTATTTTACTGGTGCACTTAATTTCCACTCATGTTTTGAGTTTTTACCAATCAGCTCTTTTGAGAAAAGCTACTTAGTATCAGAAACCATTTGTCGTTTAGTTGGAAAAAAATAACATATCATTTTATTCTTAATATAAAGGCCACTCAATAAGGTGGCCTTTAATTATTAATACCCATAATTCATTCATGTAAATTATAATTTAGTTATTTTTAATAAAACAAAAATAAATAAAAAAGTGTATATGACTTTTTTATTTATTCATTTATTATTTTTCACTATTAGGTTTAAAATCCAATAGGGGTATTAATTGATTAATATTATAATAATTGACGACAGTAATATTGCAATTCGTGGTTTTGAGGCTATTTTTTCACGTCAAATACGTTATAAAATTGTTGCTTCTTTTTCATCACTAGAACACGTGATTACATGGAATAGATGCCAAAAAGCAAATATGATTTTAATCAGTAGTGATAGTTTTCGTTATGACTCACTAAAAACAATCCAGACATTACGTCGAACTCAACCAGATGTTGGGATCATTATTTACAATGTAAGAAATAACCCTGCATTTTTTTTAAAAGCATTAGATATTGGCATTTTCGGTTTATTGAGTATCAATGTGACAGAAGAAGACATTATTGAAGCTATACAAATTGTAAGTGTTAAACGGAAAATTATATCGCCGGATATTGCCCAAGACCTTGCTCTACAGCGGTTAGTTTATAATAATCAACAAGATTTATATGATTTATTATCGGGGCGTGAGTTAGAAATCATGTTAATGATCACTCAGGGAATGCCTATAAAACGGGTAGCGGAGTCCCTTTCCTTAAGCCCTAAAACAGTAAATACCTATCGATATCGAATGTTTAGTAAACTTAATATCTGTAGTGATGTAGAATTAACTCATATAGCTATCAGTTATGGTTTAATCACAGCAAAACAGGGTTTACTCGAGTGTCAGAACAGTTCGAACCGAAAGCTTTCTTAAAAACAGTTACTAATCAACCTGGTGTATACCGTATGTATGACGCTGGGGAAACGGTTATATATGTAGGAAAGGCAAAGGATCTTAAGAAACGCTTAGCAAGTTATTTTCGTGAAAATGTGGGTAGCCGCAAAACAGAGCAGTTGGTAAAGCAAATCGCCTCTATTGATGTGACGGTGACTCATACTGAAACAGAAGCGCTATTACTTGAGCACAACTACATTAAGTTGTACCAGCCACGTTATAACGTATTGTTACGTGACGATAAATCTTATCCATATCTATTTTTAAGCAGTGAAACTCATCCTCGAATTTCGATGCACCGAGGGGCGAAACATGCTAAAGGCGAGTACTTCGGCCCTTTCCCGAGTTCTTATGCGGTAAGGGAAACATTAGCGTTAATGCAGAAGTTATTTCCGATACGTCAATGTGAAGATAGCATGTATCGAAATCGCTCAAGGCCTTGTTTACAATATCAAATTGGTCGTTGCTTAGGTCCCTGTGTTAAAGGGTTGGTTTCCGATGAAGACTATAATCAACAAGTGGAATATGTACGTTTATTTTTAACGGGTAAAGATAAACAAGTTTTGGCTGGTTTAGTTGACCGTATGGAAAAGGCAAGTTTAGAACTACGCTTTGAAGATGCAGCGCGTTTTAGAGATCAAATCCAAGCGGTAAGAGCTGTCACGGAAGAGCAATATGTATCTGGTGATAGCGATGACCTAGATGTTATTGGTGTTTCTTTTGAATCTGGTCTTGCTTGCGTGCATGTACTTTTTATTCGTCAAGGCAAAGTCCTTGGTAGTCGCAGTTATTTCCCTAAAATTCCAGCAGATACACAGCTTGAGGAAGTGGTTCAAACCTTCTTAGGTCAGTTTTATTTGCAAGGAAGTGAAAATAGAACTCTACCTGGCGAAATCTTATTAGATTTTGCATTAACAGAAAAAGAATTATTAGCTGAGTCTCTTTCTGAGATCGCGGGACGTAAAATTCATATTCAAAGTCAGCCACGTGGTGTGAGGGCTCGTTACTTAAAATTAGCGAGAACGAATGCATCAATTGCGCTTTCAACAAAATTAGCGCAACACTCGACGGTGCAACAACGTATGGAAGCACTAGCAAAAGTGGTTAATTTAGAAAACATCAATCGTATGGAGTGTTTTGATATTTCACATACGATGGGGGAGCAAACAGTCGCCTCTTGTGTTGTGTTTGATAAATCGGGCCCGGTGAAATCAGAGTATCGACGCTATAATATTACAGGGATCACCCCTGGAGACGATTACGCGGCTATGCATCAAGTTTTAACACGGCGTTATGGTAAACACATTGATGAAAGCAAAGTTCCTGACATTATCTTTATTGATGGGGGTAAAGGCCAATTAGGGCAGGCAAAGGAGGTGTTTAATTCACTAGAGGTTGATTGGGATAAAAAACACCCATTGCTGATTGGTGTTGCAAAGGGTAGCGACCGTAAAGCGGGGCTTGAAACCTTATTTTTAAAACCAGAAGGCGAAGGTTTTTCATTACCACCTGATTCCCCAGCTTTGCATGTAATCCAACACATCCGAGATGAATCACATAATCATGCGATTACGGGGCATCGACAACGACGAGCAAAAGTTAAAAGTACGAGTGCATTAGAGTCAATTGAGGGGGTTGGCCCGAAACGTCGGCAGATGTTGCTAAAATATATGGGCGGGTTACAACCTTTACGTAATGCAAGTATAGAAGAAATCGCAAAAGTGCCCTCGATCTCATACGCCCTTGCAGAAAAGATTTATAATGCATTGAAACAGTGAGTGTCTTAGGGCAACATATTCATAATATCCAACTTGGTCAAAAAGTTAGTGAGCGTGATGAAATTAAACATACCAACGTGGTTGACATTATTTCGCGTCATCCTAATACCGTTTTTTGTATTAGCCTTTTATCTCCCTGTTACTTGGGGGCCGTTTGCATGCGCGCTTATTTTTGTTATCGCAGCGGTAACTGATTGGTTTGATGGCTTTTTAGCAAGACTGTGGAAGCAGACTACAAAGTTTGGTGCTTTTTTAGATCCTGTTGCTGATAAAGTTATGGTTGCTACAGCGTTAGTGTTAGTCACTGAAAGTTACGATGTTTGGTATGTGACTTTGCCAGCAGCAACCATGATTGCACGTGAAATTATTATTTCTTCTTTACGTGAATGGATGGCAGAGATCGGAAAACGTAGCAGTGTGGCTGTTTCTTGGATTGGTAAATTTAAAACCACAGCTCAGATGATGTCACTGGTCGGTTTATTGTGGCGTCCAACGCCATTGATTGAAAACCTTTCAATCGCACTAATGTATGTTGCAGCTATCTTAACATTCTGGTCAATGTTCCAATATTTAAAGGCTGCATGGGGTGATTTGAGCGAAGCGTGATCGAAATGATTGAAAAAACAGCGAACGATCCAATTATTTCAATAATTGTATTGACTCGATAGGTGAAATCAGTAGAATGCAACGCATCGAACGGCAACATGGTTTACGAAAATAAATAAGTAAATCAGCCAGTTTGAAAAGCATAAGCTGAAAAGTGAAGCTTTACGCGGGAATAGCTCAGTTGGTAGAGCACGACCTTGCCAAGGTCGGGGTCGCGAGTTCGAGTCTCGTTTCCCGCTCCAAATTTCGAAAGAAATTCGGATAAGGCGCGTTAGCAAAGCGGTTATGCACCGGATTGCAAATCCGTGTAGCTCGGTTCGACTCCGGGACGCGCCTCCAAAATTTAGCCCAGGTGGTGAAATCGGTAGACACAAGGGATTTAAAATCCCTCGGCCTTTAGGCTGTGCGGGTTCAAGTCCCGCCCTGGGCACCATCTTAAAGTAATTGAACGCTATTAAGTGTTTTATTTTAAGTTAGCTAATCACAATGTGTTTTATTAAATGCATGGGTTAGTCGGGTAGATTAATAATTTATCCAATTTTTTGAGAAAGACAATTTAGCCCAGGTGGTGAAATCGGTAGACACAAGGGATTTAAAATCCCTCGGCCTTTAGGCTGTGCGGGTTCAAGTCCCGCCCTGGGCACCATCTCAATTTTAATCAGAAATGGTCAAAATTAGCAATTAACCACCTTTAGGTGGTTTTTTTGTATCTAACTCCCTTCAAATATTTAGTATCTGCTGAACTGACGTCGTTTAATTAGGTGTATTTATTCTTTATATTCAATGTGTTTCTTTTGAAATAGCATAAGTATTTTTTATTGTGTCAACTAACGCGAAATTCGTGTAAAAAACCGTAAGTCAGACCGTTCTGTTAGTGTTTTGTGTCACTATTCTGATTCTTAAAGAGGATCAGGCTATGTCTAACATGAAAACTGAAGTTGTAGTTGTACGATTAACTAAACATGAACGAGCGTTATTAGATACAGTAAAAACAAAACCGTTATTAGCAGATTGGTTGAAAGAAATTGCTATGGCAGAGGCTAAACAACAGGAGAACAAAGAAGAGTAAGGCAGCTTTAACGGTACAGAAATCAATCGAGTCATTTAATATGATGATAGAAAAGTTAATTTTTGATTAATTATTCATTTTTGATAGTATCAAATTAGATGACTTAATTGGAATTTGAGAAGTGATGATAAAAGGAATTTTGTTTACGTTAATACTCGTACTCGCTTCTGGCTGCACAACGAAAAAGCTAGATGCCCCTTATGGGTTTAAGTGGGGGCAAACCCCTGAAGATATAAAAAAATTACAGTTAAAAGGATTGCAATGTACTGAGTTTCAAGAAGGAGGTGCGTTATGTTCATCAGCAAACTCTCCTCAAATAGCAAATAAACTGTTTTTATTGATGTTTTCTCGGGAAAAAAATACTCTAATGCTCGTTTCCTCCCAAGGAAAAGATAGCCGTGACCAATCAGTCATTTTGGCTGAGTATGATGCGATTAACCAGAAAATGTTTGAAGTATATGGTTTGCCAAAGCAAACAATTGAACGCTATAAACGAAATGTTTATTTCTTAGATAAAATATCTGATGACGAAACAACACCATTTAAGCGGGTTTATGAGAAAGATGGCATGCAGATTATGGTCGGTATTGTTAGTAATGCCCATTTTCGCAAAATTCACAATAAAAAAGATATTGTTTACTCAGTGATGGTTATACATAATTTAATCCCCCCTAAGCCGCAATAAGCGGCTAGCAAATTATTTAGTACAGGTTATGGTTGTTTATTGTTTCTCTTGGTAATGGTTTTAGGCATATCCTTTACCTCTGGATGAGTTCTTTAATATCTTGCAGTATTTCCCAAATGCGTCATAGGGTTGCTCTGGGAACATGATGATACGTTCCTTAATCTCAACAGCAGATATTTAAAAAATTATATTTCAATGTCTTATATTTGCTGGGGTGATGAGTGCTATAATGACAGTCGCCTTGGCGTCACAAAAATATATGGTCATTATCCTAGAGAGAAAGCAACTAACCTTGAGCGAGAGTTAGATTTATTACGCCGTGTTATTGAAACTCTCAATGATTTAAAATAGGTAATTAGTGGGAAAGTAACCAATAAACTGGTCTGTTCACCCTATTTATTTTCACTCTGTCTTAAGTAAATGGATAATATCAGGTATATTAGACCCTGATTGTTAGCTACCAAGAAAAAATGACTATGATTATCAAACCTAAAATTCGTGGTTTTATCTGCACTACAGCTCATCCAGCAGGCTGTGAAGCCAATGTTCGTGAGCAAATTGCCTACGTGAAATCACGTGGCGAGCTGAAAAATGGCCCTAAGAAAGTTTTAGTTATTGGTGCATCCACCGGTTACGGTCTGGCTTCTCGTATCAACGCCGCATTTGGCAGCGGAGCCGCTACCATTGGTGTATTTTTTGAAAAACCAGGCAGTGAAAGTAAAACAGGTTCTGCGGGCTGGTACAATTCCGCCGGCTTTGACAAAGCAGCGAAAGAAGAAGGCCTGTATGCAAAAAGCATTAATGGTGATGCCTTTTCTGATGAATGCCGTCAAACCGTTATTGACTTGATTAAACAAGACTTAGGCCAAATTGATTTAGTGGTTTATTCACTGGCATCACCAGTGCGTAAAATGCCTGAAACAGGTGAAATTGTACGTTCAGCCTTGAAACCTATTGGTGAACCGTACAAATCTGTTGCGCTGGATACCAACAAAGATGTGTTGATTGAAGCTGTTGTTGAACCCGCCAATGAACAGGAAATCGCAGATACAGTGAAAGTCATGGGTGGCCAAGACTGGGAACTGTGGATGAATGCGTTAGATGAAGCGGGTGTTTTAGCCGATAACGCACAATCTGTGGCTTATTCTTATATTGGTACGGATTTAACATGGCCAATTTATTGGCATGGTACATTGGGTAAAGCAAAAGAAGATTTGGACCGTGCGGCTCATGCAATCAATCAAAAATTGCAAGCTAAGGGTGGGGCAGCGTATGTTGCTGTATTAAAATCTGTTGTAACACAGGCTTCCTCTGCAATTCCTGTCATGCCGTTATATATCTCTATTGTCTTTAAGATTATGAAAGAAAAAGGGATCCATGAAGGCTGTATTGAACAAATTCAACGCTTATTTGCCACTAAGTTATTCAATGACGCAGTGCCAGAGACCGATGAAAAACATCGTCTACGTTTAGATGATTGGGAATTGCGTGATGACGTACAAAACACATGCCGTGAAATTTGGCAGCAGCTTAATGATAACAACATCAATGAATTAACGGATTACCAAGGCTATAAAGCTGAGTTTCTCCGTCTGTTTGGCTTTGGCCTAAATGGTGTTGATTATGATGCTGATCTCAGCGGTGAAGTGAATTTTGAAGTGAAAGAGTTAATTTAGTTATATTCGTCTTCATTTTCAATTTATTAGAAACCCGCTACTTGCGGGTTTCTATTTTTAGCTATCTTTGTAAATCATACGCATCTGTTTTATCTTGTTAGTTGAATTATTGCAATACGGTAATTTCACCATCGCGGATGAGAGCTTTAGAAATAACCGTTCCATTTTCATCAAATTCGGTCACTATTCCAACGAGTTTTTCATTTTTAAATGTGCCCGTAATATTGGGTTTATTACTAGGTGTGTCGTGATAAATTATAAATGGCCCTGATAATTTACCTTGCAGTGTGTTGACTTCGATATCGTTACGGCCACTCTCATGGTAAGTGCGGACAGTTCCATGTACCTTGCAGTCTTTGAGTTCAATATGGGATTCAGGCTTGCCATTTTCATAGTAGGTTTTGATATATTTATCAAAACATCCTTTAGATACCCATGTTTTAAATTTTGGCTGACCATTATCGTACTCAACTTCAAATGCTCCTTCAGAAATACCTTTAGGTGCCTCTGTGGAAGGAAAGTCTATTCTTTTTAATTCACTTAAATCTCCAAATTTTGAATCTGAGTTTGAATTAGAATTTGGAGATCCTCCAAGTTGGCACCCAGAAACTAATAAAACTAAAGAAAATAATGCAACAGATCTAATTGGTTTTAGTTTGAACATGTAGCCTCTATTATTGCTGTGAAAAAATAATGGATTCAATTGCATATAAAACTATAGCCTTTTTATGACCATATAGGGTGAGAATTATCCTAAACCATTTATTTTTAATGAGTTCTGGATATTTTAAAAGGGGAACTCAGGTGAATAAAAATTGATGTTAGTCATCTTGATAATAAGGTAATTTAGTCAGTTAATGTGATTTATATAATCAGGGAGTCATAGATGTTAGTTGTTGAAATGTTGAGTACCGGCGATGAGGTTTTACACGGACAAATAATTGATACAAATGCCGCTTGGTTGGCAGACTGTTTTTTTCAACAAGGTCTTCCTTTGAGTAGCAGAATAACGGTTGGTGATAATTTAGATTGTTTAGTCGCTACTTTCCTTGAGCGTAGTTTATCTGCAGATATTCTCATTGTTAACGGCGGGCTTGGGCCAACAAGTGATGATTTAAGCGCCTTGGCGGCGGCTAAAGCTGCGGGAGTTCCATTAGTTGAACATTCTCAGTGGGTTGAAGTCATGGAGCGTTATTTTATTGCCAGAGGGCGGGTTATGCCTGAAACGAATCGTAAACAAGCACTACTCCCTGAAAATGCTGAATTAATTGATAACCCTGTAGGAACGGCTTGTGGCTTTTCTTTAGTCTTGAATGATTGTCTGATTTTTTTTACTCCTGGTGTTCCTTCTGAATTTAAGGTTATGGTGAATGAGCAAATTTTGCCAAGGTTACGAGCACATTTTACATTGCCAGAGCCACCAGTTTGTTTACGCCTAACCAGTTTTGGCCGTAGTGAAAGTAGTCTTGCGAAGCAATTTGATAGCTTACCTTTACCTGAAAACTGTGTTTTAGGCTATCGTTCTTCAATGCCTATTATTGAATTAAAGCTAACGGGACCTGCGTCACAAAAAGAATTGATGGAAAGAGATTGGCAATTAGTGAAGCAAGGAGTAGGGGACAACTTGATATTTGAAGGGACAGAAGGTTTAGCGCAAAAAATTGGCAAATCCCTAAGAGAAAGGAAATTACAAATAATAGTCAGTGAACAATTTAGCGCAGGGCTGTTAAGTTGGACATTAGATTCAGCGGGGATCGCTATTTCTTCCAGTCAAATTTTGCCATCTGACGTGGAACAAACATTGAAAATTTTAGCGCAAAGAGCTCAAAATATAGCAATTAATCATCCTCTATCTATTGGTTTAGTGGTTGGCGAATATAATGAGCAATATTTAAACGTTGCTCTATCAACACCAGATATGTGTTATGCGCAGAGAATTCATTATTTACCAAATAATCATTCACAGAAAGAAAAACAAGAAGTCAGTGTAATGTTAATATTAGATATGTTGTCTCGTTGGTTAAATGGTCGCGAGGTTATTGGCTACTATGAATGGTTAGTACAAACAGAAACACTTATTTTTGAGAGTTAGGTGGTTATGAAGTTAAAAGATTATAAGTATATTTCTGTTCCTGAAGAGAGGCCGTTTCAACCAGAATTTCAGTCAATAATAACAGAATCTATTTATTGGCTGAGTTGCATATTAAAAGACAAGCTCCATAGCATTTATGTGTATGGTAGTGTTGCAAAAGGCTGTGCGAAGCCACAGCAATCAGATTTGGATCTATGCATTGTATTATGTGGTGCCCTTACTCAATTAGAAACAACCAGATTGAATGAAATACAAGTTCAATTAACAGTTAATCACATTGAGGTAAGCAAAATTGATTTTGATATTGGTATTCTTACGGATGTGATGAGTGAGGTTAATCTATATAGTTGGGGATATTGGATTAAGCATCATTGCCGTTGCATTTATGGAGATGACTTAGCAACACATTTTAGCCAATTTGTTCCTTCGCGAGAAATAGCAGAAGCAGTTAATGGCGATTTTGTTAATGTATTGAATGGTTATATCGACCAAATTAATCATTGTCATGATGACTCTGAGCTAAAGTTATTATATCGGGCGGCATCGAGAAAGCTCATTCGTTCCACTAATATATTACGTTGGAAAAATGATAGTGACTGGCCAGAAACATTATTTGAATATATACAAAAATTCGTTCAATATTATCCAGAACGACAAAATGAAATAAATTATTTTTTACGTCAAAGTATAGAGCCTTTTGCTGATGAGGAATTTTTGAAATATTTAGCCCAGTTTATCAGCTGGTTGGATGTTGAGCATTCTAATGTTGTTAATAAATGAGCCAATTATGGCTCATCCGGTTGTAGTGCATCAATGATATAATTAATACTTGAAACGCCACTCTTACAAGCTTTGTTTTTTAAAACAGTCGGAGTTTTATCAA
The DNA here is from genome assembly GCF_028480325.1 of Providencia sp. PROV182. Classification (NCBI taxonomy): domain Bacteria; kingdom Pseudomonadati; phylum Pseudomonadota; class Gammaproteobacteria; order Enterobacterales; family Morganellaceae; genus Providencia; species Providencia sp. PROV182. Next base: position 34,244 of record NZ_JAMPOL010000020.1, on the reverse strand, counting down.
TGGCCATTTTTACTGAAGATAATTGTTCGGTGTAGGTTTGTGCTCCAATAATCTCTGGATTATTATGTAAGTATTCAATAACTCCATCGACTTTTTGATAAAACTGGTCACACGAGTCGCCATCCGTTTCTAAGATTTTTAGTTCATTAAGAGAATTTGGAATAAGTTGTTTCGTATGCTGTTGTACTTGCTCGATATACTTTCCTGACTTTGCTTGCTCAACTATAGTCATCACCTGATTTTTCATATGTAAAAACGAGTAGATAACTGTAATTAAAGCGATAGCTAAAATTATATTGATACTAATACTGATCCAGAGTAAGTGTTTTTTCATTACATTCCTTGAGTGAAAAATAAATCTGCAATAGATAGATAGCTTAGTCGAGTGAATAATCCATGTATGTAAGATTAACACGAAAAAACAAGGTAACCCAATAATAGGCTACCTAGATTACTATAATTAATAGCGGCTATCGGACAGTCAAAACAGAAATTTTTGAATTTTGAATAACCATTGATGCTGTTGAACCTAAAAAGTATGTGGACATACCTGGGCGCCTTGACCCGATAACGATTAAATCAGCAGAAATTTCCTCTGCAACACGTAAGATTTCATCTCTTGGTGTCCCCATTAAAACTTGAGCACTGTATTTATCATTTGGAATATTAAATTCTTTAATTATTTCAGCGAGCTGCTTCGTGACGTTTTCTTGTTCACTATCCGCTTTTTCAGCAAAACCAAATCCCATTGTGGTATAGAAAGGAACAGTAGGAATAATTGCCAAAAAATGAATATGTGCTTTTTCATATTCAGCAAGGTATTGAATATGGGCCATAACTAAATGTGCTAAGCTTTTTTCTGTTATATCAATAGGAACTAAAATTTTATTATACATGTTTTTCTCCAGCTTTTATTTATTGAGCTCATGTTGTAATCGGATCATTAGTTTATTAATAGTACGGCAGTTAAACCAGCACATGGCCGAGTTAATCAAAATAATGCTAATTTACGTATAATCATTACATTCTTCGGAATTTATGATAGCGGATCAACGATTCAAATACTTTGACGGCGGAATCAACTTAATCAACTTAATCAACTTAAAGTAGTATTTATGGGCTGTTTTTCATGCGCTTTGTGCTATACAAAACGTGAATGCTTTGAATCATCATCTTCCTGTTATATGATCTATACATGATTTGTATACACATCATATTGTTGAGGTTGCTTTGGGTATCGTAAAAATTTCAGATGAATTGCATGATTATCTGCGCCATGCGAGCCAGGTTATGTCCCGTTCGATTAATTCACAGGCAGAGTTTTGGATTAAAATTGGTATGCAAGCTGAACTAAACCCGAATAAGACATTTACTATGTTAGTCAATGAAATGTTAGAAAAAGAGTCAATTGAATTAAAAGGAAAAGTTCATGAATAATATTACAATTAAAACAGCAGAAGAAATTGAACTGATGCGTGAGTCTGGACGACTTTTGGCTAGCGTTTTTAAGATGTTGGATTCATTTATTGTACCGGGTATTTCCACAATGGAGATTAATGATAAAGTTGAAAGCTATATCGTTAATGAATTACAAGCAAGGCCTGCTAGTAAAGGGCAATATGGCTACCAATATGTTTTGAATACATCGTTGAATGAAGTCGTTTGTCATGGTGTTCCAAAAACAGATGAAATTTTAAAAGCAAAAGACATCATTAACGTTGATATTACGCTAGAGAAAAATGGCTTTATCGCTGATTCAAGTAAAATGTATGTAATGCCAGAAGCTTCACCACTAGCACGTAAATTAGTTAAAGATACTTATGCTGCTATGTGGGAAGGAATAAAACAAGTTAAACCGGGTGCGACATTGGGTGATATTGGTTCCGCTATTCAACATTATGCGGAATCTAAAGGTTACAGTGTCGTACGCGAATATTGTGGGCATGGTATTGGCCGTGAAATGCATGAAGATCCGCAAGTTCTTCATTACGGCGTACGAGGGAAAGGGGTTGAATTAAAAGAAGGAATGACATTTACGATAGAGCCAATGATTAACCAGGGTGGGATGAAAATTAAAACAAAGAAAGATGGTTGGACGGTCGTAACAAGAGATAAAAAATTATCTGCTCAATCTGAACATACGGTATTAGTTACTAAAGATGGGTATGAAGTTTTAACATTACGTGATGAAGAAAAATAGTGTTAAAAGTAGAATTTACAAGCTTGCTGCCATAAAGGTAGCAAGCTTTTTTTTTATACAAATTTTTACTATTGTCTCAGTGCTATTGCTATACGGTTAAAGGCACTCATTAAACCAATAGCGATAGTTAAATCAGAAATTTGTTCATCAGAAAAATGGTGTTTTAATTCATTAAAGAGAGCATCTGATGTACCACTGGTAGCTATATTAACGACAGCTTCGGTCCAAGCTAATGCAGCGCGCTCTAATGAATTAAAATGATGACTAACCTGCCAGCCAGCGAGTGTGTCTATTTTTTTGTTACTGACACCATTTGAACGTAATGAGCTTGCATGCATATCTAGGCAAAATGCACAGCCATTGATTTGTGAAACTCTTAAATAAACAAGCTCTATTAGTTCTTTACCTAACCCGCTTTTATCCAATGCATTTTTGCATTCAATAAGCCCTTTATACGCTTCAGGTGATAAATTGTTATAAGCTAATCTCAGTTCGCTCATGGGGGTTCCTTACATATTTTGTTGTCAGATGAAATGTAATGTTTGGTGCGGTTTGGTTGGAAGGTTGAGCTACTTTATTTTATAAAGAAATCAAGTTCAATAGCATTAAGTGGCATTTGTGGAAACCAATATTAGATTAGTACGACAAGAATCTATAAATTTTTGCTGAATATCGAGTGGAAGTTGGTTATCTGTAATAATATCTGTCAATTCGTCTATTTGAGCGACACGAAATAATGACCATTTACCGTATTTACTACTATCAGCAAGCATAACAGAGCGTGTAGCATTTGTTATTAGGTCACGTTTTAGACCTGCTTTTTCTTCTGTTGGTGTTGTAATTCCTTTTTCTAAACTCCAAGAGTTACAACTAATGAATGCGATATCAGGATAAATGCTACGTAATAAAACACGCCCATGCTCACCAATACAAGATTGGCTACTATCGTCAATTCTTCCACCAACAATTGTGACTTCAATTTGTTTGAATTCAGAAAGAAAAAGGGCAATATGGAGGTCAGAGGTGATAACACGCAGGGGCATATGAGTGAGCTCTCGCGCTAGCTCAAGCATGGTTGTTCCTGCATCAAGTAGAACCGTGCTACCTGGTTCAATTAAACGGGCTGCCGCTTTCGCAATAGCCCGTTTCTCTCTTAGATTACGCTGGTTTTTTTCGGACGTAGTGGGCTGAACAGGAATGAAACGGTTTAGGGTTACACCGCCATGCGTGCGAGAGATAACCCCAGTTTCATCAAGTTTAATGAGATCACGCCGGATAGTGGCCGCTGACACGGATAATGCTTGTACTAGTTCTTCAACAGTGACGAGGTTATGCTGTTTAAGATACTCAAGTATTAAATCTAATCTATCCATTGTGCTCATTAGTTATACTACATTCATCGCAAGTTTAAGTGAGATGGCCATACTTTCAGGATTTGCTTTACCCGTCCAAGCAATATCAAATGCGGTTCCGTGATCGGCTGAAGTGCGCAAGAACGGAAGGCCCGCAGTGATATTAACACCATCATAAAAACCTAATAATTTCAAAGGAATATGACCCTGGTCGTGATACATGGCAACAACCATATCATATTGCCCTTGATAGGCTTGTAAAAATACAGTATCTGGAGGACAAGGGCCATAAATATTAATACCTTCAGACCTTACCTGTTCTATAGCTGGTTGTAAATATACGATTTCTTCATCACCAAATAAACCATTTTCCCCAGCATGAGGATTAACGCCTGCGATCGCAATACGTGGTTTTTCATAGCCAACACGTTTTAAAAAGTCTGATGCGATACGAGACACGGTTATGATACGCTCGCTATTTAATGTATCTAAAAATTTACGCAATGCAATATGTGTTGTGACATGGATGACTTTTAATTTTTCGGTATAAAGCACCATGGCATAATCTTTGGTATTGGTTAGCTGGGCAAGTAGTTCAGTGTGACCTGGGTAGTTGTGCCCGGCAAGGTGCAATGCTTCTTTATTTAAAGGTGCAGTGGCAATCGCTTTCACTTCACCTGCGAGAGCTAGTTCAGTCGCACGTTTAATACAACGAAATGCTAAGTCACCAGCTTGAGCTTGGACCTTCCCCGCAATAAGTGCGCTAGGGTCGGCTAGGGGTTCATCAATAATATTGATGGTATCCGCTGAAAATTGAGCTTCTTTGATATTTTGTATCACATTGATTTTTATCTGAGGAACTACCCCTGATTTAATTAATCGCTGCATTGTTGATGCACAACCGATAACAACGGCAGAGGCTCCTGCCAGTTCACCTTCTGCAAGGGATTTGACGATAATTTCTGGGCCAATACCTGCAGGATCTCCCATGGTAATAGCAACAACATTATTTTTCACAATAAATTTCCTCAATATATTTGATGGCTTCGCATAAAGTGGTTATTTGACCAAACCCTCCCGCTTTGGTGATCACGGGTAAGTCATCAATTTCACTGTCAATAAAAGTGCCGCAAGGTATACATGGCAGCACCTCAGATTGAATTCGATAACCTTTTGCTCCCAAAGTATTGGCAACCGCAATCGCAATATCTCCACCTGTTAAAAAAAGTCCCCCGATGCTGGCAACAGACAGCGTATTTAAGGTCAGCAAACTAATAAAGTCGCTGATATTTTTCCCCAATTCATTACGAGTCATACCGTAGGTATTGCATAGGTCATCAATATGATGCCTATCTTGCACATCTCGGCTGGTTCGTATGATGGTGTGTTTTTGTTGGTTTAATGTTTGACTAATTTCTTTGATGAGCGCAGCCATGTAGTTATCTTGTGTAGTGGCTGCAAGTACTTGTGTGACATCAACATCAATGACACTGGCATCACAATGTGTTTGTGCATAGTTTACCTGTTCAATTGTTGCGCTGCTCATTGAGCCAGCGACAATAAATAACGGTAGCCCTTGCTTTTTATCCATGAAAATATTCTCAGGCAATGCATTTGCAAAGCCCGCAGCTCCAACGAGTAGGCAAGGTTGATCTATTGAAAATACGGCTTCAGCAATTAGTGCTAAATCTTCATCATTTTCAGCGTCCGTGACGATGATACTGCCTTGCGTTGGCGCTTGTGCTTGTAACCATGTTGCGAATCGCCCTGAACGTATTTGGTCTAGATTCACTTCAATAACGGGCAGGGTAGTCTGCTGATGGAGAATAGTTTGGATACGTGATGAAACTATTGGTGTTTTAGGGTCAGAAGCAAATTCAGTTTCAATAAGTGCTTTTCCATGAACGAGACATTCACCATTTAACGTTACACGTCCTGCCGCAGGAATAGCTGCGGCAACAATAGCAAGTTTTAAGCCTGTTTCTGACATAATTGTCTCTATTTCTGCCCCGATATTACCGCGAAATGTTGAGTCAATTTTTTTATAAATGACAGGTTTATCCTTCTGAGATAAAAAAGGTTTCAGGCTATTTCGTAGGTTTTCTGAAGCAACTTGTGCATTTAATGCACGACTTTCTGTATTAAGCACAACGACATCAGCAAACCAAGAATGTTTTTGTGTATTATCAAGAAGTATCTCTGTGCGCGCATGCTTTTTAGCAAATTGAACACCGGTATCATTTGCCCCTGTAAAGTCATCCGCAATAACTAATAGTTTCATAAATAACTCCTTACTCTTCAGTTTGTTGGGGTTGTCTTGCTTGTTGGCGTTTAGCAACCCAAGAGGTCAGGATAGGGGTTAGAATAGCGGTGGTGATCACGGATGCAGCAATCAAAGGAGCAGCAGAAAGCGCGATAGCCTCTAAGGATGGGTCGGCTTGTGCGATAGCGAGTGGTGTTGCTACAGCATTTCCTGCGGTACTTGAGGCAGCAGCGCCTGCGATACCTGAGCCTCCTACTAGACGGTCTGCTCGAATATTAAACCAGCCGCCAACAAACGTAGTCAGCACACCGAGCAAGATACCTGCGAGTCCACCTTGTAATAGCATTTCTAAGTTGATCCCTGCGCCTAGTGCAAAAGCGAAGAAAGGAATTAATATTGGCCCACCTTTTGTTAGAAAATCGCGCATATGTGGGTCTAGATTTCCTAAGATCATGCCAACAATTAACGGAACAAGAACTGCAACTAATGCCATTAAAGGGATATTTGCCATACCAGCTGCGCCTAGCGCAATCATGGTAAAGAAAGGCCCATCATTAAGAGATAAAATTGAGATAGCACCAACGTCTCGTTTATTACCAAACTCCCCAACTAAAGCGGCATATAAGCCACCATTTGAATTGCTCATTGCTGCAATAATTGCAACACCAGTTAAACCAAAAATCCCTTCCATTCCAAAGAGATAATCGACGCCTAGACCAAGAGCAATCGCAACGACTAGTTTTGTTAAGGTAATTGTACCTCCTTGTAATAAAGCTTGTGGCGCCGCTTTAAAACTAATTCCTGCACCCATACAAAGCAAGAATGCACCAATAAGAGCAGGGGCACCATTTTTAAACAGTGATGTTGTAAAGCCACCGATTTCGAGGGCTTGAGGAGCAAAGGTGTTGATTAGGGCACCGAGTACTAATGGCACAACCATCATGCCACCAGGTATACGTTCAATCGATTTTTTTATTTGCATGGTTTTCTCCGCCATGATTTATTTTAGTCATTATGATTATATTTAATCAATTAAAAACAACAGTGATCAAGATCGCAATAATTCCATTTACCATTAATTGAAATTATACTCTAACTTTCATCACTAACTTGGCTTAAAATAATGATAATTTGGCTTTTTGATGGAGTGGATGTTATTTAAACTGATCGAGAGAGTGATTATAAATAATCATACCTGTGTTTTATGATTGAAAATAAGCACTAATAATTTAAAAGGATAAAACTAGGTTTATAACAAAATTATCTGTAATGGCTCAGCGATTCATTTTTACCAAAATAGAAACAGCAGATTTAGTGCTTTTAAATTTAGGATTATTAGACTTGTAGTTAGAAAATAAGTGGTGACAATAAGGCGCTTTATTATAATTATTAATTTGATAGGGATTAACTCATGCAATTTAAATCAATGATTAAATTGGTTGTCGGTGCTGCATTACTTCTAGTTATTGGTCTCGTAGGGATCAATTCATATACTATTGTACAAGATGGCTCGGTTAAGGTGGGGACATTTTTAGGAAAAGTCGACCCAGTTGCTTATGATGCAGGTTTACATTTTCCAATTAATCCGTTTACAACATTTGATACGTACTCAACAAAAGATATTCGAGTATCACTAAAAGAGCTAAGAGTACCTTCGCAAGATAAATTAAAATCTATTGTTGATATTACGGTAATGCTTCAGTTTGATGGTGCGAAAGCTCCTGTATTACGTATTAATGGTGGTACAGAAAGCGAAGCTTTAGATAAATATGTACGCCAAAAGCTGATCTCAACGATTTTAGAATTTGGTAAAGATGTTGCTAATGCACAAGATCTTTATACTGCAGATACACAAAGAAAATTACAAGAATCTATTCGTGATGCTATTCAAGGGTATGCTTCCCCTTATGGCTATACAATAAAAGAAATCATGATCCAAGATATTACTTTGCCTGAGGTTGTACAGGAGCAAGTGGTTAATACCAAAATGCGCCAAGAGCAAATCAACCAAGCAAAAGCAGAGGCAGAAAAAGAGCGTGAATTAGCTCAGAAAAAGGTTGTTATTGCTGAAGCGGAAAGAGAGTCTGCTGAACAACAAGCCATCGCCAGAGAACGTAACGCACAAGCAAGTTCATTTGCGATGCGCCAAGAAGCAGATGCAAAATTGTATGCTGCTCAGAAAGAAGCTGAAGCGAATGCGATATTACAACGTACTATTACCCGTGAAATGATCAATTGGAAACAGTTAGAGATTGAGCAGATTAAAGCTCATAAATATAAAGGTGAGGTACCTAATATTGTTGTTGGTGCAGATTACGATGGTAAAATGATTATGGATATGCGTAATAGCCAGTAATATTAATTTAAAAGAATTACCACAGTTAAAACTCGTTCTATTAAGCTTGAGGTGACCACATAAGGTTATGCACTTTTAGTCAACGGGTTATAAGGCCTGATTTCGATATTGAACCGGAATCAGGCCATTCAATTTATGGAAGGGTACGCTCAATACTCTCTTTTTATTATGCTAAGTGATACAATATCTTTTTTAGAATATTCACTTAAATGCATAGGAATGTTAACAATACATACTTTTCTTGAGCTACTGAAAATAATTTTTACATGATTGACGCAAAATTTTCTGTTATTACCCTATATTTCTATAAATCAATCACAAGATGGTTTACCAGTACGATGATTTAGAGCTCCATTATCAATAAGGAATTTTTGCATTTCTGGAAGATTATTCTTACATGCATAAGTTAATGCACTTTGGTCATAAGAAAACATGGTTACATCATCAGTCGTTGTGCTCCGGTTAATATCTGCTCCTTGCGATAATAAATATTTAACCGTTTCCATTCTATTATTACTCGCGGCTATCATGACTAATGTCTCACCATCACTTTCAATTTGTTGATTATTCAAATCAACTTCATTTTTCATTAGATGATGGATTTTTTTTACAACATTGACATTATTACCGAGTACCGCGGATTTTAGTACGTTATATACGTCACCTGTATCGGTTGCCCAAAGATTAGCATTCTGCGAGATAAGATAATCAACCATTGCTTCATCGCCAATAAAGGCCGCCCATCCAAGAGCCGTTTGGTCTAAGCTACCAGTGTCTTTGGCTTCTATATCTTGCCCCTCAGTAACCATCTGTTTTACTTTATCTAAATCTCCCTGCTTTACGGCATCAAACCATTCGGCATTGGCGCCCTCGCTAGGACTTTCATAGAAGACTCTCCAAGGTAAGCGTTCTTTATTCGCTAGTTCGAGCATAGTAGTATAATCTGTTTTAAAATGCCTATATTTTAAAGGATTATTATTATTAATAACTTGGGCCTGAGATACAGCCCCAAAAGTAATTAATGAAAAGGCAAATATAACTTTTTTAATATGCATATTGAAACCTTATTAATATTTAGTTATGTATTAGTATTAAAAAATAAACGATACAAAGCAATACAAATCATACTCATTGTATTTTTATGTGGTTACTCTGATTTATTTGAATATATTAATTTTTATCTTTATCTCAAGGAACGATGACATAATCCGGAGCAGCGATAGCAAATAACTCATTTTTTTCTAACTCAGGTGGATATATCCACTTGGTATTAATTTCTTGCTTTATCTTTTTTCCTTCCTGTTTAATATGATGTATTTTCCTATGCCAACCTTCGGTATAAAGAGCACCCCAAGCCCCTAAATCAAGGCAAGTTACATATTTAAGTTGACTATAAGGGTGTAATGGAAGACCTAATAGCTCAGCTGCTGCATTATACCCTGCAACACGGCCTAAGCTTAGAGCATGTTGGCAAGTCATTAAATTATGATTTCCTTGATTATCTGTGGGAGCTTTGACAGTATCTCCTGCTACAAAAACATTTGAGACAGCTTGTGCGTGTAAATAATTATCCGAGATAATCCTATTACTAGCGTCACGTTCACCACGAATCTGTTCTGTTAGAAAACTCGCTTTTACTCCTGTCGCCAATACGACAGTATTTGACTCTATGTATTCACCATTTGACAGAGTAACTTCATCATGACTTATTGCTTTGACGCGTAATCCTGCACGCAATTCAACGCCGCATTCAGTTAGAGCTTGTTGAATTACAGGTGAAATTTCGGCTCCCATTCCTGCTCCCACAGTGGATTCTGAGTCAATTATAAATACTCGGCCCTCTGTTGTTTCACCAAGAATTGCTTTTAGTCGGGCTGGCATTTCAGCAGCACTTTCTAAGCCTGTTAATCCTCCACCGACGACAACAACGGTGTTTCTAGCTAAAGTTTCCGGTTTGTTCTTTAGTGTTTGTAAATGTGTTTCAAGACGATGTGCAGTTTCTAATGAATCAACATCAAAGCCATACCTATCAAATCCAGGAACGGGAGGTACATTTAATTGGCTACCAGTTGCCAGAATAAAGCGCTCATAGACTAACGTAGTTTGGTTGCCATTAGCTAAATTAACGGTTAATAACTTTGCATCTGTATCGATATTCTGGATTTCACCTGCAATATATTCAACACCGACGGCAGCTAGCTGCTTTGAAATATCAGGGGATATATTATCCAGCTTTGCTTCATATAAACGCGGCCGTATAGTGAGATTCGGTCTTGGTGAAATTAAAATAACTTTGATGCTATTTTCTTTATTTTCTTGTGAAATTACCCGCATTGCTGAAATAGCTGCCCAGAAGCCAGCAAAACCAGATCCTGCAATAACAATTTTAGCTGTCATTATTGAATTCCTTTGGAGTTTAACTTTAAATGCTCAGTTGCAAATTTTAAATAATAAAAAACCGCACCAGTGAAGATGTTATTAAAATTAGGTACAAACGATATAATTTATGGTTATCGGATTATATGTTATGTTTTACCACGACCTCCTTTGCTCGAACGCACTGTTCTAGCTTCAATTTTTTGATCCATCCATGAGTTTACATCTCTATAAAAACTATTAGGGGCGATTTGACATAGACGCTGCGCCACATCAGCGAGGGTTTGGTTAGCTAATACATCTCTCATGGCATTTTCGGCTTGAAGAATGACTTTATGTACGGAGCAGGTACCTGAAATGGCCCATTGTGGTAGACCATTTTCTTCGAAAACAGCACAGCGGCGTCGTATTTCCTGGCACTCGAAAAGCGGTTTATAACCTTCTATAGCATCAATTATAGATAGAAATGTGATTTTTTCAGGGGGTAATGCTAATCGATATCCACCTCTAATTCCCTCATTCGAACTCACGATCCCTGCTTTTTCTAACCGAGGTAAAATTTTTGCTAGAAAACTTGGAGAGATGCCTTGTAGCTCTGCAAGTTCTCTACTGCTAAGAGAGCGTTCGGGATTATCAACAAACCAAAGTAGACAATGGATACCATATTCAACACTGACAGTAATGTGTGCCATTTATTTAAATTTCCTAAGCATCTATTTATAAACAAGGACAATACAGGTCTCCGTTTTAATTGTCAATAAACTAAGATAAGTTTAGTCCGCGTTATGGGTGTAAACAGCCACAAGTTACAGATCTATGAAGCTGTAAGCGTTTTTATTTGTTCTACGAGCACTATTAGCGCGAAGTATTTTGTAAACTTATTGTCTAATATAACCATGAAAAATACCTTAAAAAGTCAGGTCTATTAATAGGATTAGTTATGATTGCAGTAAGCGCTTGTTTGTTAGGGTATTGTGTAAGGTATGATGGGAAGCATCAATTATATACTCCTTTGAAAAAACTCTATGAGGATGGTCTGGCCATCAGTATTTGTCCTGAAGTTTTTGGCGGGTTACCAACACCGAGAGCATCTGCAGAAATAATGGGGGGAAATGGTGATGATGTACTCGCTGGGCGAGCTAGTGTGGTCGGAAGCGATAATATCGATGTCACTCAAGAATTTATTCGTGGTGCGTATATTGCTTTAGAAAAAATTCAATTAATGAATGTGAGATTAGTTGTACTCAAAAGTAATAGCCCCTCGTGCGGTAGTCAGCATATCTATAATGGTCAGTTTGATGGCACTTTAAAAGTCGGTATGGGTGTCTGTGCTGCACTATTTAAACGGCACCATATTGATATATTGGATGAGAACTCACCTGATTTAATCATGAAAATTAGGGGTTATTTCGAAAAAATGTAATGAAAATATATTTTGATAATCAACTTAAGGTAAATATAGTGAGTGAATTCTGTATTAGGGGGGTTGTGCTTTATTGTTAGCTAATTGGATGTCGTATTATGATGCCTGATTGTTGTTATTATCTGAAATTTAGCAAAAAAATAGTACTGTCTAGATAATTGCATTGCAGTTGTGTTATATCATCAGGAAATAAATTTCATGAGTTTATACGATGTTTAATATTTCTGAGTTGATCAATGATTCTCCAATCGATTCCATTCTTTTATTTGTTATCACATTTATCTTGTTAGTTATTTCTGCCTACGTTGGTAAATATATTTTTAAGCGTAAATCAGCCCACGAAGAAGCGACGGATGATGAAGCTAAAATTATTTTAGGGGCGATTTTATCTTTATTGGGTTTATTGATAGGGTTTGTTTTATCAATTTCGATTAATGGCTATAACAACCGTCAGCAAACAGAAGAAAATGAAGCTATTGCTATTGGTACGGCATATCAGAGAGCACAGTTATTGAGCACTGATGATAGAGGAAAAGCCTCTCAGCTTATTCAACAATACTTGGAAGCTCGGATTGAGTTTTTTAAGTCAGGTATCAGTGACGAAAATAACCAATGGCGGATGACTTCTTTGGAAAAGCAGAGTCAATTATGGGAAATCGCGGTAAAAGAAGCAAGTCAAACACCAAACCCTATTGTGGCTTCTGTACTCAGTGCATTTAGCGACCTTTATCTTTCTCAACAAAAAACGATGGCAAGTTGGCGACACCAAATTCCAAATGCAACTTGGTTTTTACTGATCTTTTTTGCTATCTGTTCAAATATTCTTATTGGTTACAATATACGCGGGACAAAAGGGAAAAATTGGTTGATACTCATATTGCCGTCATTAACCACGTTGGCTCTATTTATGATTGCAGAAATTGATGTTCCTGGTGAAGGTATGATCCACGTAACACCTGATGATTTAATTTTATTACAGGAATTCTTATTTAGGGATGGTGCTTGGTTGGGAAAGTAGGGGCGTTGTAAAAAAACTCCCCACTAGCAAATTTGCCATGGGGAGTTCTGTTTTAGCGGACGATAATGCCTAATAAAATTCCGATTGCGCCAAAGTCAGCGTCACTGAATGTAGTATTAGCAATACCAATATCCCCAAGAACAGGTAATAGGAATACTGGTAGGAAGGTAATAAGCAGCCCTTGAGCAAATGCACCCAAGATAGCTCCACGACGACCGCCTGTTGCATTACCAAAAACACCGGCAGCAGCACCTACGAAGAAATGCGGTACAACGCCTGGAATAATAACCGTCATATTTAATGCATACAGAACGAACATTCCCAAAACACCGGCAGCGAAACTACTTAAAAATCCGACTAATACGGCGTTTGGTGCATATGGGAATACCACTGGGCAGTCTAAAGCAGGCTTCGCATTAGGGACTAATTTGTCTGAGATACCTTTAAACGCAGGGACGATTTCTGCAATAACCATACGTACACCTTGCAGAATAATGTATACGCCTGCAGCAAATGTAATGGATTGCATTAATGAGAACATGAACCAATTCTTACCACCACTGACTTCGCGAACGAAATCACCGCCTGCGAATAAGCATGTAATGATAAAAATAATGAACATGGTGAAAGAGATAGCGACAGGTGTATCTCTTAAAAATAGTAAGCTTTTCGGGACATTCATGTCTTCTGTTGAATGTTCTTTATTACCGAATTTGCTTCCAATGAACCCTGCTAGGACATAAGAAATCGTTGAAAAATGCCCAATCGCAACATCATCTGAACCTGTCACTTTTTTCATGTAAGGGTGGGCAATTGCTGGGAAAAATACCATACAAAAGCCAACAATCAGTGAGCCAACAGTGACTAATAGAGTTCCTTCCATTCCAGCGGTAGCTAAGATAACTGCTATCATCATGGACATGAATAACGTATGGTGCCCAGTGAGGAATATAAATTTCCATGGTGTTAAGCGAGCAATCAAGATATTGATTAGCATCGCAAAGAACATAATCATTGCCATTTCACGACCGAAGCTTTTTTGTGCAATAGAAACAATAGCTTCGTTATTTGGTACCACACCATTAATACCAAAAGCATGTTGGAAAATAGCGGAAAAATCACCTAAAGAGCTGACAACTAAGCCAGCACCAGCGCCTAAGATCACAAAACCCATTATGGTTTTAATGGTGCCTTTAATGCATTCAGTGACGGGTTTTTTCTGTGCGATCAAACCAATAAGTGCGATTAGACCAACAAGAATGGCTGGTTCAGATAAAACATCCTGCATCAGAAAACGAAAAAATGACATAGTGCCTCCGCTTACATCGCGCCGAGTTTTTGTAAAGCAATGGTGAGACGTTCTTTCATTGCAACTTTATCAATCATATTTTCGAGAGCAACGATTTCGCCACCAACTTGTTGAGCGACTAATTGTTCAGCAATATCGCTTGTACCAACAAAGATATCACTCACAGTGCCTTTTGCTGAGCCTAGATCAACATGGTCAACATCTGCATTAACTTGCAAATCTTTTAAGATATTTTTGATGCTCATTTCCATCATCAAACTAGTACCTAAACCATTTCCACAAACAACAGTAATTTTCATAATGTTTACCTTAATATTTAGCTTATTCGTATTTAGCGATGATTTTTAGAATGTCATCTACGTTTTCTGATTGCATGATGTTATCTACATCGTCTTGATTATCAAATAGTTCTGCGAGTTTCGCGATAGCACCAATATGGCTATTGCTATCAGTGGCTGCTAGTACAATTAATAATTTGATTGGGTCATTGCCATCGGAGCCAAATTCAACACCTTGTTTGATAACGGTTAACCCAAGAGATAATTGGTTTACTCCGTCTTCTGGACGTGCATGCGGCATGGCAATACCTGGGCCTAATACATAGTAAGGGCCGATTTTTTCGTGTGATTGAATTATTGCATCAATATATCTTGGCTCGATGAACTTATTATTAATTAATGGATTACAGGCGATTTTTATCGCTTCTTGCCAATTATTGGCACTGTCGACGACTTGAATGACGTTAGGGGTCAGTAATGTCGTTAGCATCGGGTTGCTCCTGGTAGAGTGAAATTATTATCTTTGTAATGGTTGAATGAATAGTAGTGTTCTATGGTAGCGCTATCTAGTTGAATCTTTCATTTTCGTGATAGCGCTATCATTTTAAAAAAATATAGCGAGCAAATATGAAATGAACACACTTCTCAGCTGATTAACAAATTCAACCTGTGGTAAGTTAACTAGGACTGGTGATATTGACTGTTTCTTTAGATTTAATAGAACCATATTGGCTATTTTTAGCGCATTTAATCTAGAACATGAGAAAAAGCAAAAAACATGCTTGATTCGAATGAAAATTGACCATCAAAGATCAATAACCTTAGGGTTAATAATCAGTTTAGGCTAAGTAAAAGTATTACATGCAAAAAATACGAAAAAGAAAAAATACAGGGCGAGTCACGTTGCAGGACGTCGCAAAATTCGCAGGCGTTGGGTCCATGACGGTATCTAGGGCTTTGCGTACACCCGAATTAGTGTCTGATAAGTTACGTGAAAAAATTAATGCTGCTGTTGAAGAACTTGGTTATATACCTAATTCCGCAGCAGGTATTTTAGCGTCAGGCCAAAGCCGTACCGTTGCTGTTTTAATTCCGTCTTTGCGTGATAATGCCAGTTCAGTTTTTCTGCAATCTTTACAAGAAGCACTGAACAAAAATAGTTATCAAGTTGTTATTGGTAGCCATGATTACCAGCAAAAAAAAGAGTCTGAGGTTTTATCGACATTATTGCAGAGTAACCCCGCAGCTTTGATTGTTTTTGGGGCGATAAACTCAGAAAGCGTTTCGAATTATTTGAAGAATTTAGATATCCCTGTAGTCAGTGTTGCGGGGGAATCTAATCATCCAGTCACGTTGAACATAAAAAGTAACGTTGGAGATGCGGTTAATTTTTTAACCAACTATATGTTACAAAAAGGGTATAAGAAGATAGGTTATATTGGTGCTCAAATGGACAGTAAAATGCAAAGTCAGCAATTAAGTGGCTGGAACCGAGCGATGCTGGCGTATAACCAAAGTGCAGATCAAAGTATTACAACTCCGTATGTCGCAACGATGGATTTTGGTCGTCAGGCAATTAGTGAGATGTTGACCCGCCAACCTGAGCTTGAAGCTGTGATTTGCAGTCATGAAATGATTGCACTTGGTGTCATTTTTGAGTGCCAAAGACGTTTAATTCAGATACCAAAAATGTTAGCAATTGCTTGTGTTGAAGGTACTTCAAATTGTGATCATATCCATCCGTCACTGACATCTGTGCGAATTGATTACAGTAAAATGGCACGAGAAACAGCGAAAAGGCTACAAAAATGGCTTGCAGATGTCGATTGTGACTTTGTTGAACGTAAAGAAGGGGTTGTTTTCCCATATAAATTTGAAGCAAGACAAAGTGCGTGAAATATAATTTATCGTATGTTGATCTCGTTTTCTTGAATTTATTGCTTATCCTTAAGTGAATAGGAGTGCGATAGCTCTCTATTTTGACGGTCAAAAAGATGTTTTTTTTTCTCTCGAAATAAGATTGTAGACTGGGTCACTATATCTTTTTTATTCTCTGTTAATGTATGAAAACTGCAAGTTAACGGGGGTTAGCTCCGCGAGAATTTTATTAAATACTTGCACTATTCTGTTGTATTAGTCATTAACAGGGGAAAACAATGAAATTACTAAAAACAGTTATTTCCACCACAATTCTAGTTTCTTGTGGTGCGATGGCAACAATGTCGGGTTCCGAAATTCTGAAAGTACAGGATGGAGGAACTCCGAATAAAGTTTACACTTCGAACAAGCCGACCATTAAAGTCGCAACGTATAACATTGGTAAAAATGAGTTGTCACCAGATGTCAGTAATCTTGATGAGCTAAATAAGGCGATTGCGAAAATAGATGCTGACGTGATTGTTTTAACTGAAATTGATAATAAAACCGCTCGCAGTAAAAAAGTTCACCAGCTAGAAGAAATAGCTAAAGCCAATAAGATGGATTTTGCTTTTGGTAAGGCATTAGATTTTGATGGTGGAGAGTACGGTGTAGGAATTTTATCAAAATATAAAATTGATAAATCTAAAGTAATTAATTTACCTTCTGGTGATGCAGAACAACGGGTTGTATTAATATCTCAAATATCAAAGCCAGGTTTTGATGCACCAATTATTGTGATGGGAACACATCTGGATTGGCAGAAAGATCCAACCATTCGCATTGGGCAAGTGCGCCATATTTTAGATGCGAGTATTGGGGATACAGATACGGGGTTTGATAATATTGCGGCCTCAATAAAAATATTAGCGGGAGATTTCAATTCAACAGCTAATGAACAGCCTATCCAAGAAATTCGTTATATGTGGACCCCAGTTGAGCTTAAAGGTGTTGATTATCGTAGTTGGCCAGCGGTAAACCCAGCCATAGACATCGACCATATTTTTACATTTAAAGGGCAAGTTTGGGATGTGAAAAAAATGGAAATTCCAACGGATAGTAAAGAGTTTCAATGGTCAAGTGTTAGCGACCACCTACCTATAATTGCTGAATTAGAGCTACAAGAGCAATAAACACTTAACAGAGAAATTTTCGATAAAAGGCCTAATTTGGTTTGTAGGCCTTTCCAACTGTAATGTTAAGTTAATTGCCTAGTATTTTTTTCCTTTCAATATAGCGTTTTTCAGCTATTTCTAAATAATACTCAACTGTTGAGTATATCTGCTGCCGCTGTTCTGCTAATTGTTGTGATGTATCTAATATTGCGCTCGTCTGCTGTTTAAATACAGTAAGAAAATTTTGAATGCTGTCGAAGTGACCTACGACGTTAGCATAGTAAAACTGGTATACATAAGATTCCTGAGAGTGGCTTAGATCTACGTTATTTCTGATGTTATTAGTTGCAAGTAATAGTAATTGAGTATTTGTCATGGTTAACCCTTTTTCTTTGGAAAGCAATGCTACATGAGATAAAAAAAATATTTTGTCAAATTTAGCCGGATAATTTTATGTATTGGTTAAATGCATCAATTATCCTAGGAATATTCTGTAATTTTGATTGGTCAGATATATCAAAAATTGTGTAAAAGAAGAGATATAGAGGCATTCAATGGTAAATTACAATATGCATATAGTTAAATATTCTTATGTTTCTTAAGGTGGGTTGATGGTTTTAACTATTTTTTATCATATGGTTAACGTCGTTTTAATCAATTTATTTGTTATTTTTGTTTTATTAATCAATTGATTAGGTTGCGTTGCATTTTAACGGGTACTATAAAATTGCTAATTTAGCCTGAAATAAAGATACTCGTTAACGATATGCTAAAAATTAAGCTAAGAGATGATGCAAATTAATATGTTATTTCGTAGTGAATTGAATTTTAGGTATTTTTTGTTTTTATAATATCTAAATAAGCTAGATGAATTTTAATTGAAAATAA
Source organism: Providencia sp. PROV182 (assembly GCF_028480325.1). NCBI lineage: Bacteria > Pseudomonadati > Pseudomonadota > Gammaproteobacteria > Enterobacterales > Morganellaceae > Providencia > Providencia sp. PROV182. The sequence goes on along the minus strand of NZ_JAMPOL010000020.1, from coordinate 15,749 downwards.
CGGATTTATTATTAATTAATTCTATTTTACGCTTATATTGAGTGAAAATACTCATTAAGTGGGTTAATTAACATTTAGACATGACTATTATTGAATTGAATTGTTTTATTACATATTTTTGTTTATTTTTGTTAAGTTATGATAAACAGTTAAGGCTTATTATTGTTTCTGTTTTTGGGTAATTGAAACTATTTTAGTTAAAAAAATACAAATTGAAACAGTTAATGTTTCGAGTACTATTTATATTCTTAGTTTAATACTGGTATACTTACTCATTAGGTGTGTAAAATAAAGTATAAATACGAATAGCCCATATCAATCTAATTGTACTTATTCGCTTTGTTGGTAGCAGTTATCTGGGGTAATAATTAGAAAAACAAGTTATCTAATAAGGTATTCTTATATAGATAAGGTTGGTTGTTATTAAAATAATTATTATTTATTTACAATTGGCTGAAGATAACTGCTTAAGTATATTTTGGGGCGAAATTATTAGGTCATTTTGGTCAATTGGCTTGTTATTGAATAAATGAGAGCTTAGTAATATGAATATCATAAAGTTGCTCACAATTTTATTGTTAACTGGGGGCTCTTTTATCTTAGGTGTGACATTGAACTATACCCCTACACCTGATCTTGTGAAAATGGCTAAGAGTAGCGTTGAAGACTATTTATCTTATCCAGAATCTGCTTCATTTAAAAATGTGAAATATAATTTTATTCGCCAAACTGCGGATAAAGGGGATTTAGGTTATGTATGTGGCGAAGTGTTTCGAGTTAAGAATGCAAGGCTAGAAGGCTATAAAAAATTCATTGTGAAAGCTTACAGTGATAAACAAGGGAAGGTCTCCTTGTCTATTCCAATGGTCGAGGGAGATTACGATTTGGTACCAAAGGAAATGGTCGATTCGTTATGGACAAGATATTGCTTCTAAAAGTGAGCTATAGCGCAGGTTTTTCTATTAAATTAAGCTCGATAAGCAAAACGAATTCTATTAAAGAAAGCCGGTTTACGGCTTTCTTTAGTCCAAATATTACTTGAGTGTCATATCAACGTGATTAACCTTTTAATTCTCTAGCACATTGTTGCAAATGCAAGAAAGAGGCGAATCTTGTATCATGGCGGTTTTTATATGCTTCATTGGTTTGGTAGGTTAAGTCGATAGCACTAAATTGGTCCATAGCTTGCGAGACATCTTCACAGACTTTCCCTGCAACGGCACCAAGGATAGCAGAACCTAGCAATACTGGTTCACTGGCTTGTGTTGAAATCACAGGAACGCCACAAGCATCAGCAAGTAGCTGGCGGATCAACGGGTGCTGTCCTGCACCGCCACTAACAACAATATTTTCAATAGCAGCACCAGATTTTGCTTGTGCTTCAATGATTTGTCGTAATCCATAGCCAATTCCACACAGACCAGCAACATAGAAAGAAAGTAAATTTTCCATGCTGTTATTCATAGTTAATCCAGCAATGACAGCTCTGGCATGAGGGTCAGCAAAAGGTGCTCGATTCCCTAAAAATTCAGGAACCACATGTATTTTTTCAGCTAGTTCAACAGACTGTGATGGTGACGATGATTTTTCTAATACTAAATCCGCTAACATCACAGGCAAGGGTTTACCTTGCTCTTTTGCCGTAAGTTTTGCTTGTACTGAAGCGGGATGTAAGGAAAGTAACTGGTCAATTGCAGCACCAGCCGCACTTTGGCCTCCTTCATTTAGCCACATGCCCGGTACCATTGCACTGAAATACGGACCCCATACACCCGGTATAAATACGGGTTCTTTAGTCGTTGTCATCGTGCATGAAGATGTGCCAAATACGTATGCCATATTAGCGGTTGCATCACCATTTACGCCAACGGTACCAATACCGCCTGCATGAGCATCTATCATGCCTGCAGCGACAGGTGTCCCTGCTAGTAATCCCATTTGTTGGGCTGCGGTTTCCGTTAAGCCTTCACCACAAGGCGTTCCTGGTTCTACAATAAGCTGACCAATACGTGCGAAGTTTTCATCGGCAAGTTCAGATAGACCAATCTGTTGAAAGTAGCCTGCATCCCAACGTTTTTCATGGGCAAGATATGTCCACTTACAGGTGACTGTGCAAGTTGAGCGAGCTAAGGAGTTAGTTGATTTCCAAGTTAAAAAATCGGCTAAATCAAAAAATTGCCATGCGTTATCATAGGATTGACGTAAATTTTCTTTTAGCCATAAAATCTTAGGCGTTTCCATTTCGGGCGAAATCTTACCGCCAACATAGTTTAGAACAGGGTGCTTTAATTGATTAATGCGCTCAGCTTGTTCTGTTGCACGGTGATCCATCCAAACAATAATATTGCGCTCAGGGTCATTCGATGGGCTAACCGTAATAGGATGTTTATCTGAACCAATGACAACCAGTGAGCAGGTTGCATCAAAGCCAATACCTGCAACTTGTTGTGGTTTTACTGTTGATGATGCTATCGCTTGCTTGACACAATAACAAACCGCTTCCCAAATTTCGTTACTTGATTGCTCAGCGAAATTGGCGTTATCACGGAAGAGCGTAATATCGCGTTTGGCAGATGCTAACATATTGCCGGACATATCAAAAACCCCGGCGCGTGCACTGCCTGTGCCAACATCGATACCAATAACGACTTTATCGTTATCTTTTAATCGTGCATGTGAATTATTCATTTTCCCTCCAAGGTGCTAACTGCAATGAATTGCGAGGTGACAAGTTAGAGATCAACACTGTTTGGCACAATAACAAGGTCACGAATAGTGACATTGCGTGGGCGAGTTAGCATAAATAATACGGCTTCAGCGACTTCAATCGGTTGCATTAAGCTACCATTTGCCAGAGCTTCTTCCATTTTTTCTTTCGGCCAATCATCGAGTAAGGCTGTCACTACAGGGCCAGGTAATACCGCACCAACACGGATACCATGTTCAGAAACTTGGCGGCGAGTTGAATGGACGAAGGCTTGGACAGCAAATTTTGATGCGGTGTAAATTGGCTCCCAGATCACTGGGACTACACCTGCAATTGAGCTGGTGAATAATACATCACCTGATTTTTGGGCAATAAAATGAGGTAGCACTGCGCGAACACAACGGAAGGCCGCATTAATGTTTAAGTTTAAAACTTTATCCCATACATCTGGGTCACCCTCAGCAACAGGGCCGCCAATATAAGCACCGGCATTAGCATGGAAAATATCTAAGCCGCCTGCTTTTTGTAAGATGGCATCTAACATTCCATCAACTTGTTCTGGCTTCATTAAATCGACTACTAATGGAATCGCATTTTCACCTAGTTCCTCAACAAGTTGGTTTAATCGCTCTTCAGCACGGTCAATTAGAACGACTTTTGCACCCGCCTTGATCAGTGTACGTGCGCATTCAAGCCCGATACCTGAGGCAGCTCCGGTAATTGCTGCGACTTTGTTCTCAATAGAAATAGCCATAATTTACTCCAATCGGATATTTTAGCGAAATGTAAGAATGAAAAGCGTCTGAAATTAATGGAATAGCAATGAGTCACAACGATGGATAGGTGGCTACATGCGATGGATTGATAGTATTTATTTTGCAGTTTATCAACTCATACATCATCAATTCCAATTTTGCTCAATCGATGTAGCAGTATTGCGACTTTTCGACTTTGGTGTCAAGCTAGTAAAAAATGGAGATAAGAATCTGTGACAAAGATCAGACAAAATAAGAAAACAACGATCTATGACCTTGCCGAATTAGCTGGAGTTTCAGCTAGTGCAGTGAGTGCAATACTCAACGGTAATTGGCAAAAAAGGCGAATTAGCGCACAACTTGCGGAAAAAGTGATCCGCATCGCCGAAGAACAAAATTATGCAGTTAACAAGCAAGCCAGCTTATTGCGCAGTAATAAATCCAAAATAATTGGTATGTTGGTTCCGAAGTATGACAACCGCTATTTTGGTTCGATTGTCGAGCATTTTGAAGAAATGGCGCGTGAAAGGGGACTGTTTCCTATTATTACTTGTACGCGGCGTGACCCAAAGTTAGAAATAGAAGCTGCACGCGCAATGATTTCTTATCAGGTTGATTGGTTGATTTCAACAGGGGCAACGAACCCAGATAAAATTACTGAAATTTGCCAAGCTTCGGGGGTTTCGACCTTAAATTTAGACTTACCGGGCTCGTTGGCGCCTTCGGTTATTTCAAATAACTATCTTGGCGCAAAAAATTTAACCCAACGTATTTTAAGCAAAAATAAGTCTCAAACATCAATAAATGAAGCCTTAATTTTTATTGGTGGTCGTGAACATGACCACAATACACGTGAACGTATTCGTGGGTTTATTGATGCGCATAATGAAAAAGGTATCACGGTTCCACAAGAAAATATTTTGGCTTGTGGTTATGCCCCCGAAAAAGCTGAAAGAGCACTCTCACAGTTTTTTGAACAGAATAATGATGATCCACAGAAAATAGTGAAATGCGGTTTGTTTATTAATTCAACTATTTCATTAGAAGGGGTTATTGATTGGTTAGGTAAAAAGGGCTATATCGGTTCACGGCAACCCCACTTAGGCTGTTTTGACTGGGATCCTTTTGTTGCACTTTTAGGTAATGACATCGAAATGGTTAAACAGGATGTGCCAACGATGTTAAATCATATTTTTAAGTTGATAGATAATGAAAATAGCAAAGCACAATTAATTGAAGTGTTACCTGTGGGGGTGGTTAAAGAGTGATATTAAGAAAGTGCCACTTATCGTTGATGACCAATAAGCGGCGGAAGGTTATTGTTTATTCAGAGTTGTAACCAATAATTGGTGGCGTTGGTTATAGAATTTTGTATAGGTCATATACCCAGCCAGTATGGTTGAAAGGCTTGCTGTACCTAACAACATAAAAGTCACCATAATCTGGTATTTAACAGCTTGTAATGGGTCAACTCCAGCGAAAATCAACCCAGACATCATGCCCGGTAAGCTGACAATTCCCACTGTTTTGGCAGAATCTACCGTTGGGATCAATGATGCTCGGATACTGTCACGAATAATAGCAGCGGAAGCAACTTTGGGCGTTGCCCCTAAACTAAGCATTTCTTGAATTTGTTGTTGCTGGCTTGAAAACCGTTGACCAAGGTTATTAAAGCATAACCCTACCGCAATCATGGCGTTACCCGCAATCATTCCAGTAATAGGAATTACCTGCATAGGCGTAAATGCGATGGCATTGGTTAATATCAGAATTAACAATGTAAGAAATGTGCCAGAGGTAATGGCAATTAATGCAGTAACATAAATTTTATCAATATATTTGCTTCTTTTCTTAGCGTTCCACGCAGCATTGACACAAATAAACATTACCAATGCAATCGTGAGCAATTCGTGATCAACATTAAAAATATATTTTAGAATGTAGCCAGCGATCAATAGTTGAATAATCGCTCGGCAAGTACTCCAGATAATATCTTTTTCAAGGGATAGTTTTTCTTTATGGCTAATAAAAATAGCCACGAGGACTAACAGGATTGAAAAGGTTAAGGATTCATTGGAAATAGTTGGTTGATGCACAGTGATATCCTATGATTCGTTGTGATGAACAGGAAGGGTGATAACTTCATTGGTATGAGCGATTTCATCTTGGTCATGAGTTACCCATAGCACGCCTATTTTTTTGTCACTCGTTAAATGATGGATAAATTCATTCACTATAATTTTGTTTTCTTCATCAAGGGCACTGGTGATTTCATCTAATAGCAAGACTTGCGGAAGAAATTGTAAGTTTCTAATAAGAGAAATACGCTGTTTTTCTCCTCCAGAGAGTTCATTGATCCCTTTATCCAAAATAGATTCATGTAGAGAAAATTGGTGCAAATCACTGATGACTTTGTCTTTATTAAATGGCAACTTTCGAATTTGATAGGGAAAAACGAGGTTGTCATACACAGTTTGCCCAAATAAAGTGGGCGTTTGAGTACAGTAAGAAACCTGCTGACGATAAGTTTCTGGGAGGATGGTATTGATATCTTTCCCTTGAAACTTAATCGTTCCTTGAGTAGGTGAAATTAACGAGGCCACTATTTTTAATAAGGTACTTTTACCGCAGCCGGAAGGACCCGTAATCAGTTTAAAGTCGCCTGCCTGTAAGTTAATCTGCACATTATCAAGAATTGTTTTTTGCTCAATGCTATAGCCAATGTTACTAAGTTGTAATAGCAAGTTGCTTTGTTCCATATTATCAATGACCTATAAATTAAGTGCGCAGCATTTAGTGTAAATGATATTCATTCAATATCTTACTCAATAATACAGCGCTGATATTGTTCAATATCAATTTAGATATAACTAATATTATGCGCCAATTAATTGAAAAATTATAGGGGAAGAAAAAATACACTTCTAATGAAGTAGGACAACGTAGATGAGTTCTAGGAAAGATTTGTACAGTTGAAAATAAAGCACAAATATTCATTCAAATTATTATTTTGAACATATGTGCATTCAGAATTTAGGATGGTATTTAATTTGAGAGATATCTCTTTTTTTTACATAAATAATATAGAGTTTAACTAGTGATAATATTATATTAATAATACCAAGTAATCTAATCTGCACTTAATATTTTGTTGTCTCTCTAAGGCAACACTATATTTATTTCATCTATATATTAAATATCACATCATGACATTAAGGAATTAAAATGAAAAAATTTAGTGGCTATAACACCAACTTTTCACTTGATGGCAAGGTCGCTTTAATTACAGGGGGAGCTGCAGGCATTGGGTTGGCGATTGCTCAACTGTTTGTTGAAAAAGGGGCTAAAATTGCCTTAATTGATAAGTCAGATAAAGTAGTGAAAATTGCGGAGAAATTAAAAAATTCAATTGGTATTCAATGTGATATAACAAATTCTGAGGCGGTTTCTCAGATGGTAAAACAGGTTGTTGAGCATTATGGTACATTAGATATTGTCGTCAATAGTGCTGGAATTGTAGCGCTTGCTCCCGCTGAAAATTTAAGTGAGTCAGACTGGGATTTAACCATGAACGTGAATTTAAAAGGGACTTTTTTGGTTTGCCAAGCTGCAGGTAATATCATGATTAATAATGGAAAAGGGAAGATTATTAATATGGCATCACAAGCAGGCGTGATTGCCTTAGACCAACATGCCGCCTATTGTGCGAGTAAAGCAGCGATTATTGGTTTAACCCAAGTATTAGCACTTGAATGGAGCCCTAAAGGGATACAAACCAACGCCATTTCACCAACTATTGTGATGACAGAACTGGGCAAAAAAGCGTGGGAAGGTGAAAAAGGTGATGAAATGAAAGAAAAAATTCCTGCAAGGCGTTTTGCGGAACCGTCTGAAATTGCCGCATGTGCATTATTTTTGGCCAGTGATGCATCCGATATGATCACCGGACATAATTTGGTTATTGATGGTGGCTACAGTATCCAATAGTGATATTTAATAATGAATAAAGTGAGTATTAGTAGCGACTCGCTTTATTTATTATTGATGATTTTATTTAAATAAAAAATAAGCCAAATAATATAGGTGTTATTTGGCTTGTAATAGAAAATTACAAAGTAGGATAACAGATATTAATTATTGCTATATCAATTAATCATTAGGTTTTAATAATGAAAGCGACATAGTAATAAGCTTTTCTACGGTGAAACCAAAATATTCAAATAATTGGTTTGCAGGAGCTGACTCCCCAAAGCTATTCATTCCCATGACCAATCCATCAATTCCTACATATTTACGCCAGTAATCACTGATACTGGCTTCGATAGCAATACGGTGCCGAACGTGATTGGGTAAAACGCGCTGTTGGTACTCTAAGGGTTGTTGGTCAAAGGTATCTGTTGAAGGCATCGAAATAACATTCACATTAAACCCTTGTTCAGTCAGTTGTTTCCAAGCTTCAACCGCTAATGTGACTTCAGAGCCTGTGGCAATTAATAGTAATTCAGGGTTTTCACTATTACTGCGCAAAATATATCCACCATATGCAATATTGGCGAGTTGTTCAGTTGTTCGCGAATATTGTATTAGGTTTTGCCGCGATAATATCAAGGCGGTTGGCGTATGTTTCGCTAAGATAGCTTGTTGCCAAGCCACCGCTGTTTCTACTTGGCAACAAGGGCGCCAGACTGACAAATTAGGTGTTGCACGTAGTGAAACAAGTTGCTCAACAGGTTGGTGCGTTGGGCCATCTTCACCTAATCCAATGGAATCGTGAGTATAAATGAGTATTTGGGGTAATTTCATTAATGCGGCCATTCTCACGGCATTTTGCGCATATTCAGAGAACATCAAAAAAGTTGCTGTGTAAGGGCGAAAACCGCCGTGTAATGCAATTCCATTAGCAATGGCGGTCATACCAAACTCTCTGACGCCATAGTGAATATAGTTGCCTGAAGGCTGTTCATTAATTGGCAGTGACCCAGACCAATAGGTGAGGTTGCTTGGGGCTAAGTCTGCGGAACCACCGATTAATTCAGATAAAACAGGGCCAATAATATTGAGTGTATTTTGTGACGCTTTACGTGTAGCTATCGTTGCAGGGTTTTCATTTAATTGTTGAATGAAGTTATCAATGATATCTGTAAATTCTTCAGGAAGTTGATTGGATAATCGCTGCGTTAGCTGCTCGGCAAGTTCTGGGTATTGTTTGGCATATTCTCGTAATGCTTGCTCCCAACGTAATTGCTGTTCAGCACCATGTTCTAGGGCATTCCAAGGCTGGTATATTTCATCAGGAATAACAAAAGGAGGGTATTCCCAGCCGAGTTGTTGACGAGTCAGCGCTATTTCGTCTTGCCCTAATGGAGCACCATGAGAATCGGCTGTCCCGGCTTTATTGGGAGACCCATAACCAATAGTGGTTCTGCAAATAATGAGGGTTGGTTTCGAGGTTTGTTGGCGAGCTTGTTCAATGGCCGCTTTGATTGCAGGCCGAGAATGTCCATCGACTTGGCGAATAACATGCCAGCCATAAGCTTCAAAACGCTTTGCGGTATTATCAGTAAACCAACCTTGAGTATTACCATCAATAGAAATACGGTTATCATCATAAAAGGCAATGAGTTTATTGAGTTTTAGCGTTCCTGCTAATGAACACACCTCATGGGAGATCCCCTCCATTAAGCAGCCATCACCTAAAAATGTGTAGGTATAGTGGTCGACAACGGGGAAACCAGAGCGATTAAACGTAGCTGCTAGGGTTTTTTCTGCTATTGCCATACCAACCGCATTGGCGATGCCTTGTCCCAGCGGGCCTGTCGTGGTTTCAATGCCAGGAGTATAGCCTAATTCAGGATGACCCGGTGTTTTGGAATGGAGCTGGCGGAACTGTTTTAAATCATCGATAGATAAATCATAGCCCGTTAAATGGAGCAAGCTATAGAGCAGCATCGATGCATGGCCGTTTGATAAGACGAAGCGGTCACGATTAGGCCAATTCGGGTCAGCAGGGTTGTGCTGTAAGTAATCTCGCCATAGGACTTCGGCAATATCAGCCATTCCCATTGGGGCGCCGGGGTGGCCTGAGTTGGCTTGCTGTACGGCATCTATTGAAAGAAATCGAATGGCATTGGCTAATTTATTTTGTGGTTGAGTGGACATTACAAAGCTCCCAAAGTAAAAGCGCCTAAAGTAAAACTAACGTTCCCCATTTTCATACTCACTGATTCGAGCCACTTTCGGCGCTGACCGTCCCCCTTCATAATGGGAAGCCAGCCATGTGTCGACAATGGTTTTAGCCAGTTCAGGGCCAATTACACGGGCACCAAAGGTAATAATTTGTGCATCATTACTTTTTTGTGCTCGTTCAGCGGAGTATGTGTCATGGCACAGTGCTGCTCGAATGCCTGTGACTTTATTAGCAACAATGGACATACCAATTCCGGTACCACAAATTAAAATACCGCGCTGGTGTTTACCTTGTACGATTGCAGTTGCAACAGCGTGGGCAACATCAGGATACATTTCATCTGCAACCCCAGTATTTAAGCAGTAATCAGTCACTTCAATGTTTAATTCTGCTAAGTGAGCCTTAATCAAATCTTTCATTTCAAATGCAGCGTCATCTGCACCAATAGCAATAGATAGCATGATAGAGATCCTTATTGTTGAACAAAAGTTCATTAACCAATCAAATGTACTATTTAGAAAATAGGATCTTATGAACAAATAATCAATAGGTGAACATATGTTTTTATTTTTGTGATGATGAATTCTGTGATCTACAGCTTCAAATTTAATTTTTTTTGCCAAAAATGTAAAAAACAGGCGTTTTAAGGCGATTTTATAAGAATGTTTGCACTGAATCACACTTTGACAATCTGACTATGGGCAAGGATGAAGAAAAGAAGGTATGGTTAATTTGTATCTTCATTGAACTTATGTTCATTTTACAAACCGCCGAGGATAGAACTATGTGTGAACACTGTGATTCAAAAGCAACGATGAGCGAAAGCATTCCAGAAAAAATGAAAGCCGTGGTTGCTTATGCACCAAAAGACTACCGTTTAGAAACTGTCGATGTCCCTAAAATTAGTGAAGAAGAAATTTTGGTTCGCGTAGAAGCTTGTGGTATCTGCGCGGGTGATGTGAAGGCTTTTGAAGGTGCGCCAAGCTTTTGGGGGGATGCAGAGCAGCCCGCTTATATCAAGGCACCGATGATCCCAGGGCATGAATTTATTGGCCATGTCGTAGGCTTTGGTTCAAAAGTTGAAGGTTTTGCATTAGGTGACCGTGTTATTTCTGAGCAAATCGTACCTTGCTGGGAATGCCGTTTCTGTAAACGCGGTGAATACTGGATGTGTGAGAAGCATGACTTGTATGGTTTCCAAAACAACGTGAACGGCGGTATGGCGCAATATATGAAGTTCACCAAAGAGGCCATTAACTACCATGTACCTGTTGAGATGCCAATTGAAGACGCTATTTTAATTGAACCTTACGCCTGTTCTTTACATGCGGTGCAGCGTGCCAATGTCAAATTGGGTGATGTCGTCGTGCTTTCGGGGGCGGGAACATTAGGCCTAGGCATGATTGGAGCAATTAAAAAATCCGGTGCAGGCAAGTTAGTCGTTCTAGATTTATTTGATAAACGTCTTGAATTAGCAAAAGAATTTGGTGCTGATATCGTATTAAACCCTAAACGTGATGATGTAGACAAAATTGTCAAAGAGATGACTGAAGGTTATGGCTGTGACATTTACATTGAAGCGACTGGGGCCCCTAAATCGGTAGAGCAAGGTCTTAAGATGATCCGTAAATTAGGTACTTTTGTTGAGTTTTCTGTATTTAAAGACCCTGTGACCGTGGATTGGAGCATTATCAGTGACCGCAAAGAACTGGATTTATTAGGTTCTCACCTTGGCCCATATTGCTACCCGTTAGTGATTGAAGGCATTGGTAATGGTGATTTCCCAACTAAAGGGGTGGTGACGGATATCTTACCTTTAGATAAATTTGCGGAAGGTTTTTCGATGATGGCGAAAGGTGACCCGCACATTAAAGTGGTTCTCGACCCAAACCTGTAGTGCTGTAGTGGGTTGAAAAAAATACGAAATTAAAAATATAACGATAAAAATTGGACCTGAATAAATGTCACCCTACCAAGGCTTGTTATTCAGGTCCTAACCCAGCGAACAAGCACTGAGGTCAACAATATGATAATCAATAAACTGTCTAAAGTAACGGGGTTTTCACCAAAGTTACTACTTGGCTATTTTGGCGTCCTGATCTTTATGATGGGGGAAGGGCTTGAACAAGGCTGGTTGTCGCCTTTTATTATTAGCCGTGGAATGAGTATTGAAGAGTCTTCATTACTGTTTAGTGTGTATGGTTTTTTTGCTGCTGTCGCCGCGTGGTTATCCGGTGTGTTGGCTGAAATTTATACTGCTCGTCGTGTGATGATTTTTGGTTTTGTGATGTTTGTGATTGGCTCGGTTATTTTCTTATCTGTTGGTTTACCGAGTAACAGCCTGTCTATCATGATCCCAACCTATGCGTTGCGTGGTTTTGGTTATCCAATGTTTGCCTACGGCTTCTTAGTTTGGGTGGCCTATGAGGCGCCAATTAAAAAATTGGGCTCTGCTGTCGGGATCTTCTGGTTTGTTTATAGTGGCGGACTCGGTGTTTTAGGGGTGATGTATTCGAGTTATGCGCTGCCAATTTTAGGTGAAATGGCAACGTTATGGAGTGGACTAATTTTTGTCACTATCGGGGCATTTATTGCTATCGCGCTTAACCGCAACAAAGCGGGAGATACACCGGACTCACCGAAAGAAAAAGTTTCACTTAGCTATGTGTTTAAAGGGATCACGATTGCGTTTGAAAACCCAAAAATTGGTTTAGGTGGCATTGTTCGTACTATTAATACCTCTGCAGCGTATGGTTTTGTGATCTTCATGCCAATGTTTCTTGCCGACTTTGGTTTTTCCCGCACAGAATGGTTACATATCTACGCAGCACTTTGGACAGTAAACATCGCTTTTAATCTGATCTTTGGCGTTGTCAGTGACCGTATCGGTTGGCGCAATATTGTGATTTGGTTTGGTTGTGTCGGCTGTATGGTTTGTACCTTAATGTTTTATTACGTGCCTTATTATTTTGGGCACAATTATACCCTGATGATGATAGCCGCTGGCTTATTTGGTGCATGCCTCGCTGGATACGTACCACTTTCAGCCATCATGCCGAGTTTAGCGCCTGAAAATAAAGGTGCAGCAATGTCAGTCCTTAATTTAGGGGCAGGGTTAAGCACTTTTGTCGGTCCTGCATTAGTTGGGCTCTTTATTAGTAGTGTAGGTGCTTTTGGCGTGATTTGGATTTTCTCGGGGCTCTATTTATTTAGTGCGATATTGATGAAATTTATTACTGTGCCGGCGGAATTACTTGAAAAGTCGGCAGAGATGCAGCTAACACCAGAAAATAAGTAAATGAGGGAATTATGAATAGAATCATTAATGAACCTGATCTTGTTGTTGAAGATGCCATTCAAGGCTATTTGAAAGCGCACCCTGAATATTTTGCGCAGACTGATAATGCGCGCGTATTAAAATACCCAAAAGCACCAATACAAGGGAAAGTGGGCATTGTTACTGGTGGTGGCTCCGGCCATGAACCTGCATTTTTAGGCTATGTGGGCGAAAACATGTTAGATGCGGTGGCAATTGGTGAAATTTTCTCCTCGCCAACCGCTGGGGCATTTTTAGATGCGTTCAAAGCCGCAGACAGTGGGGCGGGCGTTGCTTGTTTATATGGTAATTATGCAGGCGATAACATGAACGTCAAAATGGCGATGAAAAAAGCTGAAAAAGCGGGTATGAAAGTTAAAACCGTGGTTGCTACCGATGACGTCGCTTCAGCCCCTGCGAGCGAGAAAGAAAAGCGCCGTGGTGTCGCGGGTGAAATACTCATGTGGAAAGTGGGTTCTGCCGCAGCAAGTAAAGGCTATGATTTAGACGGCGTGATTAATGCGGCACAAAAAGCGATTAATAACTGCCATTCTATTGGTGTTGGGCTAACGTCTTGTACCATTCCAGCGGTGGGTCATCCAAATTTTCATATTGAAGATGGGATGATGGAGCTCGGTATTGGCCACCATGGTGAGCCAGGCATTGAAATCATGCCAATCCAGTCTGCAGCGCAAATGGCACAAACTATGTTAACGCCAATCTTAGATGATATGCAGGCAAAACAAGGTGATGAAGTCGTCGTATTGGTTTCAGGATTAGGTGCCACACCCGTAATGGAATTGTATATCTATTATGCAGAGGTTGAAAAACAACTCAGCGAAAAAGGCGTGCGTATTGTTCGTAACTATGTTGGTAACTATTTTACGTCATTAGAAATGATGGGGGTAACGCTGACATTAATGAAAGTGGATGATGAATTGAAAGCATTGATGGATGTCCCTGCATATTCATTGGGTCTAACACAGGTCAAATAAGGAGACAACTATGCAAGTTATTTCAACGGGCAACGGCAAGGAAATTACCCTTGATTTAGTGAACATTATTGTTTCTAACCGTGAATACCTCAGCGAAATTGATGGAGCAATAGGGGATGGAGACCATGGCATCAATATGGCAAAAGGTTTTAATCTATGCGCTAAAGCAATCGCAGACCGTGAATTATCACTCAGTGAAGGCTTTGAAGAGATTTCTGATGCCTTGATGGAAGGTATTGGCGGTTCAATGGGGCCACTTTATGGCAGTTTCTTTATGGGAATGTCAGACAGCATTTCAGGGAAAAATGAGTTATCGCAACAAGATTTTCTTGCTATGTTGAAAAATGGGCTATCCGAACTGCAAGACATCAGCAGTGCAACAGTGGGTGACAAGTGCCTAATGGATACATTGATCCCTGCGGTTAATGCCTTTGAAGAGGCAACAAAAGCAGGAAAACACTTTAAACAAGCGCTTGATGCGATGCAGGCCGCTGCAGTTGCAGGCCGTGATTCCACGGTAGATTTAGTGGCTAAAATTGGCCGTGCAAGCCGCCTTGGTGAGCGTTCAAGAGGCGTATTAGATGCAGGCGCGACTTCTTGTTGTTTATTATTATGCCAATTAGCGCAAAGTGTTGAAAAACAGAGCGCATTAACCAATGCATAATTGTTTTATATAACTCTTTTCGTGGATATATAGTCAAAAACCATTGCTATATATCCATTCTCTTTTATAACTCACTTATTAATTGCCACTAGAAACGCTATACTAAAACCTTATCATCCTTGTTGCGATTAACACCAATAAAGAGGAAACCACTATCTTATGGATAGATCACAAACATCTTCCGAAATCGAGCTACTGACTGAAATTGCGATAGCTTATTATCGCGATGAAATTACTCAGGAAGAGATCGCCAATAAGTTTGGTATATCGCGAATTAAGGTGGGGCGCTTACTTAAGCGAGCAAAAGAAGAAGGTATTGTTGAGATCAATGTTCGCTATCATCCTATTTTTAGCACTCAGCTAGAGCAACAGCTACTTTCTCGTTTTCCGATTTCCCGTGCGTTGATTGCCCTCGATCATCCCGATGAAGAAGAACAACGCTATCAAGTTGGCACACTTGTCGCTAATTATTTATCGACAACATTACGTGACAATATGATAGTCACCGTCGGTCAGGGGCGAAATGTCGCGGTGGTAGCCGATAGCGGCGGGGCCGTTCCTGAAAAAGATTGCCGTTTTATTTGCGGAATCGGCGGAACACACCGGCCTGGCGACTCTATCAATGCGGACCATATCAGCCGTCGCTTAGCGAAGAAATTTGGCGGAACCAGTGAAACCCTATACGCCCCTGCTTATGTTGAAAATAACGAATTAAAGCAATCTTTTATGAAAAATGGGACCATTAAGGAAACCTTAGATCGCGCCCGTAAAGCGGATATTGCCTTAATTGGTATTGGCGATATGAATGAAGATAGCTATATGGTCAAACTAGGCTGGTTTACACCGCGTGAAATTGTTGATGCGAGTTTGAATCAAGGGGTGATTGGCGATATCGCGGGTTATGATTTTTTTAATGCGCAAGGGCAACATGTTGATACGGTGATGAATGACCGAGTAATTGGCCTAAGCATAGAAGAACTCAAGAAAATTCCTTGTGTAATAGCGATTGCTTCCGAATCCTCCAAGGCCATGGCTATCATGGGGGCGCTGCGTACGGGGGCGATTGATATTATTGCAACGAGTGCGAGTAATGTGCGGACGATTTTGAAGATGTCCCAATAGCTC
>NZ_JAMPOL010000019.1:0-60344 GCF_028480325.1 Providencia sp. PROV182 | reverse complement strand
TTTAGGGGCGTAGTTCAATTGGTAGAGCACCGGTCTCCAAAACCGGGTGTTGGGAGTTCGAGTCTCTCCGCCCCTGCCAGTTACCAATTAAGTAATAATAAAAGAAGTATCTATTGATAACCCGATTAGTTTAATCGGGTTTTTCTTTATTCGTATGACTATAAATATAAAGTTATTTTTCCCTTCTGCTAATTTTCAATTTATTTTATCCCATTAACTATCCCACTGTTTTGTATCTCTTAATCGTATTCACTATTTAAATACACTGTGATGTTACGTTCTCCCAGCTACTTTTTATTTTCACCATCTTATATTTATTTTTCGTATCATCAGTGAGTTGTTACTTACGACTTTATACTTCTCAATGTATTCACAGGTTGAATAATATTTTGTTGTGCTCAATATTTAAGTTAGAAAAATGAGAGTATATATAAAGTTGGTAGTTTAATTTTTATTAAGCTCAAAAATTATCTTGCTGAAAAAGCAAAATATCATTGTATTGCTGTATGAATATTGGTCAGTTATCTGTTATTGATATATCTTATTAAAAAACAAAATGAAGTATCAATTAAGATTATTTTGCAGAGATCTATAGTTTGTTTATGGGATCATAGGAAGGTGAGTGGATTCGTTACTCACCTTCTTATTTTTTATTCACTTAACTGTGCATTTTTTATTGGAGTTTTAATCAATTGATTGATAAGAGCTTGCTGATCGTTTTTCTGGAGCCAAACTGCATACAAAGGTTTGTTTATTGAGGTTTCTGAGAGCGTTTTTAAGCCCGGATATTGATATACCCAATGAGCAGGTAAAAATGCCGCTGAAAGCGATACAGGAAGTAATTGGCGGGTAATATGGGCTGAGGTAGTGATCATAACAGGTGTGTCATCTTGAGTTAATGAAGGTTCATTTTTTGGATGGAAGTCAGCACCCCATTCAAGCCTTATAAAATTATATTTTGTGAGTGCAATATTTTTTTGGGAAGCCATGAGTTGTAAGTCAATCGTACCGATGATTGTACTTTCAAACTCATCCATTTTAGGTGGTTCAGTTGCGATTAATAAGTCTAATTCTCTAGAATGTAGTTGCTTAACAAGAGACTGGCGCGTTGAAACCCTAGCTTCGAGCCGCAGTTCATCATGTTGATTATAAAGTTCTTCTACCCAGTCAGTTAGATAACCTTCCCAAAGTGAAGCTGTTGCACCAATAGAAAGCTCTGTGTGTTGTGAGGCATGAGATATTTCTTTTTTAGCTTGCAGCCAGGTATTCATTAACGATTCAGCATATGGAACAAGCCTTTCTCCTGCAGCTGTTAACCGGATATTATTTCTATGCCGCGTAAATAGGCTTGTACCTAATTGTGTTTCTAATTGCCTAATACGGAAGCTAACCGCTGATTGCGTTAAATAGAGTGATTCTGCGGCTCGACCAAAGTGCCTAGTTTTACTGACCTCTAAAAAAGTTCTCAATAACTCGCTGTCCACATGCATCTCCAATTATTTTTGTCGTGATGATTTAAATGTTTTGTTTTACAGATTGTCAATGCTGTCTAATACTCCGCGCCATATAGAGTTTGACTGTAATAAGTTAGGAGTGTGTCAGATGGCAGATAGCTTCATCACGACTAATCGTTTTTTTGATAACAAACATTACCCACGTGGCTTTTCTCGTCATGGTGATTTCACCATTAAAGAAGCTCAGTTGCTAGAACGTCTCGGCCAAGCTTTTAATGAGCTTGATACAGGTAAGCGTGCACCTCAGACAGAAGAAGAAAGACTTTTCGTCGCTGTATGCCGTGGTGAACGTGAACCAGCTACCCCAGAAGAAAAAGTTTGGACAAAATATTCTAGCCGTATTAACCGTCCAAAACGCTTCCATACTTTATCTGGCGGTAAACCGCAGATAGACCCATCGGAAGACTACACTGATACAGATGATTAATATTATCATCGTATGATAAGAGGGACTTCGGTCCCTTTATTTCTACGGGATAATAAGTACTTATCTGTCCACTCTTCTCAGCTTACTTGTTTTTGCAAATGAAGCAATAACTTATCCATTGCTCGATACCCCAAAGCTTCTAATAAATCTGAACGTTCAATAGTTTCTGCGGCATTAAGGTCGGCGATTGTTCTAGCAACCCTTAAAATTCTGTGCCAAGCTCGAATGGAAAGACCTAGCTTATTTAATGCATGTTCTAAGAATAACGCATCTTTTGTTGTTAGCAGGCAAAATTGTGTGGTTTCTCTTGGTGTTAGTAAACTATTAATTTTTCCAGCTCGCCTAAGTTGCCTATTTCTGGCTTCGATGACTCTTTGTCTAACCTGTTCACTTGTTTCACCTTGGTTAGTTTGATTACTTAATGAACCGAGAGGTAACAATGGAATCTCTATTGAAAGATCAAATCGGTCAATAAAAGGCCCTGATATGCGTGAAAGATAACGTAGTATGCGAGTAGGAGCTGAGCGGCTCATTTCTCCTTGGTAATGGCCTGTTGGGCTAGGATTTAGGGCCGCAATTAGCTGGAAACTCGCAGGATAGCAAACTTTTGCTTTTGCTCGAGAAATGCTAATTTTTCTAGATTCTAGAGGTTCTCGTAAAGAATCTAATACCGAGCGGCTAAATTCGGGTAATTCATCTAAAAATAAAACACCATGGTGTGCAAGTGAGATCTCACCAGGTTTGGGAAGAGAGCCACCGCCAATTAAAGCGGAAATTGATGCACTATGGTGGGGCGCTCTAAAAGGCCTTATCGGCCAATTCATGTCTTCTCTTGTGTTTTCACTCAAGCTATGTAGTGAAGCAACTTCTAAGGCTTCCTGAGAAGTTAATGGGGGAAGTAAAGTCATTAGACGGCTTGCTAGCATAGTTTTTCCTGTCCCAGGAGGACCCAACAAGAGTAAATTATGTCCACCTGCAGCACAGATTTCTAATGCCCGTTTTCCATGTTCTTGGCCAATAATATCGTTGATATCACCTTCTTGCTTGGTTGGGATAGACGCTTGATGAACTTGTTGATTACAAACTAATGTGTGTTTGTTATGTAAAAAATGGCAGAGCTCTAATAAGGATGTCGTGAAATAAACGCTATTGTCTGGAAGTAGGCCTAGTTGGTATTGGTTCTCCGTTGATAGTATTAAAGAGCGCTGTTGTTTTAATGCTGATTGGGCCGCTGGAATAGCACTGTTGACATAGCGAACATCGCCAGACAAAGCAAGTTCGCCTAAAAATTCATACTGTTTTAATGGCTCGTGGGGGATTTGCCCTGATGATGCGAGTATGGCAATAGCGATGGCAAGGTCATACCGACCACTTTCTTTTGGTAAATCTGCTGGGGCTAAATTAACCGTCATTTTTTTAGCTGGATATTCAAACCCGCTATTTAGTAGAGCGCTTCGAACTCGATCTCTTGCTTCTTTTACTGCTGTTTCTGGTAGCCCAACAAGTGTTAAACCTGGAAGCCCATTACTAATATGTGCCTCAACAGTAACAAGAGGTGCTTCTAACCCAATTGATGCTCTAGTGTAAACAATTGCTAATGTCATAAGCCCTCCAATATTTTTTACAGAGTAATATTCTGCTGAAATTAGGTTTGTTTATCTTGAGTTGATAACATATTTGCGAAGCTGCTCGATAATTTAATTGCTTAGTTACTAGGCTGTTTCAATTTGCGTCGAGTAGCTTCGAGGACTTGTTATAACAGTGATTGCGTTAATTTTATAAAGAGTGGAAGCTATACTGAACTTGGATATTCATAAGAAAAAGTAATTAGTTTTTTGGCGTGAATCTTAATGGTATTGAATGGCTGGTGCGGATGATGTAGCTGATTATGCTATGTATTCTATTGAATTTTACTGAGAAACGGTAGTTTAAGTAGTTTATAATGCTGATTTGTTTATAACGATATGATTTTTAAATAATTTAATGTTTTGAAAATAAATAAATTAAATAAAAGTTGTCAAAACGATTTTAAAATGATAACTCTAAATAATAGATAATTAAGAATATTGAAAAAGTAAAACTCATGAACGCATTTATCCAAGCAGTTAGCCTAATTATTATTAGCGTGGTGGTGATTATTATCCCACCGTGCGGGGCTGCACTTGGACGACGAAGGCTAAAATAACAGCCAGATCTCACGAGAACCCCGCACCGAAAGGCGCGGGGTTTTTTTTGACATAAATGTTGATGAATGCAAACACACTAAATAAAACATAACAAATACAAATAGATAAAGTAGACGGACAGGAGATAAAGCATGAACGGAGCACAATGGTTAGTTCAAGCATTGCGAACACAGGGAGTTGATACCGTATTTGGGTATCCTGGTGGCGCAATTATGCCAGTTTATGACGCATTGTATGATGGCGGAGTTGAGCATTTGTTGTGTCGACATGAGCAAGGGGCTGTAATTGCTGCGATTGGATATGCACGTTCAACAGGGAAAACAGGGGTATGTATCGCAACATCGGGTCCTGGCGCAACAAATGTTATCACGGGATTGGCTGATGCATTGTTAGATTCCGTTCCTGTTGTCGCCATTACTGGGCAGGTTGCTTCTGAGTTTATTGGAACCGATGCCTTTCAAGAAATCGATGTTTTAGGGTTGTCCTTAGCTTGTACTAAGCACAGTTTTTTGGTTGAAGATATCGAGGATTTACCTCGCATTCTTGCTGAGGCTTTCGCAATCGCAAATAGTGGGCGTCCTGGTCCTGTACTGATTGATATTCCGAAAGATATTCAGCTACAACAAGCTGAGTTGTCTCCATTTTTAATGCCAGTAGAGCAAGAAGTCACTTCACCTTTATCTGAAATACAACAGGCAAGAATGCTATTAGAACAATCAGAAAAGCCTATGTTGTACGTTGGTGGCGGTGTTGGAATGTCTGGTGCCGTTAAAGAATTACGTGAATTTATTGAGTTTACAGGTGTTCCTTCAGTTGCAACGTTAAAAGGGCTTGGTGCCGTGAGCCCTTTAGATGAAAACTATTTAGGCATGTTAGGTATGCATGGTACTAAAGCAGCCAACATTTCAGTGCAACGCTGTGACTTACTCATCGCTGTTGGTGCTCGTTTTGATGATAGGGTAACAGGTAAGTTGAATACTTTTGCACCGAACGCCAAAGTGATTCATATCGATATAGACCACGTAGAATTAGACAAATTACGTCAAACACATGTTGCGTTACATGGTGATGCAAAAGTATTACTCCCTGAATTAATGCTTAAAAAATCAATTGCACCTTGGCAGCAGGAAGTTCAGCAACTTAAAAAAGAATTTGGTTGGCGTTATGACCACCCTGGTGAACCAATTTATGCGCCACTGTTATTGAAACAGCTGTCGGATAAAATGAAACCAAATACGGTTGTGACCACCGATGTAGGGCAACACCAAATGTGGTCAGCACAGCATATCACCGTTGATGGCCCTGAAAATTTCTTAACCTCTAGTGGGCTTGGCACCATGGGGTTTGGTATCCCTGCGGCAATTGGTGCACAGGTTGCTAGGCCTGAGGATACTGTAGTCTGTGTATCTGGGGATGGATCATTTATGATGAATGTCCAAGAGCTGGGAACCATCAAACGTAAGCAACTTCCTGTAAAAATCCTTTTGATCGATAATCAACGCTTAGGCATGGTTCGCCAATGGCAGGAACTGTTTTTTGAGCAGCGTTATAGTGAAACGATTTTGACGGATAACCCTGATTTTGTGGCATTAGCCAGTGCGTTTGGTATTAAAGGCCAACGAATTACTGATAAGTCAGAAGTTAATGCTGCATTAGATGAATTGCTGAATAGCGAAGGTGCCTATTTATTACAGGTATCAATTAATGAACTAGAAAATGTCTGGCCGTTGGTTCCACCTGGGGCTAGTAATGAAAAAATGATGGAGAAACCATTATGATGCAACATCAAATCTCGATATTGGCCCGTTTCCGTCCTGAGGTTTTAGAGCGTATATTAAGGGTCACTCGCCATCGTGGATTTCGTATTAATTCCATGAATATGGGGCAATCAACAGACGGCGACAATGTTAATATTGAACTCACTGTAAGTAGTCAAAGGCCATTAACTCAGCTTTGTGCACAGTTAACTAAGCTTTCAGACATTACAGAAGTTGAAGTACTACAACAAGAATCACGACTATTACGCACACAAAGTGCAATGTAAGGAATATACAAATGACTAAGAAAGCTGACTTTATTTGGTTTAACGGTGAAATGACGCCATGGGCTGATGCAAAGGTTCATGTTATGTCTCATGCTCTGCACTATGGTACATCGGTGTTTGAAGGCGTCCGTTGTTATGACTCACATAAAGGTCCTGTGGTCTTCCGCCACCGTGAGCATATGCAACGTTTGCATGATTCAGCGAAAATTTACCGTATGCCTGTCAGCTATAGCGTTGAAGAGTTAATGGAAGCTTGCCGTGCAACTTTGCGTAAAAATAACTTAGTCAGTGCGTATATTCGTCCACTAGTGTTTATTGGTGATGTTGGTATGGGCGTTAACCCACCAGACGGTTACAAAACCGATGTTATTTTAGCGGCGTTCCCATGGGGGGCGTATTTAGGTGAAGAAGCGTTAGACCAAGGTATTGATGCGATGGTGTCTTCTTGGAACCGTGTTGCACCAAACACCATTCCTACAGGGGCAAAAGCAGGTGGTAACTATTTATCTTCTCTACTAGTTGGTAGCGAAGCTCGTCGTCATGGTTACCAAGAAGGTATTGCATTAGATGTTCATGGGTATTTATCAGAAGGTGCGGGGGAAAATATTTTTGAGGTGAAAGACGGCATCCTGTATACACCTCCGTTCACATCCTCTGCATTACCGGGTATTACACGTGATGCAATTTTAACGTTAGCAAAAGATTTGGGTATTGAAGTTCGTGAGCAAACACTATCACGCGAATCTCTTTATCTTGCTGATGAAGTCTTTATGACAGGCACAGCTGCTGAAATTACGCCAGTACGTAGCGTTGATGGTATCCAAGTCGGCATTGGTCGTTGTGGCCCAGTAACCAAGCAAATTCAGCAAGCATTCTTTGGCTTATTTGATGGCACAACAGAAGATAAATGGGGCTGGTTAGATCCAGTAAACCCTTAATAATTAAATTGAAATAGATGTTACAGGCGGACGTTCCCCGCCTGTTTTAAACACGGGAGTTAAAGATATGCCTAAGTACCGTTCAGCAACAACAACTCATGGTCGTAATATGGCTGGGGCTCGTGCATTATGGCGTGCAACAGGCATGACCGATGCTGATTTTGGAAAGCCCATTATTGCTGTTGTTAACTCATTCACACAGTTTGTTCCAGGCCACGTACATTTACGTGATTTAGGCAAATTAGTTGCAGAGCAAATTGAAAATGCAGGTGGTGTTGCGAAAGAGTTTAATACAATCGCAGTTGACGATGGGATTGCCATGGGACATGGCGGAATGCTGTATTCCTTACCTTCCCGTGAATTAATTGCAGACTCGGTTGAATATATGGTAAACGCACACTGTGCGGATGCCATGGTGTGTATTTCAAACTGCGATAAAATCACGCCAGGCATGTTAATGGCGTCATTGCGCCTCAACATTCCGGTTATTTTTGTTTCGGGTGGCCCAATGGAAGCGGGTAAAACGAAGCTTTCAGACCAAATTATCAAGCTCGATTTGGTTGATGCCATGATCCAAGGGGCGAACCCAAATGTGAGCGATGCAGATAGCGAGCAAATAGAACGTTCAGCATGCCCAACGTGTGGCTCTTGCTCAGGAATGTTTACTGCAAACTCAATGAACTGCTTAACTGAGGCACTGGGGTTATCTCAACCAGGAAATGGCTCATTATTAGCGACTCATGCAGACCGCGAAACTTTATTTATCAATGCAGGTAAGCGCATTGTTGAATTAACTAAACGCTATTACGAACAAGATGATGAAAGTGCGTTACCACGCAATATCGCCAATAAATCTGCATTTGAAAATGCGATGACGTTGGATATTGCGATGGGTGGTTCAACTAACACAGTTCTGCATTTGCTTGCGGCGGCTCAGGAAGCCGAAATTGATTTCACCATGGATGATATCGACCGTTTATCACGTAAAGTTCCGCATTTGTGTAAGGTTGCACCGAGTACACAAAAATACCATATGGAAGATGTTCACCGTGCTGGTGGTGTTATTGGTATTTTAGGTGAACTGAGCCGTGCAGGTTTGTTGCAAGAAAACGTAACTAATATTTTAGGGCTAAGCTTCCAAGAAACATTAGCGCAATATGATGTGATGTTAACGAAGGACGAGTCTGTTAAATCGATGTTTTCCGCGGGCCCTGCTGGGATCCGTACGACAAAAGCCTTTTCACAGAATTGCCGCTGGCCATCATTGGATACTGACCGTGAGAATGGGTGTATCCGTAGTATTGAGCATGCGTATAGTTTGGATGGAGGGCTGGCTGTCCTGTCTGGAAATATTGCAGAAGATGGCTGTATTGTTAAAACCGCTGGAGTTGATGAAGGCAGCTTAACATTCCGTGGCCCAGCCAAAGTGTTTGAAAGCCAAGATGACGCAGTAGAAGCCATTCTGGGTGGCAAAGTCGTTGAAGGAGATGTGGTTGTTATTCGCTATGAAGGGCCAAAAGGTGGTCCAGGCATGCAAGAAATGCTTTATCCAACTTCATACCTCAAATCAATGGGATTAGGGAAAAGCTGCGCATTAATAACGGATGGCCGTTTTTCGGGTGGTAGTTCTGGCCTTTCTATCGGTCATATTTCGCCAGAAGCAGCGAGTGGTGGCTTATTAGCATTAGTTCAAGATGGCGATATTATTGATATTGATATTCCAAAAAGAACGATGGTGCTGGATGTGAGTGAAAGCGAATTGAATCAACGCCGTGAAGCTGAATTAGCTCGAGGCAATAAAGCTTACACCCCGCGTAATCGTCAGCGTGAGGTTTCTTTTGCTCTGCGTGCTTACGCTTCTTTGGCGACGAGCGCAGACAAAGGTGCTGTTCGTGACAAGTCGAAATTAGGGGGCTAATTGTGGCTGCAGCAAAACCATTACCGGCTGCCCCAATCGGAGCCGATTACTTAAAAGCGGCGCTAAGTGCGCCGGTTTATGAAGCTGCACAAGTAACGCCTCTTCAACAGATGGATAAAATATCTTCACGCTTGGGCAATACCATTTTAGTAAAGCGCGAAGATAGGCAGCCTGTACATAGCTTTAAGCTCCGTGGTGCTTACGCCATGATTGCGAGTTTAACCGAAGAGCAAAAAAGCAAAGGTGTGGTGACCGCTTCTGCAGGGAACCACGCTCAAGGCGTTGCATTATCGGCAAACCGTGTGGGTGTGAAAGCAAAAATCGTCATGCCAGTCGCAACAGCAGATATCAAAGTGGATGCAGTACGAAGCTTCGGTGGCGAAGCTATTTTACATGGCGCTAATTTTGATGAAGCGAAAGCGAAAGCCATTGCAATGGCAGAAGAGGATGGCTACACCTTCGTTCCACCTTTTGATCACCCTTCAGTCATTGCAGGTCAAGCTACGATAGCACTGGAACTATTGCAACAAGATGTTCATTTAGACCGAATTTTTATCCCAGTAGGTGGCGGTGGGTTAATTGCGGGCGTCGCTGTGATTATTAAGCAGTTAATGCCAGAGATTAAAATTATTGGTGTGGAGTCTGAAGATGCCGCCTGTCTAAAAGCAGCATTAGAGGCGGGACACCCTGTTGATTTACCCCGTGTTGGCTTGTTCGCAGAAGGTGTGGCAGTCAAACGTATTGGCGATGAAACCTTCAGATTGTGCCAGCAATATGTTGATGATGTTATCACTGTTGATAGTGATTCCATTTGTGCAGCATTGAAAGATATTTTTGAAGATGTTCGCGCGATAGCAGAGCCTTCAGGCGCTTTGGCATTGGCTGGATTGAAAAAATATGTACAGCAGCACAACATCAAAGGCGAACGTTTAGCACATATTTTGTCCGGTGCGAATATGAATTTCCACGGGCTGCGTTATGTTTCTGAGCGCTGTGAAATTGGTGAACAACGAGAAGCTTTGCTGGCAGTGACCATTCCTGAGCAAAAAGGGAGTTTCTTACGTTTTTGCCAGTTACTAGGCCATCGAGCCATTACGGAGTTTAACTATCGATATACGGATGCCGATCCTGACCGTGCTTGTATTTTTGTTGGGGTGCGTTTAAGTGGCCGTGATGGCGAGCGCTCGGAGATTATCCAAGAACTTAGAAGTAACGGCTATGAAGTCAATGATTTATCAGATGATGAAATGGCAAAACTTCATGTGCGTTATATGATTGGTGGTCGCCCATCAAAGCCATTAGATGAAAGATTGTATAGCTTTGAATTTCCAGAGTCTCCAGGTGCATTACTGAGATTCTTAGAAACACTCGGGACTCATTGGAATATTACGTTATTTCATTATCGCAGCCATGGTACAGATTATGGGCGAGTGCTGGCGGCGTTTGAACTGGCTGGGCCAGAAGTACGTTTTGATAGGCATCTTGATGCGTTAGGTTATGAATATCATGATGAAACAGGAAACCCGTCTTTCCGTTTTTTCTTAGCGCCGCAAGATAGCCAAAGAACCTTAGATTGAGTTGTCTGGGAGTAATTCCCAAAACGCTTTAATTAATGGTTCACTCAGGCGTTTGCTTAATAGGCAAACGCCGAGTTCAAAAGGTTCTACCATTGAAATATTATCGAGCTGTGAAATACGGCTGCGTACGGGTTCTGGGCTGTTATCAACGACCACACTAGGAATCAAGGCAATACCGCATCCCAAAGCCACCATTGACACAATTGCCTCATGGCCTGATACCGTCGCATAAATGACAGGGTTATTGATATTATGGCGACGGAACCAGAGTTCGATACGTTTACGAGATGGGCCGTGCTCAGGCAGGATAAAGGGGACGGTAGACCAATCAGGTTCCGCTTCTGTTACCATGCTTCGTACAGCACAGGGTAGTGATGGAGCAATCAAAACGAGAGGGATTTCGCCGATTTTTGCAAAACGGACGTTATCAGGTAAGCGCTCGGGTTTCCCGGCGATGCCAAGATCAGCTTCATGAGTTTCCACTTTTTCGACAGCATCCGCTGCGTCCCCTGTCGTGAGTTTAATTTCCACTAATGGGTGTAGCGCACGGAATTTATCTAAAACTTCGGGTAAATGACTATAAGCTGCTGTAACTGAGCAAAAAAGATGTAGTTCCCCACTGAGCGATGGACTTTGCTGGTTGAGAGCATGTTGCAGCTGTTGATATTGCAATAATGTTTGTTGGGCAAATTGCTTAAGGTGTTCCCCTGCTTGGGTCAATTTAACTGAGCGGTTATCTCGCACAAATAGTGGGTGACCAAGCTGTTCTTCGAGACGTTGTATTTGTCGAGACAACGTGGAAGGGCTGACATGCATCGCTTTAGATGTGCGCCCGAAGTGGCAACTTTGTGCTAAATGCAAAAAAAGCTTGAGATCGCGAATGTCCATTTTGCCCTCTAATTAACATAATTAATGGCGTTGCAGATATTGCAACATTGTATTGTTAATATATCAATTTAAGCAATGCGAAACATCGCATATAGTAAATCCATAAACGCTCAAAAATGAGCGACAGGCAGACTGCCTGACATAACGAACACAACAGAACAATGGAGTATGACAATGGCGAATTATTTTAACACATTGAATTTGCGTGAGCAGTTAGCTCAATTAGGCAAGTGCCGTTTTATGCAGCGCGAAGAGTTTGCAGATGAAGCAGGTTTTCTGAAAGGTAAAAAAATCGTCATAGTCGGTTGTGGAGCGCAAGGTTTAAACCAAGGCCTGAATATGCGTGATTCAGGTTTAGATATTGCTTATGCATTACGTGATGAAGCAATTGCAGAGAAACGTGCTTCATGGCGCAAAGCGACAGAAAATGGTTTCAAAGTTGGTACTTATGAAGAACTGATCCCTACCGCTGATTTGGTTATTAACTTAACGCCAGACAAGCAGCACTCAACCGTTGTTCGCGCTGTTCAGCCTATGATGAAACAAGGTGCAGCACTGGGTTATTCACATGGCTTCAACATTGTTGAAGTTGGCGAAGAAATTCGTAAAGATATTACTGTTGTGATGGTAGCGCCAAAATGCCCAGGTACTGAAGTTCGTGAAGAATACAAGCGTGGTTTTGGTGTTCCAACGCTGATTGCAGTACACCCAGAAAATGACCCGAAAGGTGAGGGTATGGCGATTGCCAAAGCGTGGGCAGCAGCGACTGGTGGCCACCGTGCAGGTGTTCTGGAATCCTCATTTGTTGCAGAAGTTAAGTCTGACCTGATGGGCGAGCAAACGATTCTGTGTGGAATGCTGCAAGCGGGTGCATTACTGAGTTACGACAAAATGGTCGCAGACGGTGTTGAGCCAGGCTACGCAGGAAAATTAATTCAGTTTGGCTGGGAAACTATCACCGAAGCACTGAAACAAGGCGGTATCACGCTGATGATGGACCGTTTGTCTAACCCTGCAAAAATTCGTGCTTATGCATTATCTGAACAACTGAAAACCATTATGGCGCCATTGTTCCAAAAACATATGGATGACATCATTTCAGGTGAATTTTCTGCAACCATGATGGCAGACTGGGCAAATGATGATAAAAACTTGCTGACATGGCGTGAAGAGACAGGCAAAACAGCATTTGAAAATTACCCTGAATATGAAGGGAAAATCGCAGAACAAGAGTATTTTGACCACGGTGTTCTGTTAGTTGCAATGGTTAAAGCAGGCGTTGAGTTAGCGTTCGATACGATGTTAGAAGCGGGTATCTTAGAAGAATCGGCTTACTATGAATCACTGCATGAATTACCACTGATTGCGAACACCATTGCTCGTAAACGTTTATATGAAATGAACGTGGTTATCTCTGATACTGCAGAGTATGGTAACTATCTGTTCTCATTCGCAGTTGTGCCAATGCTGAAGGATTTCATGACGAAATTACAAGCAGGGGATTTAGCGAAACCAGTTGCCGATAATGGCACTGATAACGCACAGTTACGTGATATCAATGAAGCTATCCGTAACCATCCGATTGAGAAAATCGGTAAGACGTTACGTGGTTATATGACGGATATGAAGAAGATTGCGGTCGGCTAACTCATTATCCTTCCCCTTTCACGCTCTAGGGGTGTCAGCTTCTTAAGATTACCCAAGTCACATACTTTAGTATGCTCCTTGGGATAATCTTATTTGCTTCCTACCTAGAACGCGAAATGCTTTGGATAATCACCATGTTTTCTCTTGCAATAGTGTAGAAAAAAGCATTGATGTTATAAAAGAAAAAGAACAAAACCACATTATTCGGATGGATGATGTGGTTTTTTGTTTTTTATAAATAGAGAAGATCGTTGCTCAAGAGTTGGGTCGGTTTCTGCTACAATCTGTAGCGAATTCCTTTTTGAATAACTGAGTGATGTAGATAAGCCATGCGATTGAATCCTAGCCAACAGCAGGCAGTTGAATTTGTCGATGGCCCGTGCCTTGTATTGGCGGGGGCGGGGTCAGGCAAAACACGTGTTATTACCAATAAAATTGCGCATTTAATTCGCCAATGCGGTTATCAGCCTCGGCAAATTGCAGCGGTGACTTTCACCAATAAAGCGGCGCGGGAAATGAAAGAGCGCGTGGCACAAACCTTGGGTAAAAAAGAAGCGCGTGGTTTGATCATATCCACCTTCCATACATTAGGCTTGGAAATTATTAAGCGTGAATATAAAGCGCTGGGTATTAAAGCCAACTTTTCGCTATTTGACGACCAAGACCAGATGGCATTGTTGAAAGAACTCACTTTTGACTTACTAGAAGAAGATAAAGACTTACTCAAACAATTGATCTCAGCGATCTCTAATTGGAAAAATGATCTTATCTCGCCACAACAAGTTATAGGCCAAGCACGGAGTGAGAAAGAGCATCACTTTGCCGAGTGTTATCGCCGCTATGAACTTCATCTGAAAAGTTGCAATGTGTTGGATTTTGATGACTTAATCAGCAAACCTACCATGTTGTTATATCAAAATGAAGAAGTTCGTGAACGCTGGCAGCAAAAAATTCGCTACTTGCTGGTGGATGAATATCAAGATACCAATACGAGCCAATATCAGTTGGTTAAATTGCTTGTGGGGCAGCGAGCAAGGTTTACGGTTGTGGGTGATGACGACCAGTCAATCTATTCATGGCGTGGCGCAAGGCCACAAAACTTGGTTTTATTGAATCAGGACTTCCCTAAGTTAAATGTCATTAAGCTTGAGCAAAATTACCGTTCATCTGAACGAATTTTAAAGGCTGCAAATATTTTAATTGCCAATAACCCTCATGTATTTGAAAAAAAATTATTTTCTGAATTGGGATATGGAGCGCCACTTCGGGTTCTTACGGCAAACAATGAAGACCATGAAGCTGAAAGAGTGATTGGGGAGCTTATTGCACACCATTTTATTAATAAGACGGAATATAAAGATTACGCCATTTTGTATCGCGGTAATCATCAATCGCGTATTTTTGAAAAAATGTTGATGCAAAATCGTATTCCGTATCGCATTTCGGGGGGGACTTCGTTTTTCTCCCGCCCTGAAATTAAAGACTTATTAGCTTATTTGCGAGTATTGACGAACCCTGAAGATGACAGTGCTTTTTTACGCATAGTAAATACTCCACGACGAGAGATTGGTCCTAAAACTATCCAAAAACTTGGGGAATGGGCAAACCAGCGAGGGAAAAGCTTATATCAGGCCAGCTTTGATCTAGGGCTTGAACAAATTTTAAAAGGCAAAGGATTAGAAGCATTACAGCGTTTCACTCATTGGATGGACAGTATTGTTCGAACGTCGGAACGTGAACCTTTAATTGCGGTGCGTGATTTACTGCGCGAAATGGATTATGAAAGCTGGTTATATGAAACGTCGACCAGTACTAAAGCTGCTGAAATGCGAATGAAAAACGTCAACCAATTGTTCACATGGATGAGTGAAATGGTGGAAGGTGATGATCTCAATGACCCAATGACATTGAGCCAAGTGGTTACACGCTTTACGCTGCGCGATATGATGGAGCGTGGTGAGGATGATGAAGAATCAGACCAAGTTCAACTCATGACGTTGCATGCGTCTAAAGGCCTTGAATTTCCTTATGTTTTTTTGGTCGGTATGGAAGAAGGGCTGCTGCCACATCAAAGCAGTATTGATGAAAATAATATTGATGAAGAACGCCGTTTAGCTTATGTAGGGATCACAAGAGCGCAAAGAGAGTTATTCTTTTCTCATTGTCGTGAGCGTCGTCAATATGGTGAATTGATCCGTCCCGAATTAAGCCGTTTTCTCCTTGAATTGCCACAAGATGATTTACAATGGGAGCAACAGCGTAAAGTGGTTAGTGCGCAGGAGCGTATGCAGAAAGGGCAATCAGCTTTAGCCGATATTAAAGCGCGTTTAGGGCTAAATAAAAAAAGTGAGTAACCACAACTAATTGAATTTCCACACTAGAGTAGACCTAGTGTGGAATATATTATCAATTTGAACTATTACGTTCTTCCAACTCTAAAATCCAATTCACATAGCCCTGCCATTGAACTTCTTGCTGTAAATTTTCCGCTCGTAGAGGGTGAGCAGATAACCAACGATAAGGCAGTGTAATGGTTAGCCTTTGTGCATTCACATTAAGTCTTAGTGCAGGCAAGGTATCATCCCGTCTGCGGCTCGCAAAAATAATGGCGAGGCGGAGTAAACGACATAAATCATATGCATGCTGCATGGGTAGCGCGTTTTGTTGGCTTAATGGTGTTAAATCGACAGGGCCTTGCTGATTTTTCAATAATGCAGCAAGTAACCGTTTTTGAGCTGGAGTGAAGCCAGGTAAATCAAGGTGTGTTATGAGGTAGCTCGCGTGCTCGGGGCCTTTACGGAAATCGACACTCAAGCCGATTTCATGTAAGGCGCATGCACTCGATAGTAAATCACGACAGCGTGTATCTAAGCCCCAATCTTTCGCGACTTGTAAATAAAAATATTCTGCAAGTTGACGGACTCGGCCAGCTTGTTCGATATCGACTTGGAAGCGCCGTTGAATATTGCGAACGGTACGAGCGCGAATATCCTGCTCAATAGGAAGCTGTAACATACCATAGACAAGCCCTTCACGAAGTGCTCCGCCAGCAAGTGTCATGTTATCAATGTCTAATGCTTCAAAGATAGCAATCAAAATAGACAAGCCGCTTGGAAAAACAAGGGCACGTTCGAAGGTTAAGCCGTCAATTTCAAGCTCTTCAAGTTTTTGGCATTGAATGGCTTTGCGCTTAAGCTGTTGTAACTTAGAAAGGGTGATCAGTTCATCCATGCCTTGGGCAATCATGATTTCCTGAATGGCTTGTACAGTACCGGATGCTCCAACACATATTTTCCACCCATGTGTCTTGAGTGACTCTGCAATAGGGGCGATGACATTATGTGCAGCGGCTTGAGCCGCTGAGAAGTTTTCTTCGGTTAAACTTCTATCGCCAAAGTAGCGTTCAAGCCAAGTCACACAACCCATTTCAAGACTATAGAGTTGCTCCGCTTTTGCGCCAGTACCTGTAACAAGTTCAGTACTTCCCCCACCAATATCAACCACTAAGCGTTGATCTGGCCCACCAGTTGTATGTGCAACACCTTGATAAATTAAGCGAGCTTCTTCTTCCCCTTGAATAACTTTTACAGGGTTTCCTAAAATTTGACTGGCTTTTTCGATGAAAACATCGGCATTTTTAGCTAAACGCAAAGTCGCAGTCGCGACAACACGAATTTGTGTATTCGGAATATCTTGTAAGTGTTCCGAAAACAGGCGTAAACATTGCCAGCCTCGCTCCATTGCTTGCTTAGAAAGCAGGTTATTGTTATCTAACCCTGCAGCAAGACGAACTTTGCGTTTAACCCTAGAGATCACCTGAATGCTACCAGCGGTTTCACGTACGACTAGCATATGAAAACTGTTTGAGCCTAAATCGATGGCGGCATAAAGAGAAGAAGATTTCAGCATATCGTTTTTACTCAGCCTGGACGTTTATGGTTGTTACGTGGGCCATTGTGGCGACGCTGCGAATTTGAATTACGGCGCTGGCCTCCAGGACGTGGGCGATGACGGCGTTTTGGTGCCGGTAAATCGCTCAATAATGCATCACTGTTATACTTACTAACAGGAATTGAGTGTTGAATATATTCTTCAATAGCAGGGAGGTTAAGTGAATATTCTTCACAGGCTAAGCTAATTGAGTTTCCACTTTCACCAGCACGACCAGTACGACCAATACGGTGTACGTAATCTTCACAGTCATCAGGTAAGTCGTAATTAAATACATGAGTAACTGATGGAATATGTAAACCACGAGCTGCAACATCAGTTGCCACTAAAATATCTAAATGGCCTTGTGTGAATTGCTCTAATATACGCAGTCGTTTTTTTTGTGCGACATCGCCGGTCAACAAACCTACACGATGACCATCGGCAGCTAAATGCGCCCAAATATCATCACAACGGTGTTTTGTATTGGCGAAAATAATACAACGCTCTGGCCACTCTTCTTCAAGAAGCGTTTGGAGTAAGCGCATTTTTTCTTCATTAGAAGGGTAAAATAACTCTTCTTTGATACGATGACCTGTTTTTTGTAAAGGTTCGACCTCAACATATTCAGGGTTATTCATTTGCTCGAAAGCTAATTCTCTTACTCGGTAAGATAAAGTTGCAGAAAACAGCAAATTAAGCCTTTCTGCAGCACCTGGCATACGACGGAAAATCCAGCGAATATCTTTAATAAAACCAAGGTCATACATGCGGTCGGCTTCATCAAGTACCACAACTTGAACTGCACTTAAGTCGACATGGCCTTGTTTCGCGTAGTCGATTAAACGGCCTGTTGTACCAATAAGGATATCAACACCGTTTTGTAAAACCTTAAGCTGCTCATCATAGCCGTCACCACCGTAGGCTAGCCCCATTTTCAGGCCAGTATACTCAGCTAGCTCTTTAGCATCCGAATAAATTTGTACCGCGAGTTCGCGTGTCGGTGCCATAATCAGCGCACGAGGCTGATTCGCTTTTTTACCCTCAATAGCGGGGTGAGTTAATAAATAATGGAATGTAGACGTTAAAAAAGCTAACGTTTTACCTGTACCAGTTTGCGCTTGACCCGCCACGTCTTTGCCTTCGACAGTAAAAGGCAAGGTGGACGCCTGTATAGGCGTGCAAAAATTGAAGCCTTTTTTATTCAGAGCTTCAATGACTTTAGGGTGCAATGCGAAGTCGGAAAACTTCTTTTCTGTCAAGTGTGCTTTACTCATAGTATGTTAGAATATCAGTTAACGGTTGGTTTACGAAAGTGTATCTTTTGAAATAAAGCATACTGCTGCCAATAATGTTACACTAAGTCTGCAAAAGATGATCCTTTGGAGTACAACATGAGCGATAAAATTATACATATAACTGATGCAAGTTTTGCAACTGAAGTTCTGAACGCAAGTTCACCTGTTCTCGTCGATTTTTGGGCAGCATGGTGTGGTCCTTGTAAAATGATCGCGCCTATTCTTGATGAAGTTGCTGAAGAATATACAGGCAAACTGACCATCGCAAAACTGAATATTGATGAAAACCCTGCTACCGCTCCAAAATATGGAATCCGTGGTATCCCGACCTTGCTTTTATTCAAAAATGGTGAAGTCGCAGCAACGAAAGTTGGGGCATTATCAAAAACGCAACTGAAAGAATTTTTAGACGAAAATCTGTAAGTTATCGTTATATGTAAGCTAAAACGTTTAGCGGTATATCTATTTTATCTAGAGAGCCGCTAGACGTCTTCACTTAAGCATGATAAGTTATCGTCATTCCTCGTATAGCACCCATATGAATTACCTTGTATTCCATTGCTCTTATCTTACATATCTAGCTTGTTAGTTCAGTATTGTGATGATTGTTATTGATCAAAAAACTGATGGCGTAATGATTTTAAATATGAAAATTGAAAGTTTAGACATTGAGTTATAGCAGTATTCAATATCTTCGGTTTCAATGCATCTCTCATATGAATTAAAGATAGCGCATAAGCGAACGCAATGAAATTCAATATTTTTATATCATAGGGATATAAAAACGAAGTGGGACAGGTTTGTCTTTAGCAATTATGTGTTTTTTAATGCTAATCTGACATTAAATTTGCGATATTGGGATGGATGTTGTCCTAAATGTACAAAAAACTATTGCTAATATTGTGTGTGTTTCTAATAATATGTCACACATCATCAAGATGAGTTGCAGTCAAATGTTAGAGCAATCTTAGTAATGGCTAGCACAAGATTTTTTTGCATTGTTGTTTGCTTTTGGTAAAAATTAGTGAGCAACAGGGCAGTATAAAGTTAAACTGGCACTTAATAGTAAGCTGCCGTCAATTTACGTTCATAGTTCGAGAATTACCCCGAGTTAAAGAACCCACCATTATGAATCTTACCGAATTAAAAAATACGCCAGTATCAGAATTGATTACGTTAGGCGAAAACATGGGGCTAGAGAACTTAGCCCGTATGAGAAAGCAGGATATTATTTTCTCTATTTTGAAGCAGCATGCGAAAAGTGGCGAAGATATTTTCGGCGATGGCGTACTGGAAATATTGCAGGATGGATTTGGTTTCCTCCGTTCAGCAGACAGTTCTTACCTCGCAGGTCCTGATGATATCTACGTTTCTCCTAGCCAAATCCGCCGTTTTAACCTACGTACAGGTGACACAATTTCAGGAAAAATTCGTCCTCCTAAAGAAGGTGAACGTTATTTTGCCCTCCTGAAAGTCAACGAAGTTAATTACGACAAACCTGAAAATGCCCGCAGTAAAATTCTTTTCGAAAACCTCACTCCATTACATGCAAACCGTCGTCTGCGCATGGAACGTGGTAATGGTTCAACTGAAGATTTAACTGCTCGTGTACTAGACTTAGCGGCTCCAATCGGTCGTGGTCAACGTGGTCTGATTGTGGCTCCACCGAAAGCCGGTAAAACAATGTTACTGCAAAATATTGCAGCGAATATTGCACACAATTACCCTGATTGCGTTCTGATGGTTCTGTTGATCGATGAACGTCCTGAGGAAGTGACAGAAATGCAGCGTTTGGTTAAAGGTGAAGTTATTGCTTCAACTTTCGATGAGCCTGCAGCACGTCACGTCCAAGTCGCTGAAATGGTGATTGAAAAAGCGAAACGTCTAGTTGAACATAAAAAAGACGTTATCATTTTACTCGACTCTATTACGCGTCTAGCTCGTGCATATAACACGGTTGTACCTTCCTCTGGGAAAGTATTAACCGGTGGTGTGGATGCTAACGCATTACACCGTCCAAAACGTTTCTTCGGTGCTGCTCGTAATGTTGAAGAAGGTGGAAGCCTGACAATCATTGCAACTGCACTGGTTGATACTGGTTCTAAGATGGATGAAGTTATTTACGAAGAGTTTAAAGGTACAGGTAACATGGAACTGCACCTATCTCGTAAGATTGCAGAAAAACGTGTTTTCCCTGCAATAGACTACAACCGTTCAGGTACGCGTAAAGAAGAGTTACTTACATCGCAAGATGAGTTACAAAAAATGTGGATCCTACGTAAGATTATTCACCCAATGGGCGAAATCGATGCGATGGAGTTCCTCATCAGTAAGTTAGCGATGACAAAAACCAACGAAGAGTTCTTTGATTTTATGAAAAGAGCGTAACCGTTAAGGTTCTCTGCGTATTATAAAAAAGGTGCCTGTTATGGCACCTTTTTTTTGTTTTCATACTCGATAGTTGTGTATAAAAATTAAAGCCTACCATATTAAGCAGGTTTAATATTTTACTGATTTATTTTCAATAAATTAAGAACATGTTTTATTTGGTTCATTTATAAATAGCATTGGGTAACAGATGGAGTTTTTATTAAAAAATTAATAATAAACGATAGGAAATACTAACGAATATTCTTTAATTTATTGAATTAAAAGATAAATTTATGAAAATATTTATTTTGTGATTAGCGTTAAATTTATTTTCGCCACTTTATTATTTAATCATCAAGCGCCTATTTAAACATCAATCGATTAACTCAATTTTAGAGTATTGCTTTTATGGCATGCATATTGCAGCTATTCAGTATAAAATTACCGGATGTTTCGTTATTAAATCAAACACACTAATAAAGTGTAAAAACTAATAATGTTACAGGAATCTCTTTATGAATAAAGATTCGTCTTATAGCAGATTTCAGTACCAAGATGATAATGCATTGGCGTATGCTGGTTTATCTGCATTCGCTAACAAATTAGTTTTGAAAGTTAAATATAAAGATTAAGAGAGTCAAACAGTGGACACCATACACTTTGTAACCAATCTCTTCTACGTTTTCTTGTTTTCATTAGTTTTTATTTTTCTGGCTCGAGTTGTTGCAATAAAAATCGGGTTAGTTGATAAACCTAATTTCAGAAAGAAACACGTAGGATTAGTTCCTCTTGTTGGGGGAATTTCCGTTTTCTTTGGGATCTGTTTTGCATTTTATATTACCGGAGAATACATTCCTCATAAGTGGCTATACATCGCTTGTGCAGGGTTATTAGTCTTTATTGGCGCATTAGATGATAGGTTTGACATTAGTGTGAAACTAAGGGCTGGTATTCAAGCGATCGTTGCGGTTGTTATGATGACAGCGGCAGGGTTGAAACTTGATTCACTCGGTCATGCCTTTGGCCCATGGGAACTGGTACTGGGTCCATTCGGTTATATCGTTACCCTATTTGCAGTATGGGCAGCAATTAATGCTTTTAACATGGTTGATGGCATTGATGGGTTACTCGGTGGCTTATCTTCTGTTTCTTTTGGCGCTCTCGGCTTTTTGCTATATCAAAACGGTAACTATGCGTTAGCATTTTGGTGTTTTGCCTTTATTGCAGCTATCCTTCCTTATATTCTTCTGAATTTAGGTGTGCTAGGCCGTCGTTTTAAAGTTTTCATGGGAGATGCGGGAAGTACGCTGATTGGGTTCACTATTATTTGGATCCTTGTGGCTTCGACCCAAGAAGAAGTACATCCGATTAACCCAGTTACCGCTTTATGGATTATTGCGATCCCGCTAATGGACATGGTTGCCATTATGTATCGTCGAATTCGTAAAGGGATGAGCCCATTTTCACCCGATCGCCAGCACATTCATCATTTAATTATGCGTTCTGGTTTTACACCAAAAGGGGCATTTGTACTGATTACACTATCAGCGGCCGCTTTAGCATGTGTCGGTATTATTGGTGAACACTTAACATTTGTACCTGAATGGGTAATGTTGGCATTATTTTTGCTTGTATTTATGATGTATGGTTACTGCATCAAACGAGCTTGGAAAGTCGCCCGTTTTATTAAGCGAGTGAGACGTAGAGCACGTAGAGGAGCAGTACGGTAACGACAAAACGAAAATAGAGGTTCTGTGCAGTGAATAACTCAGAAACACAACCGAGTCAGCATCAATCGCCAATAGAGCCGGAATTGGATATCCGTGGTTTATGTCGCTCACTGTGGCAAGGTAAAATTTGGATCGTTGCATTTGCCGTTATTTTTGCAGCAATTGCCTTGGGAGCGTCCTATTTTATGCAGCCGAAGTGGAGTGCGACAGCAATTACGGATTTACCAACCGTCAATAATCTGGGAAGTTACTATTCTCAGCAGCAATTTCTGCGCAACCTCGATTCCCGTATTAATACTACGGGGCAAGAAGGGCAATTACCGACAATTGCAAAAGAAGCTTATCAAGAATTCACAAAGCAGCTTGGCTCTTATGATACACGTCGTCAATTTTGGCTAAATACGGATTACTATAAGCAGCGCTTAGAGAATGATCCTAAAGCAGATGCCGCATTATTGGATGAGCTCATCAACGATATTGAGTTTACGCCAGCAGATGAAGTCAAAAATTTAACAGATAGCATTAAGTTAGTGGCGGAAACTTCCGCAGATGCGAACCAGTTGCTGCGTCAATACACTCAGTTTGCTAACCAACGTGCCACAATGAATCTAAATGATGAAATTAAAGGCACTTGGGCAACGAAAATGCAATCCATGAAGGCATTAGTTAAACGTGAAGATATGGTGGCCAAGGCCGCTTATGAGCGACGTTTGAATGCACTGGAACAAGCATTAAAAGTTGCAGAAAAACAAGGTATTGTACGTAATCAAAGCGCAACACCTGTGGATGAAATCCCAGATTCAAAAATGTTTATGTTAGGTGCCCCTTTATTACAAGCACAAATTGAAACATTGAAAGCAACCGGCCCCGATCACGACAGTGATTACGACCAAAATATTGCCATGTTATCAACATTGAGCGTCGGGCCTACCCTCCAAGATAATTTTCAAGCATATCGCTATTTACGTACTCCTGAAGAGCCCGTTAAACGCGATAGTCCTCGTCGAGCCTTTATGATGGTTCTATGGGGAGCCATAGGGATGTTAGTAGGTGCCGGAGTGGTACTTGCTCGCCGCCGCCCATCTTGATTTTGGGATAAGCCACTGGCGAATTTTCCAGTGGCATATAAAGTTATTAAGATTATACAAAGCAGCTCACTGCGAAAGATAAATATAAGAGAGTCACTGTGAAAGTATTGACTGTATTCGGCACACGACCTGAAGCTATTAAAATGGCACCACTGGTTCATGCATTGGCTGAGGATACAGACTTTGAAGCTAAAGTTTGTGTTACGGCACAGCATCGTGAAATGCTAGATCAAGTACTGAAACTGTTTGAGATCATTCCAGATTACGATCTCAATATTATGAAGCCAGGGCAAGATTTAACTGATATCACTTGTCGTATTCTTGAAGGGTTGAAAAGCGTTTTTGCTGATTTTCAACCGGATGTTGTTCTTGTTCATGGCGACACAGCTACAACGATGGAAACTAGCCTTGCGGCATTTTACCATCGTATACCAGTAGGGCATGTTGAAGCGGGATTACGTACAGGAAACCTGTATTCGCCATGGCCTGAAGAGGCAAACCGTAAGATTGCTGGCCATTTAGCGATGTATCACTTCGCGCCAACTGAAAATTCACGCCAAAATTTGTTAAAAGAATCTATCCCTGACAGTCATATTTTTGTCACCGGTAATAGTGTGATTGATGCGTTATTGTGGGTACGTGATAAAGTCATGAGCGACCAGCATATGATGGAGAAATTGGCTGCAAATTACCCATTTATCGACCCAAATAAAAAAATGATTTTAGTCACGGGCCATCGTCGAGAAAGTTTTGGTGGTGGCTTTGAACGTATTTGTCACGCTTTAGCAGAAATTGCACAAGCGCATCCCGATGTGCAAGTCGTATATCCAGTTCACTTAAATCCAAATGTGAGTGAGCCTGTTAAACGTATACTGCATGATATTGATAATATTATTTTAATTAGCCCTCAAGACTATCTACCGTTTGTTTATTTGATGAACCATGCTTATTTGATTCTAACAGACTCAGGTGGTATTCAAGAGGAAGCACCTTCTCTCGGTAAGCCTGTTTTGGTGATGAGAGATACCACAGAACGACCAGAAGCTGTTGATGCAGGTACTGTTCGTCTTGTGGGAACAGATACACAAAAAATTGTGAAAGAAGTTAATCGGTTACTGACAGATGACGCGGAGTATCACGAAATGAGCCGCGCACATAACCCTTATGGGGATGGTCATGCATGTCAGCGTATTCTTGCAGCATTGAAAAGTAATCAGGTGAAATTATGAGTTTTGAAACTATTTCTGTTATTGGCCTTGGTTATATTGGTTTACCAACAGCAGCAGCCTTTGCATCACGTAAAAAACAAGTGGTTGGTGTCGATGTTAACCAACATGCCGTTGATACTATTAACCAGGGTAAAATCCACATCGTGGAGCCAGAACTGGATATCGTGGTCAAAAAGGCGGTTGAAGAAGGCCATCTGAAAGCTTTTACTAAGCCGCAACCTGCAGATGCTTATCTGATTGCTGTGCCTACGCCATTTAAAGGCGAGCA
This sequence comes from Providencia sp. PROV182, assembly GCF_028480325.1. NCBI lineage: Bacteria > Pseudomonadati > Pseudomonadota > Gammaproteobacteria > Enterobacterales > Morganellaceae > Providencia > Providencia sp. PROV182. Next base: position 35,292 of record NZ_JAMPOL010000019.1, on the reverse strand, counting down.
CGAACCTGACCTCGCGTATGTACGTGCTGCAGCTGAGTCTGTTGCTCCGGTGCTGAAGAAAGGGGATTTAGTCATCCTTGAGTCTACATCGCCAGTAGGAACAACAGAGCAAATGGCAGAGTGGATGGCAGCTGCTCGCCCTGATTTAACCTTCCCTCATCAAGCAGGGGAAGAAGCCGATATCGATGTAGCGTACTGCCCTGAGCGTGTGTTACCAGGTCAAGTGATGGTCGAATTAATTAAAAATGACCGCGTTGTTGGTGGTATGACGCCAAAATCCTCTCTGCGTGCAAGTGAGCTATACAATATTTTCCTTGAAGGTGAGTGTGTAATTACTAACTCAAGAACTGCGGAAATGTGTAAGTTAACGGAAAATAGCTTCCGTGATGTGAATATTGCTTTTGCGAATGAATTATCATTAATTTGTGCGGAACAAGACATCAATGTGTGGGAGTTAATCAGCCTCGCGAATCGTCATCCACGCGTTAATATTTTGCAACCAGGCCCAGGTGTTGGTGGGCACTGCATCGCGGTTGACCCATGGTTTATCGTTGCGCAAAATCCAAAACAATCACGTCTTATTCATACCGCTCGTTTAGTCAATGATGGCAAACCAATTTGGGTTGTTGACCAAGTGAAAGCGGCAGTGGCTGATTGCTTAGTGGAAACCGGTAAAAAAGCCAGTGAAGTGACCATTGCCTGTTTCGGCCTGTCATTTAAACCTAATATTGATGATTTACGTGAAAGCCCAGCAATGCACATCACCAAAATGGTGGCGAACTGGAACCCAGGTAAAACGTATGCGGTTGAGCCACACATTGATGAATTACCGACCTCTTTAAAAGGCATTTCTGAGCTAGTTTCGATTGAAAAAGCCGTTAATGAAGCGGATGTGATCTTAATGTTAGTTGACCACAATATGTTCAAAGGCATCCAAGGCTCTGCGATCCCACAAAAATGGGTTGTGGATACAAAAGGAGTATGGCGTTGAAACGCATTTTAATCACTGGAGGCGCCGGGTTTATCGGCTCTGCTGTTGTTCGTCATATTATTGAAAACACTGACGACAGCGCAGTGGTTCTGGATTGCTTAACCTATGCAGGTAACTTAGAGTCCCTTGCAACGGTTGCGAATAACCCGCGCTATGCTTTTGAGCAGGTGAATATTTGTGATAGAGCTGCATTAGATGCCGTTTTTGAAAAATACCAACCCGATGCCGTGATGCATTTAGCGGCAGAAAGCCATGTTGACCGTTCAATTGATGGCCCTGCGGCATTTATCGAAACCAACATTGTGGGAACTTACACATTGTTAGAGGCGGCTCGCCATTACTGGTCTGCACTGAATGATGAGAAAAAAGCGGCTTTCCGTTTTCATCATATTTCGACAGATGAAGTTTATGGCGACCTCGAGGGGCCTGATGGTTTCTTCACAGAAACCACGCCTTATGCGCCAAGTAGCCCTTATTCCGCATCGAAAGCATCGAGCGATCACTTGGTTCGTGCATGGCAAAGAACCTATGGTCTGCCGACGATGATCACCAATTGTTCAAATAACTACGGGCCGTATCATTTCCCAGAGAAATTGATCCCCTTAATTATTTTGAATGCTTTAGCGGGTAAGCCTCTGCCTGTTTATGGGAAAGGTGAGCAAATTCGTGACTGGCTGTTTGTTGAAGACCATGCACGAGCACTGCATTTAGTTGCGACAACCGCACAACCTGGCACCACCTATAATATTGGTGGTCATAATGAGCGCCGTAATATTGACGTTGTAGAAACGATTTGTGAGCTGCTTGAAGAGCTGCATCCGCAGAAGCCACAAGGTGTGGCGCACTACCGTGACTTAATCACGTATGTGAAAGACAGACCGGGCCACGATATGCGTTATGCCATTGATGCCGCGAAAATTGAGCGCGAATTGGGGTGGACGCCACAAGAAACCTTCGAATCAGGTATCCGCAAAACGGTGCAGTGGTATTTGAACAATGAAACGTGGTGGCGCCGCGTACAAGACGGTTCCTATGCGGGCGAACGTCTAGGTCTAGGAAATTAGGTGACAGTATGAAAGGTATTATATTAGCTGGAGGGTCGGGGACGCGTTTGCATCCTATCACTCGCGGTATTTCTAAACAGTTATTGCCTATCTACGATAAGCCGATGATTTACTACCCGCTTTCAGTCCTGATGTTGGCGGGAGTTCGTGAGATTTTAATTATCTCTACCCCTGACGACTTGCCGATGTTTAAGCGTTTATTAGGGGATGGTCATGAGTTTGGGATTGAGCTGAGCTATGCAGAACAGCCATCACCAGACGGCCTTGCGCAAGCGTTTATCATTGGTGAAGAGTTCATTAACGGTGATTCGTGCTGTTTAGTATTGGGCGACAATATCTTTTTCGGCCATTCATTTAGCCCAAAATTAAAATCTGTTGCTAAACGAGTAAATGGCGCAACGGTTTTTGGTTACCAAGTGATGGATCCTGAGCGTTTTGGTGTCGTGGAATTTGACGATAATTTTAAAGCACTGTCGATTGAAGAAAAGCCGGTTAAACCTAAATCGAATTGGGCGGTGACAGGGCTGTATTTCTATGACTCACAAGTAGTTGAATTTGCAAAACAAGTTAAGCCTTCTGAACGAGGTGAGTTAGAAATCACGTCAATTAACCAAATGTACTTAGAACGTGGCGAATTAAACGTTGAATTGCTCGGTCGTGGTTTTGCTTGGTTAGATACAGGTACCCACGATAGCCTCATTGAGGCAGGTACTTTTGTACAAACCGTTGAAAAACGCCAAGGCTTCAAAGTTGCTTGTTTAGAAGAAATAGCATGGCGTAACGGCTGGCTGACAGACGAGCAAGTCGCTTTTTCAGCACAACAGCTGAAAAAAACAGGTTATGGGCAATACTTAGAGGATTTATTACGTGTCCGTCCGCGCCAGTATTGAGAGCCTGCCATGGGAGAGCGAATTTTTTCATCGCTCAACGGCAAAGTTGAATTTTACGGGGGATAATCTCGAGACCCTCCTTGCTTATCAAATAAATGAATACGATATCGTGCAAGCAAAAGTCGCCGCGTCTGAAACGCAGCTGATTGATGATTTGGCTGGTATGGGTTTTTCATTTGTTGAAGGTGAAATCGATTTCGCTCTTACTATTGGCACAGAAAATGCTTATTTAAAGGCAGGTTTAACAGCGGAAGATCACATTGTTGTCGCACAAGTGGATGATATTCCTACTTTACGGCAAGCCGCTGAGTCTGTCTTTAGCAAAAGCCGCTTTAGAGCACCTTGGTATCGTGATGGTGATAGCGGTCAGTTTTATGCGTTGTGGATAGAAAAATCAGTACTTGGTACGTTTGATCACACTTGTTTACTAGTTAAAGACGCGTCTGGTGCGATATTGGGCTTTGTGAGTTTACGGCATCTTGATGCAGAAACAGCACGGGTTGGCCTACTAGCGAAAATGCCAGAAGCGAAGGGGCAAGGTGTAGGGCGTAAGTTGATGTCTGCAGCATTTAATTGGTGTGTGGAACACCAAAAAACACAGTTAAATGTGGCCACGCAAATCAGTAATGTTGCGGCATTAAATCTTTATTCACGTAGCGGTGCAGCAATTGCCAGTACCGCTTATTGGTTATACAGGGGACAACATGATTCCATTTAATAAACCACCAGTTGTAGGTACTGAATTAGAGTATATGAGACAAGCCATGGAAAGTGGCAAACTGTGTGGTGACGGTGGCTTCACGAAACGTTGTGAAGAATGGATGGAAAAACGGTTTAATTGCCCGAAAGTGCAGTTAACGCCATCTTGTACGGCCTCATTAGAAATGGCGGCGATCCTGATTGATACTAAGCCGGGTGATGAAATCATCATGCCAAGCTTTACTTTTGTATCAACCTCTAACGCATTTGTATTACGTGGCGCTAAAATCGTGTTTGTTGATATCCGTCCGGATACCATGAATATCGATGAAACTAAAATTGAAGCCGCAATCACTGAACGTACGCGTGCCATCGTTCCAGTCCATTATGCAGGTGTTGCTTGCGAGATGGACACCATTATGGCTATCGCGAAAAAACACGATTTATTCGTGATTGAAGATGCGGCACAAGGTGTGATGTCGACGTATAAAGGCAAAGCACTGGGGACTATCGGCCACATTGGCTGTTATAGCTTCCATGAAACTAAAAACTATTCTTCAGGCGGTGAAGGTGGGGCAACGCTTATCAATGATAAAGACTTGATTAGCCGTGCTGAAGTGATCCGTGAAAAAGGAACGAACCGTAGCCAATTTTTCCGTGGTCAAGTCGATAAATACACATGGCGTGATATCGGCTCAAGCTACTTGTTGTCTGATTTGCAAGCGGCTTACTTATGGGCACAGTTAGAAGAAGCCGACAAAATTAATGAGCGCCGTTTACTACTATGGAAACGGTATGATGAAGCGTTGCAGCCATTGGTTGATGCGGGACGTTTAGTCCTAGCAACTGTGCCAGAAGGCTTAAAACATAATGCCCATATGTTCTACATCAAACTTAAAGATATCGAAGAGCGTACCGAATTCAATGATTACATGAAATCTCATGGCATTTTGACGGTATTCCACTACGTTGCATTACACACTAGCCCGGCAGGTATTGAGTTTGGCCGTTTCCATGGTGAAGATAAATATACAACATCAGAAAGTGATCGCTTAGTGCGTTTACCGATGTTCTACAACATGACTGATGACGAACAGCAGACGGTCATTGAGCGAATCAAAGCGTTCTTTGCCTAATGTCTCTTGCTAAAGCATCGGTTTGGACTGCTGGCTCTACCCTGATTAAAATCGGGGTAGGCCTGTTAATCGTTAAGTTGTTTGCAGTCTCATTTGGGCCCAGCGGTGTGGGGCTGGCGGGTAACTTCCGCCAATTGATTACTGTACTAGGGGTGTTATCTGGTGCAGGGATTTTCAATGGTGTCACAAAATATGTTGCAGAGCACCACCAAGACCCACAAAAATTACGTGCGGTTCTGGGAACTTCATCGACGATTATTTTAGGATTTTCAGCGCTACTTGCGCTTATCTTTTTACTTTGCAGTGCGCCAATTAGCGTGGCGTTATTTGATAGTGAAAAATACAGCTCAGTTATTCAAATAGTCGCCTTAATTCAAATGGGTATCGCGTATGCGAACTATTTTCTGGCTATTTTGAAGGGCTACCGAGACGCATCAGCAAACGCATTAGCCATTATTTTAGGTAGCGTAATTGGTGTAATTGCTTATTATTTATGCTATCTAGTGGGCGGGTATGAAGGTGCACTAGCGGGGTTAGCATTAGTTCCTGCACTTGTGGTATTGCCTGCGGCTGGGATGATAATTAAACGCAAGCAGTTTGCGTTATCGTCATTGAAGCCAGCATGGGACAAAGCGATTGCGACTAATTTAGGCAAATTTACGGTCATGGCGATGCTAACGGCAGTCACACTGCCAGTCGCTTATATCATGATGCGAAACTTACTTGCCCAAACCTATAGCTGGGATGAAGTGGGGTTATGGACCGGTGTGACCACCATTTCAGATGCCTATTTGCAGTTTATTACCGCGACATTTTCAGTGTATTTATTGCCGACGTTATCGCGTTTGCAGCATAAAAATGAAATCACAGCAGAAATTGTTAAAGCATTGAAGTTTGTTTTACCTGCTGTTGCCGTTGTGAGTTTTACAGTTTGGTTACTACGTGATTTCGCGATTTGGTTGCTGTTCTCAAAAGAATTTACAGGGATGAGAGACCTGTTTGCATGGCAGCTAGTCGGTGATGTATTGAAAGTGGGGGCGTACGTATTTGGCTATTTGGTCATTGCCAAAGCCGCATTGCGTTTTTATGTCCTCACTGAAGTGAGTCAATTTTTATTATTAACGGGCTTTGCCCATTGGCTTATCCCTGAACATGGTGCAGTAGGTGCAACTCAGGCTTATATGGCCACTTATATTGTCTATTTTACCTTATGTTGTTGCGTATTTTTGATTTACCGTAGGCGAGCATGACAACCTTAATACATGTACTGGGATCGAATCTCCCACACCACAACCAGACGGTACTGACGTTTTTTAATGACGTCATTTGCCAAGAAATGGCTTCGTCATCAACGCCGCATTTTATGGTGGTAAGCGATGATGCGCAGCTTGCTGACGCTTATCCTCAGCTAAAAATAGATGTTTTTGCGAATAAACAGGCCATTGCTAATAGTGTTATACAGCGTGCCAAGGCAGACCGCCGTACTCGCTTTTTCTTTCATGGGCAATTCAACGCCCCTATTTGGTTAGCGCTATTATTTGGTCAAATCAAATCCCATCAGTTTTGGTGGCATATATGGGGAGCTGACCTCTATGAAGAATCTAGCTCTCTAAAATTTAAGTTATTCTATATTTTGCGTCGTTTAGCGCAGAAAAAAGTAGGGCATGTGTGTGCAACACGTGGCGATTTGTGCTATTTCCACCAGTCGAACCCTAAAGTGCCTGCCACTGTGTTGTATTTTCCAACACGAATGGACCCCGCATTGACAATTAGCGAGCCTAAGGCACGTGAAGGTTCTCAACTGACTATTTTGTTGGGTAACTCAGGTGACCGTTCTAATCGTCATGTAGAGGCGCTGAGTGCGATTAAACAGCAATTTGGTGATGAGGTTAAGGTTATTGTCCCAATGGGCTATCCTGCAAATAACCAAGGCTATATTGAACAAGTCGAACAGGCTGCAAATAGTGAGTTTACTTCAGGGCAAGTAGAAATTCTGAAAGAGCGCATGGAGTTTAGCGAGTACCTTAATTTGCTCAAATCCTGTGATCTTGGCTATTTTATTTTTAATCGCCAGCAAGGTGTTGGTACGGTTTGTTTGCTAATTCAATTTGGTATTCCTTTTGTGATCAGCCGTCAAAATACATTTTGGCAGGATCTAACTGCTCAAAATGTCCCTGTATTTTTCTATGGTGACAACCTGACGATACCACTAGTGGATGAAGCTCAGCGCCAAATGAGCTTATTAGATAAACAGCATATCGAATTTTTTGCTCCTAACTTTACTGAAGGCTGGAAAGCCGTTCTCAGTGCCGTGGAGGAGCGAGCATGACACTGACGGAGTTAGGTGGCTTAGCACTGGTCTACCTGATATCAATTATTTTTATTGGTACTTTGTTGTACAAAGAGTTTTTACGTGCTCGGTTTAACTTCAATATTTTCTTTTCAATGCTGTATTTATTGACGTTTTACTTTGGTTTTCCATTAACTTGTGCGTTAGTGTTCCAATTTGATGTTGCGGTTGTGAAAGCGGATTACTTACTTTACGCCCAACTAGCGGCTACCAGTTTTTATGCGATTTATTATGTTGCTTATAAAACACGGCTTTCTAGGCAACCAGACGCACCACGGCGTGCGTTGTTTAGCATGAACAAAGTGGAAACGAATCTAACCTGTCTGTTATTGATACTGATTGCAGTCGTGACAGTAGGTATATTTTTCATGCAGAACGGTTTTTTGCTGTTTAAGCTAAAATCCTATAGCCAAATTTTCTCCAGCCAAGTTTCTGGCGTGGCATTAAAACGCTTTTTCTATTTCTTCATACCGGCAATGTTGATTGTTTATTTCTTGCGACCGACACAGAAACGTTGGATTTTCTTCCTCGTTAGTACCGTTGCATTTGGTTTCTTGACCTATGTTATCGTTGGAGGAACCAGAGCGAACATTATTATTGCTTTCGCACTATTCTTATTTATTGGGATTGTCAGGGGTTGGATTACGCTGTGGATGCTAGCTGCAGCCGGGGTCGCAAGTATTGTAGGTATGTTCTGGTTAGCCTTAAAGCGCTATGGGCTAGATGTCAGTGGTGCCGAAGCGTATTACACTTTCTTGTATTTAACACGGGACACATTCTCCCCGTGGGAAAACTTAGCATTACTGCTAAGCCACTATGATGAGATGGACTTTCAAGGCCTAGCGCCGATTATCCGTGACTTTTATGTTTTTATTCCTTCTTGGGTTTGGCCAGAACGCCCAGATACGGTATTGAATTCCGCCAACTATTTTACGTGGGAAGTACTAAACAACCATTCTGGACTGGCAATTTCCCCAACACTGATTGGTTCATTGGTGGTGATGGGTGGGGTGATTTTTATACCACTCGGAGCCATAGTTGTGGGGCTTATCATCAAATGGTTTGATTGGATCTATGGCATGAGCCTGAAAGAACCGAATCGCTATAAGGCTGCCATTATGCAGGCATTTTGTTTTGGTGCCATTTTTAACATTATTGTTTTAGCGCGTGAAGGCGTGGATTCTTTCGTCTCACGGGTGGTTTTCTTCTGCTTAATATTCGGACTGTGTCTGGTGTTAGCAAAATTACTGTATTGGTTATTTGAAAGTGCAGGGCTTATTCGCACAAAAACAGCTTCTTTTTTAAGAAGCCAACAGCGTGAAAGCCGCTAAAGGAGTATCATGGAATCGTCATCAACTCAGTCTTCATCCGTTACACAGCCATCTATTCCACAATATAGTATTCGTGGTCATAATATTTGGGGCTTTAAAAATATGGCCCATTTTTTAGACTACTTATTTGCTGGTGGGGAAACGAAAACGGGAACGCTCGTTGCGATTAATGCAGAAAAAGTGATGATCGCTGAACAAGATACGGCTTTAAATACGTTACTAGGCCAAGCCGAATATTTATATGCTGACGGAATTAGTATTGTCCGTGCTATTCGTCGTAAATACCCCCAAGCTGAAGTTTCCCGCGTGGCTGGTGCTGACTTGTGGGAAGGGTTAATGGAACGGGCCGGTAAAGAAGGTACGCCAGTTTTCCTAGTGGGTGGCAAACCAGAAATTCTAGAGCAAACTGAAAGCAAGCTACGCTCGCAGTGGAATGTGAACATTGTAGGTTCGCAAAACGGCTATTTTACTGCTGAAGAGCGAAGTGCATTGTTCGAACGCATTCGTGCAAGTGGTGCAAAAATTGTCACTGTTGCGATGGGGTCCCCGAAACAAGAAATTTTTATGCGAGATTGCCGAAGTGTGTACCCAGATGCCTTATATATGGGCGTTGGGGGGACTTATGATGTGTTTACAGGGCATGTAAAACGTGCACCGAAAGTTTGGCAAAACTTAGGGTTGGAATGGTTGTATCGCTTACTATCTCAGCCTTCCCGTATTACTCGCCAGTTTAAATTACTGAAATTTTTAGGTTACTATTACGGCGGTAAGCTTTAATTTTTATAGTGATTTGATTTTTATCGTTATTATCGATGTATTTTACTGGCCGCAAGTAGGCCTAATCCCTTGCTTGCGGTCTGAATTCTCCGAATGACTGGTCTCTTTCTTCAAATATTTCTATAATCCCTCAAAAATAATCATATTCGCACCAGTTTGTGCTTAATCTTGCGGCTATGGCATTTTTTTAATCGCCTAATTGATGCTTTTCAAATAATTGCAGTGATTATTACTAACTGAGTTTCAATTAAAACTGCATTTTAAATATCTAATTTTGACAGGGGTATGTATGGGAAATCCACAGCAAGGGCTTCAACGTGGGTTAGAAGCACGGCATATCGAGCTGATTGCGCTCGGTGGGACTATTGGCGTTGGGTTATTTATGGGGTCGGCCAGTACACTAAAATGGGCTGGGCCTTCTGTCTTACTGGCTTATATTATCGCAGGAATTTTTGTTTTCTTCATTATGCGTTCAATGGGGGAAATGCTATTTCTTGAGCCTGTAACCGGTTCTTTTGCTTCGTTTGGTTATAAATACTTAAGTCCGTTTTGGGGATGTCTCACTGCGTGGGGCTACTGGTTTATGTGGGTGGCCGTTGGTATCTCAGAGATCACTGCCATTGGCGTATATGCTGAATATTGGTTCCCTGACGTGCCTCAATGGATTTTTGCCATTATTGCCGTGGTATTAGTCGCATTAGCTAACCTAGCTGCTGTTCGGCTGTATGGAGAGCTTGAGTTCTGGTTTGCCATGATCAAAGTGACCACGATTGTAGTGATGATTTTAATTGGCTTAGGGCTGATTTTTTTTGGCCTTGGTAATAATTTTGAACCGATTGGGCTAGCAAATCTCACTGAGCATGGTGGTTTCTTTGCAGGGGGTTGGAAAGGTTTCTTATTTGCGTTGTGTATCGTTGTGGCCTCTTATCAAGGGGTTGAATTAGTTGGGATCACGGCAGGTGAAGCGAAAAATCCTCAAGTTACATTAAAAAAAGCGATCAATAATATTTTATGGCGCATATTAATTTTTTATGTGGGTGCTATTTTTATTGTTGTGACACTCTTTCCGTGGACGGAAGTGGGTTCACAAGGTAGCCCATTTGTTCTTACGTTTGCGAAAGTGGGGATTGTGTCCGCAGCCGCTGTAATTAACTTTGTGGTGTTAACTGCGGCGTTATCTGGTTGCAATAGTGGCATGTATAGTGGTGGGCGAATGCTATATGCCTTAGCGCAAAATAAGCAATTACCTAAGTCATTATTGAAATTAACGAAAAATGGCGTACCAGCACGTTGCGTTGGCTTTACTATTCTCTGTTTAGTGGCGGGTTCTAGCTTGAATTACATCATACCGAATCCAGAAAAAGTCTTTGTGTATGTCTATAGTGCGAGTGTGTTACCAGGTATGGTGCCTTGGTTAGTGCTATTGACCAGCCAAATCCGTTTTCGCCAACAAAACAAAGAAAAGCTTATTGGGCATCCTTTCAAATCGATCCTTTTTCCATGGGTTAACTATGCGACCTTATTATTTTTAGCCTGCGTATTGGTTGGGATGGCGATTAACCCAGATACCCGTTTATCTTTAATCGTTGGCGCCATCTTTTTAGGGGGCGTTTCACTGCTCTATTTCATTATTCGCCAGTTCAATAGCCGCAATGCAAAAGTTTAGTGGTAGTGCTTCGACGGATTTTTATTAGTCGTATAGTGAAAAAGAGGGTAAATATGCTCTCTTTCTCAGCGAAATGGATAAAAGGCAAGCAATCGATATTTTTATTTCAAAAAGGACTAGACAGCGGGAGGATAAATCCGTACTATCCTCTCCCGCAACGGCGTTAAGCGCCCGTAGCTCAGCTGGATAGAGCGCTGCCCTCCGGAGGCAGAGGTCTCAGGTTCGAATCCTGTCGGGCGCACCAAATTTAGCGCTTCGCTACGGTTGGCAAAATGACGTTGTATGTAGTAATATAGCAACGCTTTGAAAAAAGTGAAGTTATGGTGGCTATAGCTCAGTTGGTAGAGCCCTGGATTGTGATTCCAGTTGTCGTGGGTTCGAGTCCCATTAGCCACCCCATTTTTTTGTGACATTGCGAGGGTGGCGGAATTGGTAGACGCGCTAGCTTCAGGTGTTAGTGTCCTATGGACGTGGGGGTTCAAGTCCCCCCTTTCGCACCACGAAGAAATGTAATAGGTATTAATAAGTACTACAAAATTTCGGCGAGTAGCGCAGCTTGGTAGCGCAACTGGTTTGGGACCAGTGGGTCGGAGGTTCGAATCCTCTCTCGCCGACCAATTTAAAGAAACCCGTCTTAACCGACGGGTTTTTTGCTTTTTATGCTTTATAATCATCACACTTCAACCCATCGCATTGTTGTCTGCGTTAGTCTCCTAGAATCACATATTTGTGTATATTCATCGGTATATCTTCACTTACCGCCTAGCTATAACCTGAATTGTTTAAAGTCTACTTAGTGCTGTTTCTTCAATAATGATTGGCTATGGTTAATTGCTTGTTTTTATTTGTAATTTAGCAGGTTAACTAGCCTGTGTCGTAAAATAGATACAATTCATTATATTGGTGTCGCCAAAAGGAGACATTTTACTTGTTGATTTATAAGGGAATATAAATAACTGTTTTATGCTGTCTCTAAACTGCGACAAAATAGCAAGATAAGATACAGGCACCACATTAGTGAATTCTTTAATGTTAGGGGGATTTCTTTCCAAGAAGGAAAATTATGTGTAAAACCGAGAGATGAGAGCTAAGCCAAAAGAGTAAGCTTAAAAAAACTTCGTTTTAAAAAGTTGGCATGCATTGTGCATTATTTTATATGTAGATGCTCATCTCACTTCTTATGACAGCGAAGCTTCATAAACCCAGAGATGACGCAAAGCCGATTATCGGTGCCTATTGTCCAACTTAGATGATCAAGAGCTCATCCTCTTACCATCAACGAACGGGCGAAACGTTGAGTGAGGCACCATCCGTCTGTAGACCTGATTGTATTTTACACCTGCCTTGTGCAGGTGTTTTTTTTGTTTATGTAAAAAGCCAAGCCCCTTAGAAAATGACTAAGAGGCTGAAAATAAGATAGGTATTAGCTTCTACCTTTACTAAACCATTTACTAAACCATTTACTGAACCAGCGAGTAATATAGGTATAGCAGAGGATAATGAATGTAATAATGAAAATGTCTTTACTAAGATCTTCGGTATTAAAACCAATAATCATAATAAAAACAAAAGGTGATAATACTAACAGCAGAAGATCAAAGAATATTTGTAAACGGTTTGGGGTTGCAATAATCCAGCGCCAAATAGTTTTAATTACATTCATATCGATATCCCTAATTCATTCAAAGCAAAGATGTATATAAAGCTTTATACACTATGTGTTTATTTTATAACATAGCCAAGTGTGTTTTGCTGATCCTTAAATAACGATTATTGGTTAAACATTGAGTTATTGATCTGTAATGTTACTAATCATAAACCTCATATTCTCCTTTTCCGATGATTTAATACGACTAACGCAATGTATTTAAATTCTTTTCTGCGTTTTGATTGGGGAAGCTAGGCTTAGTGGCAGTTAAGTTTATGAATAAAAAAACTCCACTAAAAGGTGTGGAGTTTTTAGAAAAGGATAAGCAAGAATATTAGTTTCGTTCTTGTTTTAATGAATGGTTTAATGCATCTTGGCGAATTTTTGCCGCATCACTAGATTTATGTTGCCTGTCAAACGCATCGGCTAACCATGATGCATCCTGAACATCAAAACGTTGTGCTAAAGCGGCCTTAAAGTAGGTCTCTGCTTTGTCCCATTGGGCATGCTGTAGCGATAAAACACCTAATGTACTGTTGAGTAACGGGGTGGCACCGTTTTGCTTTTGCAGATGTAAAAGGGTTTTTTCGATAACTTCAGGGCGTTCACTATTCAGTTTTGGCACTAGCAGGAGTAAGCGTTCATCATATTGCTGTTTTAAACCATCAATAATCATTTTTTCTGCACTTGCAGTATCGCCACATTCAATTAAATGTTCTGCTAAGAAAGCTTGCAATGCGGTTTCATGACGAACTCGGCGAGGTTGTGCTTTCCACCAAGCTTTTAGCCCATCACTACCCCCTTCAGCCATATATTGGTTCATCAACCCTTTGTAAGCCTTTAATTTCAATGCATCGAGCTCATCTTCATTGTGTAACTGTACTTTAGCCATAACAGGAAGTAATTCAATCAGTGACTGATAGGCGCCCGAACGTAAATAAGCTTGTTCCGCAAGACGCAATACTTCAGGGTGTCTTGGGGCTTTGTCGAGAAGTTTATCAATACCATTGCGAGCAGCATGGACTTCTCCTTCCGCTAATTGGATACGGACACGGCTGATATCAACAGGAAGCTGGTCACTTCCTGCGGCTTCGGCGGCTCTATCCAAGTATTGGTGAGTGCGATATTCATCACCACGCTGTTGAGCAGCTTCGGCTGCCATGAGGTAGTTAATGACCGGTTGTTGAGAAAAATCAGCATGTTTGCTCATTAATTTTTCAACTTGCTCGAAATCACCTTCTGCTAATTTCAGTAGCGCTTTTTGTGTTTGGGTATGCGCTTTGTGGTATTTACGACCACTTACCCAACCTCGGGTACGTGATGTCGTGCTGATAAAGCGGCGGTAGCACCAACCAAGGAATAACAGCACAAACTGGAGCAAGATAAAGCCCAAAACGAGGCTGGTTACACTGGTCGTAATGTCATAATTATCTGTACGGATAAAAACATAACCTTGGTGACCCGCTAATAATGGGCCTAAGATTATCCCTGCAATAAGTACTATAAATAGGATCAGGACTTTTATCATAATTACCCCCTATTGCCAGCAGGCTCTGCTGATTCTGAAGGGTGTGAATTGTCAGCTGACTCTGCTTTTTGCGTATCCGTGGCAGGAACAGCGGCATCTGCTGCGGCTTCTGTTGGTGCTTCAGTCGCATCCGCTGCGGCATCAACGGCACCATCGCTAACTTTTGTATTGTCGGATGACTGAGAAAGTAAGCTACGAACCCGTGTTTGCATGATTTTTTCTAGCTTTTCTTGGCTTTCCAAGGTATCAGGCATGTCAATATCAATCGGCTGATTGATTAGGTCGTCAATGGTTGATAGGAATGCTTTGGTTTCCGGCGCCTCAGTATCAAAATAGGCTCTTACCCAAGTCGATGCCTGCTCTAATGACTGTTTGTAGGTGGCTTCTTGATAACGTGGTACGGCTTGCGCTGCAATTAATAGCTGAGAGCGAATGTTTTCACGTAGGTAAATGTCTTGATTTGGTGCAAGGAGAGGGGCTTCTGAGCCATCACGAGCTCGTACTGTGACAAAGTCATTTGCAAAACTTTTCCAGCTACGCGCCAAATTTTGTTTCCAATCCGAAATATCATCGCTAATGTCAGCGTTATCCTCAGCTTTCGCATCTCCACTGTTTAAATCTGCTAAACGTAAGTTATCGACTTCATTGCTTAGTTGGTTTAAACGTAAAATAATGCCGTCATAGTCAACTTGGTTGATTGCGGCTAATTTAGCCATATCACTGTTAATTGATTTACGAATGTCGAGTAGGCTTGGGTCATTCATTTCTGCCAAGCTTGAGTCAGCGCTTTTTAGCAAAACGGCCGCGGTTACTGGGTCGCGATCATTCCACAGCTTTCTTCCCGCCATTTTGACCATAAAGTCAGCTTGTGCAAGTAGCCAACTTTTAACATCAGCGCTAGATAACGCAGTAACGTGCGCTTGCAGCTCTTGCATGCGGCGGTTGAGATTCTCTTCATATTCACGAGAATGGCTTTTTATTTCAGCATTAGCCGCAACTAATGCATCTAACCGCTGCCTGTCTGAGTTTTGTTGTTCGATTAAATCACTTAATTTTTGTTTTAATTCATTGTTTTCATTGACTAAGGTGGCATTACTTTGTTGAGTGAAATAGTACAGCCCACCGCCAATAGCGATGATAATAGCGATAGCAATTACACCGCCTATCAGACCAGAACGTTTTTGTTCCGAAGAAGGTTTAGTTTTTGGGTGCTGTTGTTCTGCACCAGCTTCTGGGGTAACCGTCTCGGTTGTTTTATCGTGTTCCGTCATAAATTAGCATCCCATATCGATTGAAATTAATGCTTCTAATAAAGCATTATTATCTGCGCTATTAGCTACACAGACCTTTTGCCATCCGCCTCTGCGGGCTTGGTCTGCAATCCGTTCACTGACGACAAGTAGGCGGCGGGAAAACCACCAAGTTTGGTATTCTTCAGTGATTAATTCTTCTAACAAGGCTAACATTTGACCACTCGTGATCACAACATCTGTAATACCGGTTTGAAACCACTGCTGATTGAACAGAGCTTTATCATAATCAACCGGGTACCTTGTATAACATTCACAATAACTGACTTGCGCACCTCGAGCCCGTAATGTTGACGCGAGAAGCTCTCGCCCGCCATTTCCACGTAATAACAGGGCGTTTTTCCCTTCGAGAAATTGAAGCTCAGGGTGTGTCAGTAGTATTTCACTGGTTTCGCCTTGCTCCGCCCAACGTATGTCTTTTCCGGTTACTTGCTGAAAATATTGCCCTGTAGAGCGGCCAATTCCGTAGTAAGATAACTTATCTGACCAGCTACGCCCCATTTGTTCAAGTGTTAAATTTGCATATTCGACTGCATTTTTAGATAAAAGAAAGACTAAATCATTTGCAGTAAGGCTATCAAGTTGAGGAATAAGGGTATTTAATTCAGCACCGGGCCCTATGCGAATTAAAGGAGAGGCGAAGGCTTCCCCCCCTTTGGTGGTGATTGCCGTGATCAGCTCTGAACATGCGGGCTCAGGGCGAGTGACAAGCACTTTCATGCAGGCGGGTTTCCTTGATAGACATCCGCCAAAATATCCCTTGCACCGCGTTCAAGTAATTCTTCAGCCAATGATACCCCTGCTTGGTTAGCTTCACTTGGTGAAACTCGTCGTTCTCCACGAATAATCACACTACCGTCTGGCGCTCCAACCAAGGCGCGTAGCCATATTTTGTCATCTTGCCAAATAGCATAACTGCCAATGGGAACTTGGCAACCACCTTCAAGGCGCATATTCATTGCTCGTTCAGCCAGAACACAGGTCGATGTTGCGTCATTATTTAGTTTCGCGAGTAACTCACGGGTTTTACTATCATTTAAACGGCATTCGATGCCGACAGCACCTTGGCCAACGGCAGGCAAGCATTGTTCAGGGGCAAGGGCGGTTTTAATTCGAGTTTCTAGCCCCAAACGTTTTAACCCTGCAACGGCCAAAATAATGGCATCATATTCACCGTTATCTAGTTTTGATAAGCGTGTTCCGACATTGCCGCGTAAGTCACGAATGACTAAATCAGGGCGGAGCTCCCTTAATTGGCATTGACGACGCAAACTCGATGTTCCGACAATACTGCCTTTTGGTAGTGCCTCAAGGTTGTCATAGTGGTTTGAGACAAAGGCATCTCGGGGGTCTTCACGTTCACAAATCGTGACTAATCCTAAGCCTTCAGGAAATTCAACAGGGACATCTTTCATCGAATGAACGGCAATGTCTGCGCGCCCTTCTAATAAGGCAAGTTCTAATTCTTTGACGAATAACCCTTTCCCGCCAACTTTCGCGAGAGGTGTATCAAGGATGATATCGCCTTTTGTCACCATAGGCACGAGTTCAACCAGCAAACCTGGGTGAAGTTGCTCTAATTTGTCTTTGACAAAGTGCGCTTGCCATAGGGCTAAAGGGCTTTTGCGCGTTGCAATACGCACGATATTTGTTGATGTCATTTTACTGTTTTCTCTGGCGAAAAATGCCGCAGATTAACCATACAATTGGCCTTAGTTTTAACATGTTAAGGATATTTTTTCCAGTTAGGCGCAAAACCACTCTCTGAATTGTTGATAACTGATTTACTTTTTCTTCCATGATGCAAGAACGCGATTCAAAATGAGATGACCTAGAATAGCTATTAAGCAATTTCTTTAGCTTATCGTGCTATCTTTCGTGTGAAACACTCTGCGGTTTGTATTAATTCGTGTTGAAGCGAGTAAGCGCAGACACTGTGCGTATTGTACTTAATATCGTTTGATTTTGCTGTTTTACTAAACAATTGGGTAAAAAGAAATTATTCCATTGAAAAACAAGGGATATTTTATAGATTAAAAAATAAAAAGCCTTTTTATACAATATGTTGAAAAGCATTTTGTATCAAAAATAAGCGTATAAAATTATGTGATCTACTTTACCCTTTTGATGCAAGGTGTTAAATTGATCACGTTTCCGACAATCCATTTGAAAATTATTTTAAATCTATCTCTATCTGTTGGGTGCTGGGAAATTCTCAGGTTTGTATTACTTTCATTCAATCAGGCGTAACCTTTGTATCTCTATATTGAAACCTTAAAACAAAGACTGGATGCGATAAACCAATTACGGTTAGAACGTGCAACAGCTTCTATGAGTGAAACCTTCTCGAAGGTTTATAGCTTGCTGCCTGTCTTGTTTCATTATCATCATCCAATGATGCCTGGTTTTATTGAAGGTAATGTCCCCCATGGTGTCTGTTTTTTCTCTCCTGATACAGAGCAAAAAAAATGGTTGGCACCTTTCGAACGTTTTTTACCCACGATTGAAACCGAAGCGAATGGCGAATTACCTATTACGGGTATTTATTCGATGGGAAGCACTTCATCTGTTGGGCAAAGTCAGTGTTCAGATATTGACGTTTGGGTTTGCCATCCTTCTTGGTTGGACCATGAAGAAAAACGTTTTTTGCAAAAGAAGTGTACCTTAATTGAGCAGTGGGCTGCGTCTTTGGGGATTGATGTCACTGTTTTTTTAATCGATGAAAATCGTTTTCGCCATCATGCTAGTGGGCATATTGGTGGGGAAAACTGTGGTTCAACGCAACATATCTTATTGTTAGATGAATTTTATCGAACAGCTGTACGTATGGCGGGTAAACGTTTGCTGTGGACTATGGTGCCAGTTGAAGAAGAGCAGCATTACGATGAATATGTTATGGGGTTATATGCACAAGGCGTGCTAACACCGAATGAATGGCTTGATTTAGGTGGTTTAAGTGAGCTTTCTGCGGCGGAATACTTCGGTGCAAGTCTATGGCAGCTATACAAAAGTGTTGATTCCCCCTATAAAGCCGTATTGAAGAGTATTTTACTGGAATCCTATTCATGGGATTACCCTAACGGTAAATTATTAGCGATGGAGTTTAAGCGTCATTTACATGCAGGCGAAATTGTGTGTTATGGCTTGGACTCATACTGTTTGATGTTAGAGCGTGTGACACGTTACCTGACTGAAATTAATGATCTAACTCGTCTTGACCTTATCCGCCGTTGTTTCTACCTAAAAGTGTGTGAAAAACTATCTGAAAAAGAGGATAACACATGCTCAGGCTGGCGCCGTGATGTGTTGTCTCAATTGGTTGAATCATGGGGGTGGGGAGCAGAACGTTTGTCTATTCTCGACACACGTAATCAATGGAAAATTGAGCGTGTCCGTGAGGCACACAACGAGTTACTTGATACGATGATGCAAAGTTATCGTAATCTCATTCGCTTTGCGCGTAGAAATAATTTAAGTGTTAGTGCAAGCCCACAAGATATTGGGGTACTAACCCGTAAATTATATGCGGCTTTCGAGGCGCTCCCTGGTAAGGTGACATTAGTTAATCCACAAATTTCACCTGATTTGAGCGAAGCGCATCTCACCTTTATTTATGTACCCGAGGGGAGAGCTAACCGTAGTGGTTGGTATTTGTATAACCAAGCGCCAAATATTGAGGCCATTATTGGTCATCAACCTCTTGAATATAATCGCTATTTAAATAAATTAGTGGCATGGGCATATTTTAACGGCCTGTTGACTGAGAATACTCAGGTTTATATGCATAACGGGAAGTCTCAGTGTGATGAACGAAAGCTGCTTGAGTTGATGCATGATGTATCAAGCCATTTCCCTATCAGGTTACCCGCTCCAACGCCAAAAGCGCTTTATAGCCCTTGTGAAATCCGCCATCTTGCAATCATTGTTAACTTAGAAAAAGACCCAACACAGGTATATTCTGAGCAAGTCGTCCATGTTGATTTTAGAAAACTGGATATTTTCAGTTTTGGAGAATCACAACGGTGTCTGATTGGTAGTATTGATTTGTTGTATCGTAATTCGTGGAATGAGGTAAGAACGTTACATTTCAGCGGAGAACAATGCATGTTAGAAGCACTTAAGACCATTTTAGGGAAAATGCATCAAGATGCATCACCTCCTGAAGCGGTTGAAGTGTTTTGTTATAGTGAGCACTTACGCGGGCTGATTCGTACCCGTGTACAACAGCTGGTATCGGAGTGTGTAGAACTGCGTTTATCAAGCAACCGAAATGACCCTGGGCGTTTTAAAGCATTACGTATTGCCGGGCAGACGTGGGGTTTATTCTTTGAGCGCCTAAATGTATCTGTGCAAAAACTTGAAAATGCCGTTGAGTTCTATGGGGCTATCTCCCATAACAAACTACATGGCTGGCCAGTTAAACTTCAGGCGAAGGGTGATAACCATTTGCCTGCTGTTGTCGATGGTTATGCAAGTGAAGGGATTGTACAGTTTTTCTTTGAAAATACCGCAGATAACACGGGTTTTAATATTTACGTTTTAGATGAAGCAAATCGGGTTGAAATTTATTCCCACTGTGAAGGGTCAAAAGAAGACCTCGTCCGTGACGTGAGTAAATTCTATTCTTCTTCCCACGACCGGTTTACCTATGGTGCAAACTTTATCAATTTCAATTTACCGCAGTTTTACCAAATCATTAATCAAGATGGTAAAAACCAAGTTGTTGCATTTTCTGGTGCGACATGGCCATTTACGGCAGAAGATGATGACGTTGGGTATGAAAGGCAATCTAGCCAACCGCAGCACCCACAAGCACATTATTATTGATGGTAGGCAGTTTTGCGCTGCCCACCGTATAAATTCGTAAAGCTTAGAACGAAAAGGGCTCTTGGCTTTGAAAAGCAATTGCCTCGGCTAGTTTAGTTTTGAATTCATGCCCTGAACGGTCACAAACCCAATTACCTTGTTTATAATCATAATGGTACCCACCCTGTTTAGTTGCTAACCATATTTGGTGGAATGCCTCTTGTTTGTTAATAATAATTTTACTGCCATCTTCAAAGCTAAGAGTCATCACACCACCATTGATTTCACAATCAATATCGGCATCACCCTCATAATTATCTAAATGCTCCTCGATGGTGCTCAGTAGCGTTTCTGCTAGCTGATGAAATTCGCTGTCATTCACGATTAATTTCCTGTTTGCTCACAATGGTTTAATTGAAATTATTATTGTTAATTGAAATTATAGGAGGGAACCTGCATTGGGGTCAATCTCAGCATACCCACTAAAAATTTCAGACTAAATTTAGCCTAAAGTATATAATATCAACATGCTGGATAAACAGGCGTGATTTGCGAGGCCACTCCTGTTATTGTGTAAAATATCAGATGTCAAAAGTGAGTATTACGGGCGAAAAAGAATGAAAAAAAGTTTAATTGGGCTTAGTGCACTAGTTGTTTTATTTACCCTTTCTGGCTGTGGCTTAAAAGGCCCGTTGTATTTTCCGCCGGAAGAAACTGCAGCTCCGGCTAAGGCATCTGATGTGCAACCTACCGCACAAGACAGTACTGCCAAAGAGCCAGCTCAAACACCAAATAATCAGTAAGCCACCTCTATGGAGCGTGAAATGCAATTTTCTAAAATGCATGGCTTAGGCAATGACTTCATGGTTGTCGATGGCGTTACACAAAATGTATATTTTTCGCCTGAATTGATTTGTCGGTTAGCAGATAGGCATACAGGCGTTGGGTTCGATCAACTACTATTAGTTGAAGCCCCTTATGACCCTGACCTTGATTTTCATTACCGTATTTTTAATGCAGATGGCAGTGAGGTCGCTCAATGTGGTAATGGAGCCCGCTGTTTTGCTCGTTTTGTTAGGCTCAAAGGCTTAACGAATAAGCAAAAAATTAAAGTCAGCACTCAGTCGGGTCGTATGACATTAACCATAAATGAGAATGATGATGTCTGCGTTAATATGGGCGAACCTGATTTTGAACCACAGAGAGTGCCATTTCGCGCAGTTAAAGAAGAAAAGACCTATATTATTCGAGCACAAGAACGTACAGTGCTGTGTGGGGTTGTCTCAATGGGTAACCCGCATTGTGTCATTCAAGTTGAAAGTATTCATACGGCAGAAGTCGAAGTTTTAGGCCCCGCTTTAGAAAATCATGAGCGTTTTCCAGAACGTGCCAATATTGGCTTTATGGAAATTATCAGTGCTGACCATATTCGCTTGCGCGTTTATGAACGTGGAGCAGGGGAAACTCAAGCTTGTGGTAGCGGAGCATGCGCAGCTGTCGCGGTTGGGATTACTCAAGGGCTACTAGCGAAGCGGGTTAAAGTCGATTTGCCGGGGGGCTCATTAGATATTTCTTGGGAAGGTCCTGGGTCGCCTCTTTATATGACAGGTCCTGCAACGCATGTTTATGATGGAGTCATTCAACTCTAATTTTGAATAGCCGAAGAGGAAAAAATGGATAAAACCAAAAAAGCACAGGAAATGGTTCATCAAATTGATGAGCTTGATGTCGTGCGCTATTTAACGGAAAACCCTTATTTTTTTCTTCGTAATGCACAGCTGTTGGAGCAACTAAAAGTCCCACATGTTGTGCGGGAAGCGATTTCATTGCCTGAGTTAGTCATGAGCCGTCAACGGTTGAAAATCAAAGAGCTCGAACAAGATATTCGGTTTATGGTTGAGCAAGCTCATGAAAATGTAGAGCTTTTTGATGAGTTGTTAGTGTTGGTGATTGAAATGTCATCAGCAGAAAGTTTACAGAAAATGCTGTTAGCGCTAAACCGTTGGGCAAAAAAACTGGGTTTATCCGGTGCTCAGGTACGCTTGTTTAGTGACAGTTGGCATTTGTCTGCACCTTTGGATGCACATCAATTAGTTATCTCGCGTCGTGTTTTTGAACCCGTGAGGATTCAACGCTTTGGTGATAAGCGTAACTACCTCGGCCGGTTAAATGGCCCTGAAATCCAACTACTTTTACCTGATGCGTTAAATGTCGGCTCAGTCGCCATTTCATTGTTTGGTCATCATGGTGAATCAGGTATGGTCATCTTTACTAGCCGTGATCGTGAACATTATCAACATGGTATGGGAACGGTCATGTTGGAGAAAGTCGCTCAAATTCTACCGAGGTTATTATGCCAATGGATAGAACGCCTGTAAAAAACCAGCCGGAAGGGCTGATGAGCCAAATTGAGGCCTTTCTGTATTATCTGCGTGTTGAACGCCGGCTAAGTCCGGTTACTATTACTAACTATCGTCGCCAACTGAGCGTTATTGTGGAGATGTTAGCCTTATTAAATATCCACGAATGGCAAAAAGTAGATGCGACGATTGTGCGCAACATTGCGGCTAAAAGTCGCAAATCGGGTTTACAAGCAGCAAGTATGGCGTTGCGGTTATCATCGCTGCGTAGTTTTTTTGATTGGATGGTACACCAGGGGGAATTACCCGCAAACCCCGCAAAAGCAATCCATGCCCCTAAATCCAAAAAGCGCCTTCCTAAGAATATGGATGTGGATGAAGTCTCCCAACTTTTGAACATGGATAGTGGCGACCCTCTTGTTGTACGTGACCGAACGATGCTTGAAGTGATGTATGGCGCGGGGTTACGCTTATCTGAACTAGTCGGGCTAGATGTTCGCCATCTTGATTTAAATACGGGCGAAGTGTGGGTAATGGGGAAAGGGAGTAAAGAGCGCAGAGTGCCAATGGGTAAAACTGCGGTGAGTTGGCTACAACGTTGGCTTGAGATGCGAGAGCTCTATGACCCTGAAGATGACGCCGTTTTTATTTCAACCCAAAGCGGTAAACGTATTTCGAATCGGAACGTACAGAAACGTTTTGAGCAATGGGGAATAAAACAAGGGGTTAATAGCCACATTAATCCCCATAAATTACGCCACTCTTTTGCGACACATATCCTTGAATCAAGTGGGAATTTACGTGGAGTGCAAGAACTTCTTGGGCATGCAAATTTATCAACAACACAAATCTATACGCACCTTGATTTTCAGCACTTAGCAAACGTGTATGATGTGGCTCATCCGAGAGCAAAGAGGGAGAAACCTTAATGCATTTTTACCGTCCGTTATCACCCATTCTGGCGATCACGTTTGATTTGGATGACACGCTTTACGATAACCACCCAGTTATTGATAAAACGGAAGAAGAAGTTTTACGTTTTGTTCGTGAATATGATCCGCGCTTTAATCATTTTAGTAATGAAGATCTTTATGCTTTTCGCCGTCTTGTTGAAGAACAAGAGCCTGATATTTATCATGATATATCACGTTGGCGTTGGCTCTCTTCCAAAATGATGCTTTGCCATTATGGTTATTCGAAAGAAGCGGCACAAAAAGGGGCGGATGACATCATGGCGCATTTCACATATTGGCGAAATAGAATCGATGTCCCGAAATCCACCCATGAAACATTGTGCCAACTTGCAGAAAAAGTTCCGTTGGTGGCGATTACTAATGGTAACGCAGAGCCGGAAGCATGTGGGTTAGGCCAATATTTTCAATTTGTATTGAAAGCGGGGCCTGATGGGCGCTCAAAGCCATTTTGTGATATGTATCGTTTAGCAGCAAAGCGACTTGAAATTGAGCCACAATTTATTCTTCATGTCGGGGACAACCTGTTAACGGATGTTGAAGGTGCAATTAACAGCGGTATGCAAGCTTGCTGGATAAACACAGAACAAAAAACACTGATGGAAGAGAAAGAGGGTCGTTTATTACCGCATGTAGAAATTTCGCGGTTGGATTCTCTCTTATCATTGGTATAATTATTTCCTGTATAAAAATACAGTGGCAATAGCCATTGTTAATAACCTCACAGTGGTATTAACCACTGTTTTGCTTTGATGGTAACTATGGACGTCTCTTATCTGCTTGAAGGCCTTAATGACAAACAGCGCGAAGCGGTTGCCGCCCCGCGTACCAATTTACTTGTCCTTGCGGGGGCAGGTAGTGGTAAAACTCGGGTGCTAGTGCATCGAATTGCATGGCTGATGTCTGTGGAAAATGCTTCCCCATTTTCAATTATGGCAGTGACGTTCACGAACAAAGCGGCAGCAGAAATGCGCCATAGAATCAATCAATTGATTGGTACTAGTGAAGGCGGTATGTGGATAGGAACATTCCATGGCTTAGCGCATCGTTTATTACGCCAACATTATATGGATGCCAATTTACCGCAGGATTTTCAAATTCTCGATAGTGATGACCAATACCGTTTAATTCGTCGCTTACTTAAGGCGATGAATTTAGATGAAAAACAATGGCCACCACGTCAGGGTATGTGGTACATAAACGGTAAAAAAGATGAGGGTTTGCGTCCTCAGCACATTGAAGCTTACGGAAACCCAGTCGAAGCGACATGGCTAAAAGTATACCAAGCTTACCAAGAAGCCTGTGATAGAGCCGGACTGGTGGATTTTGCTGAGCTATTATTACGTGCCCATGAACTGTGGTTAAACAAGCCCCATGTACTACAGCATTATCGTGAGCGCTTTACGAATATTCTCGTCGATGAATTCCAAGATACCAATAATATCCAATATGCATGGATCCGTGTACTCGCTGGGGAAACTGGCAAAGTCATGATTGTTGGTGATGATGACCAATCAATCTATGGCTGGCGTGGGGCTCAAGTAGAAAATATCCAGCGCTTTCTCAATGATTTTCCTGGTGCAGAAACTATCCGCCTTGAGCAAAACTACCGTTCAACGAATAATATATTAAAAGCGGCGAACGCATTGATCGCGAATAACAGTGACCGCTTAGGGAAAAATTTATGGACAGAAGGCGGAGATGGTGAACCCATTTCCCTCTACTGCGCTTTTAATGAGTTAGATGAAGCACGTTATGTGGTTGGGCGCATTAAACAATGGCATGAAAATGGTGGAGCCCTACAAGATTGTGCCATGCTGTACCGGAGTAATGCACAGTCTCGTGTATTAGAAGAGGCGCTCATCCAAGGTGCTATGCCATATCGTATTTATGGTGGGCAACGTTTCTTTGAACGCCAAGAGATTAAAGATGCACTTTCTTATTTAAGATTAATAGCAAATCGTAATGATGATGCTTCCTTCGAGCGGGTGGTCAATACACCAACACGTGGCATCGGAGATAGAACATTAGATACTGTTCGCCAAACGGCACGGGATCAACAACTAACATTATGGGAAAGTTGTGAGTACTTACTTCGCGAGCAGGTGTTGGGAGGTCGGGCAGCCGCTGCAATCGAGCGTTTCTTAGAATTAGTCGATGCATTAGCTAAAGAAACCCAAGACATGCCATTACACGTTCAAGCTGATAGAGTGATTAACGACTCAGGCCTACGAGCGATGTATGAGCAAGAAAAAGGCGAAAAAGCACAGGCTCGAATTGAAAACTTGGAAGAGTTAGTCAATGCAACCCGTGATTTCAGCTATCAAGACGAAGACCAAGACTTAATGCCATTGCAGGCTTTTCTTTCTCATGCAGCATTGGAAGCAGGAGATGGACAAGCGGATGTTAGTCAAGATGCCGTTCAATTGATGACTTTGCATTCGGCTAAAGGCCTGGAGTTTCCAGTTGTATTCATTGTGGGAATGGAAGAAGGTATGTTCCCAAGCCAAATGTCGATGGATGAAAGTGGTCGTCTTGAAGAAGAACGTCGCCTTGCTTATGTCGGTATTACCCGAGCAATGGAAAAACTGACTATCACCTACGCTGAAAGTCGTCGTTTATATGGCAAAGAAGTTTATCACAGGCCTTCTCGTTTTATCGGTGAGCTACCAACCGAGTGTGTTGAAGAAGTTCGTTTGCGAGCGCAGGTTTCAAGACCAGTTAGCCATCAACGCCTTGGTACCCCGATTAGCCAAAATGATTCGGGTTATGCATTAGGGCAGCGTGTAGTTCATCCTAAATTTGGAGAAGGCACGATTATTAACCTTGAAGGTAGTGGTGAACACTGTCGTTTACAAATCGCTTTCCAAGGTCAAGGAATTAAATGGCTGGTGGCTTCATATGCGAAGCTTGAGAAACTGTAATAGACAAGTATAAATAAAGTAGAAATCTGAATAATATTTCTACTTTATTTATTTAAATGAAATATAGGTTTAAAATAATTATAATTTGTTTTTATTATACAAATAATAAATTAGTCACTCCTTTGTCTTTAATATAATATAAAAACGCAATATAGATATCAAATTATGTTTTTAATTATATGAAAATCAAAGGGATTAATATGGAAATTAATTTTAATTTAAATAGTTATGATTTTAAAAAAATAGACTCGTTAATTTTTTCTGCTGAAAATCGTTTAAATAAAATTAAGAAACTGAAGTCTTCATTAGTAATGAAAATTCAAGATGAATATGGTTATGAATATTTATCTGAAAAAACAAATATAAATAGTGAAGTGACCGCTAAAATAGATGAGGTGAATAAAGCTATTAAATTTTTTGAAGGTAATTTACTAGCAATGAAAAATCTTGCTAGTAAATATAACAAGGAAAATATCGGTAATGAGATTTTATATTTTGAGGCTAGTGAGTTTTCTAAGTATAAAATAGAGTTGGAAATAAATAAGCAAAATAAAAATATTGGTGGTGACCATAAACTACTAGAAAGTATTTTTGTAATCAAAAAAATCCCTCATGAGACAAAAGAGGGTATGTTAAATAATGAAAAATCTACTTTAGTAAAGATAAATAATGAAATAACCCATCTAAATACTTCGTTTAATAAAGTTAAAACAGGTATTGTATCTATCTCAATAAATTATCATAACGCTAAGCTAAAATCATTGAAAAACAGAGCATCTAAGTTATTAGAAGATGAACGAAAAATTGATTTACAGTTAGATAACATAGAAATTGAGACAATAAAAAATAAAAAAGAGATAGATGATGAAATTGAAAAATTTGTTTCGTCTATAAATGATTTGAAATCTCGTTCAGTACAGATATTAAATAAAGGAAGAGCTTGGGGCTCCAGTTCGGTTGTTACTGATAAATATAGCCAAAAACAGATAGATGATTCGATGAGAATGTTAGAGGAAAAAGTTCATAAAAATGTAAAAGTATTTGATGAACAATTAAATGTGTTTAAAGGCCTAAGTGAGTTGAACGAACATAAAACTAATTCAGAAATAGAAGAAATAAGGTCATTACGTAGAAATATTTCATTGTATAGAGTAGAAAGCCCTAGCATAGCAAAAGATAAGCATGTATTAAATGAGTTAAGTAGGATAAGTGAACTACAGGAATCAAATTTACTAAAAGTATTAGACGAATTAAATCAATATATTGATAAGCTAAATATTGAAATGGAAAAACAAGGCGAATTAGAAGTGAATTCAGGGCCTTTTAAAAATCATCTATCTTTAAATATTAAAAGATATAATGAAGAAATGCATAGCATTAAAGAAACTATCAAAGATGTTGAACTTCACTGGTCAATTCGTTCTCAAAAAATGATTGAAAATCAAGATGGTAATACATTAGTTCAACCCGTAATTCAAAGCGAATTAATTTCAGAACGAATTACGGCTTTCCAATCGACGGAAGAGGGAAATAGTGAAGTAAATAAAAACCTAGGGCAGGTAAGTCTTCTTAACCCAGTGGCACGTTGTTCTTGTGGTGGTATTGGAAGAACTGCATTCTGCTAAGTCAATCAATCGTTTAATTTGATTTTATAGTAAGCACTCAATATGGATGGAGTGCTTTTTTACTATGGAATGAGTATGTTATTTATGTAATTTTGAATCTCTTTTCTAGTTTACTCTATGATAACTATCACTATCTTTTTAGTGATTGACTTTGATATGCCGTATCAATCATCAGGATTTAAGTTTTTAATTTTAAAACTATATCTCAATGAAGTATAAAATATTACCTAATTAACTTTTCTAAGACTCATCATGTCAATGGATAAACTTATTGATTCACTTTCCTCACAAGGTTGGTATGTGTGGGACGATTTCATGAGCCTGCAACATATACAAACCATCAAAAATAGTATCCCAGATACCCTACAGGATGCACGTATTGGGCGCGGCGATACCTTACAAGGAAATAAAAGTATTCGTACTGATCAAACTGTTTGGCTAGAACCTGAAATGGGGGAGCCTATCGTTAATTATCTCGATAAAATGGAGCAGGTTAGGCAAGAGCTTAACTGCCAGCTTTATCTTGGTCTGCGTGATTTTGAAACGCATTTCTGCCGTTATCCTAATGGTGGGTTTTATAAAAAGCATCTTGATAACCCAAGAGGACAAGGGCGTCGCAAGGTAACCACTGTTTTATATATGAATGAAGCATGGCAAGCTGGAGATGGAGGTGAACTTGTTGTCTATGATAAAGAAAACAATCAATTGTTTGAATTGGAACCGCTTGCAGGTCGAATAATTTTTTTTATGTCTGAAGAATTTCCACATGAAGTGTTACCGACTCAACAAAAACGAGAAAGTATCGCAGGCTGGTTTTTAACAGAAAAATTACTCTAATCCGTTCAGGCTATTACCACCTCTTATTGAGGTGGCTGATAGAGATTCTTCCATATTTATAATATCTAATTAATATTATATTATTTTCTTTAAAATTTAAGATTAACTCTATTCAATTTAACTTGTTTTAATCGGTTATATCAGCCATTTTACTTGTGATTTTTCAATGTACATATAAAAGGAGCTTGTAGATGAACAGCGTTGATAAATTTGGTTATGGTGATAAGCAGATTCAACAAGGAATGAGTATCATGGAATATGAAAAACAATTAGAAACAGCATTTAATAGCTTAATGAATAAAAATAAGGGTGATATTGTACCTATTAATTATGATGTTGATCATTCGTCACTAATACAAACAACAAATTGTTTTTCTTCACAAAAAGAATATAGTTTTATCATTGAACCAAATTATTATATTGCTGAATGTCAATTTAATAATTCAATGTGTTATTTAGTGAATTAAATATTGTCTGGGTAGTAAAGCACAAAACAGTAAGGTAGATATCTTAAATTATATACCACCTCTTATCTGAGGTGGCATTGTTTTATTTTAAACGTTTAAATTCATTTCCTGAAAAAGTAATTACAGCGTTTCCTCTTTCAATTTGATAATGGGAATGATGACGTTGTTTATCCAGTTCATTAAGTTGCTGCGATTGATGTTCATTCAATTTCCATTGAATTAACTGTTTCGCAAGCTTTTTGTTAGCGTGCTGGCTGCGTTCAGATTGCACTTTGACAGTGATACCCGTAGCGACATGTTTTGCTCTAACCGCAGACGAGGTTTTATTAACGTGCTGCCCTCCAGCCCCCTGTGCTTTAGTAAATTCAAACTCAATTTCACTCTCTTCAATTGGTTTAATGGGAGAGAAACGGGTGACACTCAAAAACCAATTTTTACGTTTATGTCGTGGCCTAATTTGGCTTTGGCACTGCCATTGAATAGTGCCAGTCCATTTTTGGGATAGTATTTCTGCATTCTCACCTTCCAATGAAATTAAGGCAGATTTCAGTCCGTAGCGTGATGGAAAAAACTCAAGTGCATCGGCAATGACTGAAAGCTTTTTAGCCTCTTGGAAAAAACAAGCAAGTGCTTTTTCCACCGCTATGCAACATTCTTCAGGCCCCTGCGCAGAGGAAAACTGTAATAATATCATTAGCAATCTCCACTGGTTTTATAGGTTATAACAGGTTTAAGGCGTGCAACAACTTGGATGATGCCAATATTCACCATGCTTTCAATTACAGTATCAATAGATTTATAAGATTGAGGGGCTTCTTCGTAAATCAATTGTTTGTTTGCGCAGATAACACGGCTACCTAATACCGTCCTTGATAATTGAGTCGGTGTATATTTATGTGATAAACGCCCTTTACACTCAGCCCGCATCCACTTCCGTCCAGCTCCATGAGCAAGAGAATTCAGACAAACTTGACTTGGTTGTGGAGAAACGAGATAACTGTAATCACCTCGAGAACCAGGGATAACGACTAGCCCGCGATCTGATGGTGTCGCTCCTTTTCGATGTATCCACCCTTCAATACCATTGATTTTACAGTATTCAACTAGGTTATGATTAAGGTCGAGTACGAGTTTTCCCTTTGATTTTACTTGTTGCAGCATACGTAAACCGATCATTTGCCGATTTAGTTGGGCAAAATCTAATGCATTCTGATGAGCTTCCAGATAATCTTTTGCATCTTGAGTATTGTCTATAAGTCCATCATGGCTATATTTTTCTACATGTTGGCGAAGGATTGATTGGCCTAAGCCACGAGAGCCACTATGCACTAATAACAGTAATTGTTGTTTATTTAATCCACATATGCTGAACAATTCTGGATTTAATATTTCATCAACGCCCTGAAATTCAGCAAAATGATTTCCGCCACCAATAGAACTTAATGATGACATAAAGTCATGTGATTGCATGTTATTTGGAACATGCTCTTCAAGCCATGACAAAGGCGCATGATCTGACATTTCAGAAAGTTGTTTTTCGAGTTTATCGAGGTTAACTTTCGATTTTTTAATATCAGTTTGGAACAGCGCCATTCCACAACCGATGTCATTACCAACTAGCGCAGGATAAAAGCGCTTGGTTGAGAAAAATGCCGCACCAATTGGGTATCCACGGCCTGGATGTAGGTCAGGCATGCCAACAACAGAGACCATATTAGGTAAGTTTGCGGTTGTTTGTAACTGTTGGATTGCTTTACTTTCAATCCATGTTGATTCTGTGGCGATATAGCTGACTTGCTGATCCACAGTATGTAAGGTATTGCCCATAAGCTATTAACTCATTTTTAATTGAAAAATAAGGTGAATTAGCAGGCAAAATTAAGAAAATAGATTAACTAACGAGAGTGGCTATTTCTGAGTGTGCCCGCAAAGAGTTTGATTAATTGTTGTCATGGTAAACCTCCTTGCAGTTAGTAGATGAATATAAAACGCTGCGGATACTAACGGTAACTTTTTTCTTTTGCAAGGGCTATTTTAAAGATAGCCGATTTTTAGCCTTTTTCTGAAACCAATATATAAAATCAATATATAAATTAATTAATATTATACAAACTAATAATTAGATAATTAAATTTATATTTTTATTTATTCCAATGGAATTGAGCGTGAGTGAAATATAAAAATTTGCTATCATTTGGGCGGGTGCTTGAGCCTTTCTGGTTCAAGCTTATTATGTTGGATAAAATGTTTGGATTAGAAATGGAAAAGCCCCGTTAGTTATTATTAACCAACGAGGCCCAAACCTAACCCGACAGTTAGGATTGTGCCTCTTAACCATTAAGAGGTCAAGGGAAATGAGCAAGTTCGCAGTGATTGCGTTTGTTTCAGCGTGTATTACCGTGTTTAGTATTTCAGTACTAATGCGAGACAGACTTTGTCTAATTGTCATTAGTCATGGAAATACAGTTGTTCAAACAACGTTTTCTTACGAAGAGTAATGTTGCTTTACGAGGGAGCGTATTCCCTCGTAATTTCCCGATTTAATTGTGTGTATTCAGGTTTGGAATTAAGTGCCCAATTAAAAACACCCCAAGATATTATTTAATCTTTGGGGTGTTTATTTAATTAGTTATCTAAATAAATAATTAAGCAATATGTACAGTTTTTCCACCAATAATTGTACGTAATACTTTTACATTTTCAATATCATCAGCGGGGATCTCAAATACATTGCGATCTAGCACGATCATATCAGCAAATTTTCCAGCCTCTAATGAGCCGAGTACATCTTCACGGTGCTGTGCATAAGCAGAGTCAATGGTTGCAGAGCGCAAAACTTCAATTACCGTCAAATCTCGGTCATTATCGAGTCTCGGTGCTTTTTGGCCATTAATATCGCGGCCACGGCGTGTCGCTGCGACTTTTAAATCATACCATTCATCGAAATCATCGATTGGCCAGTCACTACCAAATGCAACAACCGCGCCAGCATCGACAAATTTAGCGATGGGTTCAAGTTGCTCAAAACGTTCATCACCGAGCATTTTTTTCTCAAAAGCCGCTAGCTCTGGAGTTGGGGCTGCCCACTGGAAAGATAAACAAGCGATGGTTTTTAAGCGCGCAAAACGGGCGTAATCATCCGCATGGACTAGTTCATTGTGAGCGAGTCCTGGGCGAATATCTTTTTCTGGGTGCGCTGCTCGCATTTTTTCAATCGCATCTAATACGATGGAAACGGCACCTTCACCAACAGTATGCAAGTGAGGGTTATAGCCTGCTGCGGCAATTTTTTCCATTAATTCATCAAGAATTTCAGCTGTGAAATACAGATCACCATAGTTATCCGTTTCTACCCAATTAGGCGTGTCATCTGTGCCTTGATTAATGCGGTATGGCTGCAATAACGACGCTGTCATTGTTGGAAATTGCATGACACCATCAACAAACATTTTAATATTATTCAAGCCAATACCTGGGGTTGGTATCCAATCAGCTTGGTGCCATTTTTTGGCAAATGCAACGGCTTTATCCACGGCTGCCGCTACTGAAGCAACATCTGGTGTTTCATCGGGGGTGATTTCACGAGCAGCTTGGAAACGGATCGTAAGGTCACCACGTTGCTGTAATTGAGAAAAGGCTTCAAGCTGTTGTTCTGAAACGCGGGCGTCCATCACCATCGTCACACCTTGCTGGTTAAGTACTTTCTGTACTAATTCAGCAACTTCAATTGCTTGGTCGTCACGAATTGAAGGAATGCTATCGGCAGCACGCATAGCGGGTGCATCTTCAAGGATGCCATTCAACTCACCGTTCTCGTATTTGCCAATTTTACCATCAGGTGGCTCAGGCGTGTCTTTAGTGATACCAAATAGTTCGAGAGCACGGCTATTGGCTAGCAATGTATGGCAGTCATTTGAAAATAATACGACAGGGCGTTTTGTATTGAGCTTGTCCATATCTTCACGATACATATCAACACCCGCCGGGATCATTCCTTGACGTAGCCATGCAGTGACTTTGAGCCAATCATTTTCCCCGGTACGAGGGTCTTTATCGAGGTGATCTTGTACACGCTCTAAAATTTGCTCGATAGTTAACGATTCATAATTTAAATGACAACCGAAGAGTTGAATACCGCCCCAAAAAGGGTGCATATGACCATCAATGATACCAGGCATCATCATTTTGCCTTCGAGATCGATACTCTCTGTTTCAGGGCCAACATACTGATGAAGTTCATCAGAAGTGCCTGTGGCAAGAATGTAACCATCACGAACAGCAACCGCATCGACAACGCGATTTTTATCATCCGCAGTATATATATAACCGTTAAAATAAATAACGTCAGCTAATTGATTATTCATTGTAAACCGTCTGTATCAGTGGTGCTTTGGTGGCACCAGAGCTAAAAAAACAACGGGGAAGGCAAGTGCTCCCCCGTAATCATTTATAAGACTTGAAATGCTTAGTTAATAATCATTTCAGTTTCATCGTCAGAGATTGCAGGTGGACGACGAGTAAAACCATGGGTCAGCAGTGCTAAGTAAATTGCCCCTGCGGCTAGCCACCATAAACCCACTTTAAAGGCTTCGCTATCAAGGCTTGTCCATAACCATAATGTTAGGATAACACCAATAGAAGGCATAATCAGGCAAGTGATAATTTTTGTATTATCCAGCGGTGCTTTACGGTCAATGTAAAAATGTTTAATGACCGATAAATTCACAAAAGTGAATGCAATTAAGGCACCAAAACTAATCATTGAGGCGACCATGCTGAGTGAAAGCACTAATGAAAGCAGTGATGCTAACGCAACAAAGATAATTGAGTAAACCGGTGTATTGAGTCTTGGATGCAGATAAGCAAACAGCGAACGTGGTAACACACCTTCACGGCCCATCGCATAGAAAATACGCACAATACTGGCTTGTGAGGTCATTGCCGAGGCAAATACACCGATAACATAAGCGGTGATAAAGCTAGAAGCCATCATCGCACCACCAACTTGTTTCATTACCGCAAGGCTAGCAATATCTGTGTTAGGAATGAAATCTTGCCACATCGGGTAAACCAAGTGCGCACCATAGGAAATGATGACAAATAGCGTACCTGCGATAAACACGGTGTATAGAATCGCTTTTGGTAACGCACTACGTGCATCTTTGGTTTCTTCTGCCATGGTGGAGATCGCATCAAAGCCAAGGAAGGCTAAGCAGAGTACCGCTGCACCAGCAAATAACCCTGATACTTGTTCTGACATTACCGTAATAGGTGCCAATAAAGCATCAGTATCCAATACAAATGAAGTTTTAAAACTCAAGTATAGGAACACTGCGATAAATACAAATTGCATTAAAATGATTAGCATATTCATTGAGGAAACTAATTTAATTCCCAAAATATTCATAATGCTAACAATTGTGATGGTACTGCAAATAATCACATACATTGGGATATCGGGGAACGCTTCATGAACAAAGATCCCAATTGCAATGTAGTTAATAATTGGCAGAAAGAGATAGTCGAGCAATTGTGCCCAACCCACTAAAAACCCGAGTGTGCCGCCAAAGGTTTTTTGCACGTATGAATAAGCAGATCCTGAAAGAGGAAGTGCGCTTGTCATGCGGCAATAGCTCATGGCGGTAAAAAAGACGGCAGCTAATGTAATTAAATAAGCGATAGGCAGATGGCCCTCACTCAATACAGTTACTTGTCCATAGGTGGTGAAAATTCCGAGTGGCACCATATAAGCCAGCCCGAAAAAAACTAACGCAGGAGTGGTCAGTACGCGTTTCATTTGAACGGTATTCTGTTGCATTTTTAAGCCCTTCCCAAAAGCCCTTAACAACGTTAACTCTGTCTGAATGCACAGGCCGAGTGAACCTAAAATGCAGCCGTACTCGTCATACTTC
>NZ_JAMPOL010000018.1:0-147471 GCF_028480325.1 Providencia sp. PROV182 | reverse complement strand
CGCCTAGTTATGTTTTCGAATTATTTAGAGTCTTAACGCTACATGGTTGTATTAAATTAAATCTTAGAACCGTCTGCATTCAATTTCAGAAAACCTCGCACCAGGACATTTTTAAAATGAAATGTCATCGTGCGCACTTTAATGAAACGTCAGTGATGAATCGGACCATCACCATCCGCTGGGGTGAATACAAGCGGCGTACAATATAATTACCAAGTTCTTATTAAGCAATCATTAATTGAAAAAAATAAACAACTACTTTTATTTCAAAGAGTTGTTTGATGGATGTGTTTATTAATTGAAGTGGATTTAAGATAAGTTAAATGATAGCCATTATGTATAGAAAATCAAGATGAATTTTTTCTGTTTAACTTATTGATTTTATGTGATTAAATTTATTTTGTTACAATTGCGTATATATAGATAAGAACAAAAAGATTTAAATTAATTTTAATTTATCATGTGGTAGATAAAGAATTTACTACTTAATTAAATAGCCTATTTGCATTAATTAAATTAACTATTTGAGTTCCATATAATGAAACACCGACTTCGTTTAGAATATAAAACGAGAGTCGGTATTTAATATTAACGCTATTTACCGGCTATCTGAGTTTCTGTAAACAGTTAGCCATTATTTTTTTCTCAGTTTCTGCTGGGTATATAATGCATCTAATGTAAATAAAATTAATGCAACCCAGATAAACCCAAAAGTGACTAACAATTCAGGTGTCATAACTTCACCGTACACAAAGACGGCGAGTAAGAACATAATACTTGGCCCCATATATTGGAAAAAGCCTAGCGTTGAAAGCCTTAAATGGTTAGCTGCTTCTGTAAATAGTAACAGTGGCACTGTAGTAATTACCCCGGCAGCAATCAGAAGTGCATTCAAATGCCAATCATTCATTGCCATATCACTCGTTGGACTATCTGCAAAAAATAATAAGAAGATAATCCCGACAGGAAGCAGCCAAAGTGTTTCGAATGTCATTCCTGTTTGTGCGTCGACCCCTAATTTTTTACGTAATAATCCATAGGTGGCAAATGTAACAGCTAAACTTAGCCCAATCACAGGCACTGAGCCAAATTGCCAAAGCTGGATCAATACACCTGTTAGTGCAAGACCAACAGCAATCCACTGCATGCGGCGAAAACGTTCTTGTAAGAATAGCATTCCAAACAGTACGTTAACTAGTGGGTTAATAAAGTAACCTAAGCTAGCTTGTAGCATATAACCATTATTAACTGCCCAAATATAAATTAACCAGTTACAAGCAATTGTCGTTGCCGTTACACCAAGAACTAATATTTTCTTTGGTTGCTTTAGTACTTGGCGAACATAACTCCAATGCCGTGAAACTGTTAATAATAAAATCATAAAGAAAAATGACCAAATAATACGATGAGTCAGGATTTCTTCTGCGGGCACTTCTTGGATGCTTTTAAAATAAATAGGTGCGACACCCCAAATAAAATAGGCGCCTAAGGCACATAACACGCCTTTGGTAGTATTTTGCTGGCTCATTGTTGGCTCTGAAATTGAATTAAAGACTAAAAAGATACTTATACAGAGAGACCGAGCCGATTTAAGCGGCTCGATTTTTGATACCACTAATGTGACATTGCTCAGGTTTTTTTACAAGTTATTAGTTTAGTAGGTGACTAATTATTTATATTTTATTTCTATCCAACCAGATAAGTTGCCGTTGCTGTTGCAATATGCTGGTTGTTTTCGTTATGAAGCTCGCAGCGGGTAACGGCTATTTTATTGCCGTCTCTTAATAAGCTAGCACTAGCAGTAAAAATTTGCCCTCGACCGGGGCGTAAATAATCAACTCGTAAGTCGATTGTCCCCATTCGGGACATTTTATCGACAATCTCGGTGTGGGTTAATGGATTAATACGCTGCAAAATACGATTGATGCATACCATCCCCCCTGCAACATCTAAAACCGAAGCGATCACACCGCCATGTAAAATGTTCTGAGTAAAATTACCAATTAATTGTTGACGATTTTCAACAGTAAGCTGAACAAAATCATCATTTAAACTCATTAATTTAATACCAAGTAGCTGGTTAAATGGCATTTTATAAATAAATGCATGGCTCATTAAGTCACTGGCTTCTTCTAAAGTATAAGTACGGTCATTCATCGTTTTCATCCTTTAAAAATATGTGAATAATAAGTTAACATTATGTGTAAATTATGTCTCTAACAAACGAATGAATAATCTTTCAACAGTTATTCAGTTTTGTGTGTAAAATAGGACAAACTTTTTTTGGACGATGTTGAAAATAGGAATGACTAATGCGCGCTTTACCGATTTTGTTAAGTGCAGTGCTCTGCTTTTGGTCTGCTTCATTGTTTGCGACTGAAAATACAGGTGTTCAGCCTGAAGAAGATGTCAAAAATACCTTGCCAATACGTGGAAGCATCATTTCAGGATTACTGCAACACCATGATAACCCATTTGTGCTGTATCCATATGAATCGAATTATATCCTTTATACCTATACATCCTCGATGAATAAAGAAGCCATTTCTAGCTACAATTGGGGTGATGATGCGTTAAAGGACGAAGTTAAATTTCAATTAAGTTTAGCGTTTCCATTATGGGCGGGTATTGCGGGTGATGACTCAATTTTAGCTGTTTCTTATACTCAGCGTTCTTGGTGGCAGCTAAGTAATAAAAAAGAGTCTTCACCATTTAGAGAAACTAACTATGAGCCTCAAGTGTTTGTTGGCTGGTTAACCGACTACCAATTTGCGGGTTGGACGTTGCGTGAGATTGAAACAGGTTTTAACCACGAGTCAAATGGTCGTTCAGAGCCTACGTCTCGCAGCTGGAACCGAGTATATGCAAGGGCAATGGCGCAAAATGGTAACTGGCAAGTTGATCTCAAACCTTGGTACCGGATTCATGAAAGTGAAGGGCGTGATGATAATTCTGATATTACCAAATATATGGGTTACTATCGCTTAAAAGTAGGGTATGCGTTGGGAGACAGCGTGTTTACTACGACTGGGCGCTATAACTGGAATACAGGGTATGGTGGTGCAGAATTGGGGTGGAGCTATCCAATTAGTAAACATGTGCGTTTTTATACCCAGTTGTTTAGCGGATATGGTGAGTCGATGATAGACTACAATTATCGCCAAACACGTTTTGGTATCGGTGTTATGCTAAACGATATGCTGTAATGGAAGAAAAACTCAGCTCTCTATTTTGTTCTGAGTTGAATACCAAGTCATGAATCAACAACTTCGCTGCTCAATTGGGCAGCGGCTTGTTTTATCGATTGAGGAAGTTTGTGTCCACTGCTTGCGTCATTAACCAACTTTCATTGGCTGAACATGTGCTCAATAGTACATTCGGCTACCAGTCATTTCGCCCTGGGCAAGATGCTGTCATTGGGGCTATTTTGGATAACCGTGATTGCTTAGTGTTAATGCCAACAGGGGGTGGTAAATCCCTTTGCTACCAAGTTCCTGCTTTAGTTAAAGAAGGTGTCACACTGGTCGTTTCGCCATTAATATCATTAATGAAAGACCAAGTTGACCAATTAAGGTTACATGGGGTTAATGCTGCGTGTTTAAATTCATCACAAACGTCACAAGAACAACGTCAAATCATGGAATTGTGCAGTCAGGGGGAAATAAAATTACTATATGTTGCTCCTGAACGGTTGTTAACTGATTATTTCTTAAGCCAATTAGCAGGATGGAACATCACCTTGCTAGCAGTGGATGAAGCCCACTGTATTTCCCAATGGGGACATGATTTTCGCCCTGAATACCGCGCACTAGGCCAATTACGGCAATCATTACCTAATGTACCCGTGATGGCGTTAACCGCAACTGCGGATGAAACCACACGTGCAGACATTATTCGTTTATTAGAGCTACATGAGCCATTAGTCCATGTGAGTAGCTTTGATAGGCCAAATATTCGTTATACCTTAGTCGAAAAATATAAGCCTTTAGATCAACTTTGGTTTTTTATTAAAGGGCAAAAAGGAAAAGCGGGTATTGTTTATTGTAATAGTCGCAGTAAGGTTGAAGAAACGACAGAGCGCTTGCAAAAGCGAGGCTTAAGTGTTGCGGCATACCATGCAGGGTTAGACGCTGCCCAACGGGAGTGGGTACAAGATGCATTTCTAAAAGATAACCTACAAGTTGTCGTGGCGACAGTGGCTTTTGGGATGGGAATTAACAAATCAAACGTTCGGTTTGTCGCTCATTTTGATATTCCGCGTAATATCGAAGCGTATTATCAAGAAACAGGGCGGGCAGGTCGTGACGGTGTTGAAGCCGAAGCCATTTTATTTTATGACCCTGCAGATATGGCATGGTTACGTCGTTGTCTTGAAGAAAAGCCTGCGGGTATGCAGCAAGATATAGAACGGCATAAGCTGAATGCCATCGCGGCTTTTGCTGAAGCACAAACTTGCCGCCGTTTGGTGCTACTCAATTATTTTGGTGAAAATCGCCAGCAGCCTTGTGGCAATTGTGATATTTGCTTAGACCCACCAAAACAGTACGATGGGTTAGTGGATGCGCAAAAAGCGCTGTCCTGTATTTATCGTGTTGGTCAGCGCTTTGGTATCGGCTATATTGTTGAGGTTCTGCGTGGCGCTAATAATCAGCGTATTCGTGACTTAGGCCATGATAAACTGCCTGTCTATGGCATTGGTAAAGAACAAAGTAATGAACATTGGGTCAGTGTGATTCGCCAACTGATCCATTTAGGTATGATCACACAGAATATTACGCATTTTTCAGCGCTTCAATTA
Source organism: Providencia sp. PROV182 (assembly GCF_028480325.1). Lineage (NCBI taxonomy): Bacteria > Pseudomonadati > Pseudomonadota > Gammaproteobacteria > Enterobacterales > Morganellaceae > Providencia > Providencia sp. PROV182. The sequence continues at coordinate 142,673 of NZ_JAMPOL010000018.1, read as the reverse complement.
ACGGAGGCAGCACGGCCAATATTACGTGGTGAAGCTGCACTAAAACTCGCAGTTCCTCGTGTTTTAGTGGTAAAAAGCCGTAATCAACAAAACAAAATTTATCATGGCAATTATGATAAAAAGCTCTTTGCTAAACTGCGTAAATTGCGTAAATCCATTGCAGATGAAGAAAATATTCCGCCATTTGTGGTGTTTAATGATGCAACATTAATAGAAATGGCTGAGCACACCCCGACTTCACCTGCCGAATTACTGTTAATCAATGGTGTTGGCGAACGCAAGCTCGAACGTTTTGGAGTAGCATTTATGGCGCTTATCCAAGACCATCTTGAAGGTTATGAATGAATAGATAAGGAAACTGCAGGATGACGCCTGAAAACCTAAAAGAGAGTTGGCTGAATCGAGAAACTCAATTTTCTGCTTTTACAAATGGCCCGCTTTTAGATTTCTGGCAACATCGTGAAGAATCTCAATTCGTGGGGGTTGATGATATTCCCATTCACTATGTCCGTTTTATTCATCCAAAACATCATAAAGCGATTGTCATTTCACCGGGGCGCAGTGAAAGTTATGTGAAGTACCCTGAAGTGGCTTATGATTTTTATCATTTAGGCTATGATGTGTTTATTATTGACCATCGTGGGCAAGGGCGATCAGGGCGCATGTTAGCGGATCCTCAAAAAGGCCATGTTGAAAAATTCACTGATTACATTGACGATTTTGAAAAGTTCATTGAGCTTGAGGTTAAATATCGGCATTATCCAAAATGTTATGCATTAGCTCACTCAATGGGGAGTGCTATCTTAGCCGGGTATTTGTTGCGAGATAACGTCACTTTTGATGCTGCAACCTTATGTGCGCCGATGATTGGTATTAATTTACCGATGCCTCGTTGGATGGCGAGCTTTATTGTTGATAGAGCCGAATCTCGCGAAAGTGTCCGCAATGATTATGCGGCTTCTACTGGGAAATGGCAGCCATTACCTTATTTAATCAATGTATTAACACACAGTCCAGAGCGTTATCGGCGCTACTTACGTTATTATGCCGATTATCCTGAATTGCGCTTAGGTGGGCCGACTTACCATTGGTTACGTGAAAGTTTTGTGATTGGCGATGAGCTAATTGCGAAAGCGGGAGAAATTGATGTGCCACTGATGGTGTTGGAAGCCAGCGAAGAAAAAGTGGTCAGCAATAAAGAGCTACAAGCTTTTTGTCAAAGCCGACAAAAAGCGCAAATAGGACGAGAAGAAAAATTACCTCTCATCATTGAAGGGGCACACCATGAAATCCTATTTGAAGTGGATGCATTAAGAGCGATGGCGCTTAATGCTATCTGTGATTTTTTTGAGCAGTATTAGTTAGGGTTTGAATATGAAATATCCTGTAGTTGCTTCCGATTTGGATGGGACACTGTTATCTCCCAATCATGATTTAACGTCTTATACAAAAGACACCTTGAAACAGCTAGTGACTTCCCAAGATGTGCATTTTGTGTTTGCAACAGGCCGTCACCATGTGGATGTTGCTCAAATCCGTGATGGTTTAGGCATCGATGCGTATATGATCACATCTAACGGTGCACGGATCCATAATACCCGCGGTGACTTAATTTTTGAGCACAATGTTGATCCTCAAATAGCTCATGAACTGTGTTTGATGGAATTTGATAACCCTGAACTTATCACTAATTACTACCATGGTGATGATTGGTTTATCAACCGGGAAAGCCCTGAACAAAAAGAATTTTTTAAAGAATCGGTATTTAACTACCAGTTGTTTGACCGCCATAATTTTGTCACTTCTGAAGTCTGTAAAGTTTACTACACCAGTGAAGATCATGACCTGCTGGTGGATTTACAGCAGCGCATTCAAGCACGCTGGCAAGATAAAGTGAATGTAACGTTTTCATTGCGTAGCTGTTTAGAAGTTATGGCTGGTGATGTTTCTAAAGGCGAGGCTCTGAAGCAAGTTGCGGCACTACATGGCTATACACCGAGTGATAGTATTGCTTTTGGCGATGGCATGAATGACAAAGAAATGCTGACTATGGCTGGAAAAGGCTGCATCATGCAAAATGCTCATCAATTGCTAAAAGATGCGTTACCACACATGGAAGTCATTGGTTCGAATAGTGATGATGCTGTTGCTCGTTATCTGAGAAATAAATACCTTAATAACGCATAATGTATTTTGTTATTTGAAATAGAGGAACCAGATAGGCAATATGTTTATCTGGTTTTTTATTATCTCAATTAGATGAAAAACGTAAGTTCCCATAGCGAAAATACAGCGAAACGTGCTTTTTGTGAAATTTAGGCCACTTTTCCTATTTTTTCTGACAAAAAGTAAATTTAAACTAGGGGGATGAGTGTTTCGGTCGATATTAATGGATAGCACTGTTTTCACAGGTTGCATATTGCACTGTTGAGGGTTCCTTAGGATGAAAAAAATTGCGTTAGCACTGTTGTTAGGCTCGATTTGTTATAGTTCTGTTTTAACCGCTAAACCTACCACTGCGCCGGCACCGGTGACAGCAGCACAAGAACCCTCGATTGAACAAATTACGCAGTTAGCACAAAAAGGTGATCCTAAAGCTCAATTTCAGCTAGGAGAGCGTTATTTTAAAGGTTTAGGTGTTTCTCAAGATTCTAAAGCAGCGGCTGAGTGGTTTATTAAGGCGGGGAACCAAGGGAATTCAGATGCACAGTTTCGCTTAGGTACGATGTTTGTAAATGGTTTTGGTGTGCGTCGTGATTATGACAAAGCGATGCTATGGTATGAACAAGCAGCGGCTCAAGGTGATACCCGAGCTGAAACCAACATGGCTATGATGTACGCACAAGGCTTAGGTGTCAGTCAAAACCTAGAAAAAGCGGCATTTTGGTTTAGAAAAGCAGCGCAAGGCGGAAATATACTTGCTCAATTCCAAATCGGCCAAATGTACTCGATTGGGAGTGGCGTTGATTTAGATGACGAGAAAGCAGTGTTTTGGTTTAGAAAAGCCGCGAAACAAAAGGATGCCAAGTCTCAAGACCGCTTAGGTGTCATGTATTCTGAAGGACGTGGTGTGAAGAAAAACTTGCAGCAAGCCTACGCATGGCTTGCAACTGCGGTGTACAGCGGCAACGCAGAAAGTCATCGTCTACAAAATAAGATTGCGGCTCAGTTAAGCCCTGAAGAATTACAGCAAGCACAAAAATTAGCGGAAGGTTATATTAAATCGTATGGTTTTAAAGCCAGCTAATGATTAAGCAGATGTGTGGGATACGATTTTGTATCCCACCAGTATGACGACAGATAATACAAGATAGCACCAAGAAAGCCGATAAAAACGATTGTTTCCCCAGCCTCGACGAATAGCTAGTTGTTGCTGTTGTGATGATAGCTTGCTACAAAGTACACGAAACCCAACGATATAAAACGCACAATACACTTGCCAAAGGTACAGTGTATTAAATGCAAAAGCTTTCCCAACAATTAATAAGATAATTAATGGAATTAAAAAGAATAAAATCGACCCAATACGTTCAAGTTGGGCGATCCTCAACATCACTAATTCGTCTTTTTCATTTAATTGTAATGGCATAATACGGCTTACAATTCCCCTGACTTACGACTAGGATTACGCCCTGAAAGATTGTTTGTCGCACTTTGCAGAGAATTATCACGGACATCCACCCTTGCTTGGAATGGTGGGAATGGCAAGGTAATTCCTTGTTCAGCGAAGGAAACTAAGATGTTTTGGTGAATTTCATGGCGCGCAGGTAACCGATGGCCCATTTCAGCGGCATAGACACGTAATTCAAAAATCTGAATACCTTGTTGTAAATCAACAAGATATACTTCAGGTGCTGGGTTATCTAAAATCATCGTAGAGCGTTTGGCTGCACGTAAAATGGTATCTGTCACTAATTCACTATTGGCATCAGAAGGTGCAGGAATAGTCATGACAATACGTGTGATCGTGTCAGACAGTGACCAGTTAATAAATTGTTCAGTAATAAATGCCTTATTTGGCACAATAATTTCTTTTCTATCCCAGTCTGTCAGCGTAGTAGCACGGGTGTTGATCTTGGTAATACTCCCCGTCAAGTTACGGATAGTTACTGTGTCTCCAATCCGGATCGGTTTCTCAAATAAGATCATTAACCCTGAGATAATATTGGCGAAAATTTCTTGTAAACCAAAACCAAGCCCGACCCCCATTGCCGCAACAAGCCATTGCAGTTTTGACCACTCAATTCCTAACATAGAGAAGCCAACAATGGTCCCTATAATAGTTATCGTATACTTTGTTAATGTGCTAATGGCGTAACCAGTACCTGGTGTTAAATCCAAATGTTGGAGTACGGCCAGCTCAAGCAAAGCCGGTAAGTTACGAACCAATTGTGCGGTAACGATAATAGTCAAAATGGCAATGAAAATAGACCCCATGGTGATAGGTTGTACGGTATCAACGCCATTAACCGTTGATGTCACATCCCATAAGCGAATATTTTCAAGAAAAGAGAATGCGGTATGTAGCTCGGACCACAGCCAAATCAATGAGACCAAGGCAATCATGGTTAAAATCGAACGAACTAACCCAACGGATTGGGTACTGATGGTATCTAAGTCGATAACCTGTTCTTCGATATCAATATTTCCTTCGCTACTGGCGTTTGCTTGCTGGCTATCGTCTTCACCTTTAGCACGTTGAGCTAATATCTCAGCACGGCGTTGTTTCGCACGCTCGAAGGCTAATTTACGGCGCTGCATTGACATCCAACGACGGATCGTATGATAAACGATAAGGATAACAAACCAAATGGCGACAGAGGTTTCTAAACGAGCAAGCAAGGCCTGTGAAGTTGAAAAATAACCTAAAATGGAGAAGAACCCAGCAACGATAGGTGCGAGTAATATCATCCACCACAATGCTTTATTAACAATATTCTCACCGGAGCCATGTCTATCTAAGTAGAGAGGGATTTGTGAGCGGCGTAAGTTGTTGGTAATTAAGCTAAGTGCGACACATAAAAAGATAAAGCATAAGCGGCCAATACTAGCTGCAAATTCCCTATCGCTATAATGTTCAAAGGTAATAATTGCCATCACGAGTGGAACGATGACAAAAATCGCCATTCGGTAATAACGCATCGCACGTTTAACAGAATCTTTGTCCCAACCGAAGTGAGAAATAAATAACCCAGTAGGGCGAGAAAAGGTTTCGCTGATCATAAACAGCCATAGTAAAGGTGTCGTCGCACTGACACCATAACCTATCGCCGCGGCCATGGGATATTGCCATGCACTTTGTAAGCCATAACCGATGGCTGACCACATCATAGGGAGAGGAAGAGCAACAATTATTGACCAAAAAATAGTTCGAATGGTTAAGTAAAACCGGTCTTGTGTCACCTTACCAATCCGTAAACTGGAGCGGTCAAGAAATGCTTGGTAGTGCTTGCGAGTGCTAATACTGAAAATGACTAATGCTATCGAACCTAAAAGATACAAAAATGTATCTTGTGTTGTCAGCATAACACGCAGAGCACCGGCCAGTTGGGACAAGGTATCCAGAGAAAGTAATTGAGTAATATCCGTTACTAACATGACAGGATAGCTGATGCTTATTGGCGGAACATCTGCGACCCAGAAAAGATAACGGTTTGAAGCATCTTTGACTTCTTTTAATGCATCGGTCAATTGCCCAGTGGCGACATTGAGCTTTGTTAGCTCTAACATTTCAGCATCGAGACCTGAAATTAAAGAGGTTAGTAGCTCACGGCGGGTTTTAATCAATGACTGATAAACTTGTACTTGAGCTGTATTGAGCTCATGCTCGCTTTCTTGCTCGGTTGTATCTATTTTACTTAGCCTATCGAGGCTATCTTCATAATTTAAGCGTTGAACGCGTAAATCTGCCATTTCCCGATCAAGCTGCTGGCTCTTTGGAATATCAGGCAAACGGGAGAGTTGTGTTCTGAGCGCTTCCCCTAATGTACTTGAGCTGCTGATCCACTGAGCTTGCTCACGAATAGTTGTGAGCGCTTGTCGAGCATCGCGGATACTCGTTGAAATTTCAGCTTGGCTATTGGTGATTGCGCTCATGCGCTGTGCCTGAGCGGTTAATTCCTGAGACATTTTACGGTTAATATCAAGCTGCTCAGTTAAAAATGGGGTCAGTTCACCTTGCGCAGCCAACATCTCGGTATGTTCTAACGCTAAAATTGCTTTTTGTTGGCGTTGGGTATTTTGGAAATCACGCAGGTTTTGTAACTCAAGTTCCATACGTTGATAGCGTTTTTTGTATAACTCCAACGTAAGGCGTGAGATTTCTTGGCGGTTATTGGCAGAAAGCTGCGCCATTTCCAGTTCATTAACTGTTGATTTGCGAGCACTTACTTCGGCTTGAGCTAACGTGTACTGGGCATCGGCTAATGGCGTTGAGGGTGTACTCAGAGACTGAAAGCGCGAAGAGGCTTCAGTGAGTAAGCGTCTAGCTTCAGAAAGTTGTTGTGGCAGAATACTTAGTGATTCACTGATTTCGCGGCCTTTATCTTGCTCTTGCTGAGTTAAGCGGCTTTGATCGAGTAATTGGCTGCTAAGCTGAATAATACGTTGTTCAAGTTCACCTAAGCTGATACCCACAGGTATAGGTGCTGGTTCATCACTTTCATTGAGGATTTTTTGTCTTATTTCTTTGATAATTCTAGGGAAGTTATCAATGGCTTCTTGATAAGACTTGGCCTTTGCATCGGAATCACGTGTTTCACTCATCCAATTCAAAGCACCCTGTAATGCTTGTGCTATCTCTGCATCTTTGGGGTTGGTACTTGACTCAAGTTGTTTGAGCTCCTGCTTAATCTGTGCTTCATCCTGCGCTGCAGTCGGTGCTGCAACGGAAGAAAAAACGATTAACAGGCTAAGAAAAAAACTGATAATCACACGCACAGTGAGGAGCTCCTTCAAGGGATAATAATTTAATTAAGCGTCAGCAGGTTCTTCTGTTACTGTATTTGCAACAGTTTCAGCGAGTAATTCGCCCATACGAGTTGCATAACCGGGGATCAGTGATGAATTAAATATCACTTTGTTAGGTTCAAATAAATTAATCACCGTTGAGCCCAGTTTAAACAGCCCCATTTCCTCACCTTTCTTCAAGAAAACGGCACCTTCAGAGTTCAACTCAGGGTAAACCCAGCGCTTAATGACGCCTTCACGACTGGAATTGACGCAACCGCTCCAAACCGTCTCAATACTACCAACGATGGTTGCACCTACAAGGATTTGTACCATTAAGCCAACAGGGGTGTCAAAAACACAAATCAAGCGTTCATTCCGTGCAAACAGGTTGGGAACATTTTGTGCCGTTAATGGATTTACAGAGAATAAATCGCCTGGCACATAAATCATCTCTTTGAGTAAACCATCACATGGCATGTGTACACGGTGATAGTCACTTGGGGAGAGGTAAGTGGTAATAAAGTCACCACCACGAAAATGCTCTGCTAATTGGTATTGGCCAGCAAGTAACGCTTCAACTGTGTAATTATGGCCTTTAGCTTGGAAGATAAGGTCATCATTTATTGGGCCTAATTGACTAACTGCACCGTCAGCAGGTTGAGCAAGTTGGTGTTCTTTCTCCACAATTGGGCGAGCGCCTTCTTTTAGCAGACGGATAAAGAAATCATTAAAAGTGGCATAAGCAGTAAGCTCACTTTTTTGCGCTTCATTCATGTTCACTTTATAGACTTTTGCGAACAGTTTAATTGCCCATTGCGTCATGAAACCCGCATTGCGACTTGCGAACCAGCCTGCAAATTCAGTAAGACATTGTTTTGGAAGCATATATTGCAAGCGAATTTTAATTTTATCTAGCACGTTAACCTCTGATTTTTAAAGGTATGTTAGCAAAAGGGCGGCTATTGTACACAGTTTACTCGTCATATTTCAAACGGCCGCATCATTGGCTAACCATCATTAAATTATTTAGAGCGGGTTTAGCGTTAGTGAGTTATTTGTAAGCACTCACTAACATTATTTATCTTTCGCCGTAAAATTACCACGAGGTTTGATTTGTTCCATGCTTTCTAAAATGCGATGGTAGTTTTCAAAGCGTGATTCAGCAATTTTATTTGCTTCTACGGCTTCACGTAACAGGCAACCAGGGTCATCTAAATGTTTACAGTCACGGAATTTACAGCCACCAAGGTAATCTTTAAATTCGACAAATCCTTTGGTCACTTGTTCCGTTGTTAGATGCCATAAACCAAACTCACGGACACCAGGGGAGTCAATCACATCGCCGCCCAATGGGAAGTGATATAAACGAGCTGTTGTTGTTGTATGTTGTCCTAGCCCTGAGTTGTCTGAAACCTCATTAACTAAAATCGCTTCTTCGTTATGTGGGAGTAATGCATTTAATAAACTTGATTTGCCCACACCAGACTGACCAACAAATACAGATACTTTACCTGCTAGCGCGTTAGTAAGCGCTTCCATGCCTTCATTGGTATGGCTTGAAACTTCGAGAACTTGATAGCCAATATCACGATAAATTGTCATTAAATCACTTACCCACTCACGGTTTTCGTCGTCGAGTAGGTCGACTTTATTGAGAACGATAACAGGCTTAATCCCGGTGGTTTCGCAGGCAACTAAATAGCGGTCAATAATATTCAGCGAAAGCTCAGGTAAAATAGCTGAAACCACAACAATTTGGTCAATGTTAGCGGCAATCGGTTTTAAGCCATCATAATAATCGGGACGAGTTAGAACAGAACGGCGCTCGTGAACCGCTTCGACGATGCCATTTACTTTGATATCACTTTGTGTGTTCAAGGCTGGTCGCCACACCACATTATCCCCTGTAACGAGGGACGAAATCGTTCTGCGCAAGTTACAGCGTTGGATAGTCCCGTCACTTGCTTGAATATCAGCATGCTGCCCAAAACGGCTAATGACTAAGCCTTCTTGCGCTTCACCTAATTGGCTATCATCAATTTCAACTGTTTTTTGCTTTTTAAGTCTTTTTTGATGATTTTCTTGAACTCGGCGCTGTTGGCCTTTCGAAAGTTTCTGTTTAGCCACCTGTCCTCTCTTTACTATGGGCTGTATTTTAGGGGGTTACTCACGCCTGTCACTGATGGCATGAAGAGTGCTATCATACCTTAACTTCATAGAATGCAGTTAGGGTATATCATGCAAAAGAATGAGAATAATTTAATTTGGATCGATTTAGAAATGACGGGGCTCGATCCTGTTCGTGATCGTATTATTGAAATAGCGACCATTGTAACAGATAGTCATCTTAATATTTTAGCAGAAGGCCCTGTAATTGCAGTACATCAAACGGATGAACAACTCGCTTTGATGGATGAGTGGAATGTAAATACCCACACTAATAGCGGCTTAGTTGAACGTGTACGTAAAAGTACCGTGAGTGAGCGTGAAGCTGAGTTAGCCACAATTGCGTTTTTAGAAAAATGGGTTCCTCAAGGGGCATCCCCAATCTGTGGTAATAGTGTTGGGCAAGATAGACGTTTTCTGTTCAACTACATGCCTGAATTAGAAAGCTATTTTCATTATCGCTATCTTGATGTCAGTACATTAAAAGAGCTTGCTCGCCGATGGAAACCTGAAGTTCTAGCGGGTTTTTCGAAGAAAAATACTCACCAAGCTCTTGATGATATTCGTGAATCTGTGGCTGAATTAGCTTATTACCGAGAGACATTTATTAAAGAATAAATGTTAAATTAACGAATAAGCCGCAATCTTGAGCGGCTTTCATAAGCTGTTCTCTCCCAATAAGTTAACAATGTTAACGTATTGAAATCAATTTATTACAACGGGTGTTGATAAAATCACCATTGTGATTGAATTGTCAGCAAACGAATAAAAAAATAAAAATTTTGAGTGTAAGGGCTTGCTAGTATCTGAATTTTTCGTATAATGCGCTCCCCGTACCGATGAAGTTTTTGTTATTAAGTCGGCACGTGAAACATCCAAAAATGTGATGCGGGAATAGCTCAGTTGGTAGAGCACGACCTTGCCAAGGTCGGGGTCGCGAGTTCGAGTCTCGTTTCCCGCTCCAAATTTTTTGATGTTTTAGCTAAAGCACTATTTTCGTGATGCGGGAATAGCTCAGTTGGTAGAGCACGACCTTGCCAAGGTCGGGGTCGCGAGTTCGAGTCTCGTTTCCCGCTCCAAACTTTCTTAGTGTTTTAGTCAAAGTAGTACCCACCAAATGCGGGAATAGCTCAGTTGGTAGAGCACGACCTTGCCAAGGTCGGGGTCGCGAGTTCGAGTCTCGTTTCCCGCTCCAATATTTTCTTAGTCTCTTAACTTTTCTTCTTAATTAATTCTTACACAATACCTATTTAACTTAAGTAGAATCACCTAGTGTGCATATGAATTGCGCTTGTTCACTGTTTTTATCCTTTTATACCTTGAACACTAGGATCTACATGGGTTTTGCGATCTTTTTTGGATCAGATCCAGATTTCCTCTTGCATTCGTTTTCAGGTCGCCATAGAATAGCCACCCCTTAGCAATAGGGTGTTTTGCATCCATCTCTAAGATGATGATTAGAAGTTTAAATAATAAACAAAAATATGCTTTTTTATTTACTTCGAGTCACTTTTCATTTTAGTCTTGTTTTTTGGTAACTTTTGTATTGCTAGTAAACGTAAAATCAGTATTTTTCTTTTCAATGTGCCATTAGCAAGTTATCCACAGCCCGCTCAATCAATCTGGGTTTTTATCGCGATTTGAAATAACTTATTACACAGAGTTATCCACAGGCTAATTAACAAATTTCTGTTGTGCTATTTAATTCTAGTATTTAAATAGCATTGTTGTAACTTATTGATTTATTTGTTAAGTGATTTATTTTGTCAAAATGCGGCTAGCACATCTTGCAAATTCTTTACCTATTGTCTGCTAAGCACTTTTTACTTTATTCACATCAATTTGACAATTCTTCATTTCAGATATATAGCTGACTTTTTTCTATGCATCTCTCGGTAAACCTTTGTTAATCGCACGTACAAGGCGTTTTTGCTGTGAAGTTTGAATTGTGACTTGGTTTGCATTACGTCGATTAAGCTGTTGTTGTATAGACCATTGGAAGTGCTCATCTAGCATTTCGTTAATTCCCAACCTATTTTGTAAAGCCAGTACAATACTGTCTTGATAAGGTGCGTTACCTAGCGCCACACTGATATTTCGCAACCACTTAATATAACCAATGCGGCGGATTGCAGAGCCTTCGGTCACCTTTAAAAAGGTTTTTTCATCCCATGAGAACAAGTCGAGCAACTCTGGTGTATGTAAGTCCTTTCTTGGACTGAAATCATCTTCATCAGTTAGCTGGGAAAAACGGTTCCACGGGCAAATAAGCTGGCAGTCATCACAACCGTAGATCCGATTTCCCATTAGAGGGCGAAATTCTTCAGGGATAGCACTATCTAGCTCAATGGTAAGATAAGAAATACAGCGCCTAGCATCTACGGTGTAAGGTTCGACAATTGCACCTGTTGGGCAAGTTGTCATACAAGCAACACAGCGGCCGCAATCTTCTTCGACAGGTTTATCAACAGAAACGGGTAAATTAATCAATAATTCACCGAGAAAAAACCAAGATCCTGCTTCACGATTTAAGACTAATGAATGTTTTCCTGTCCATCCTAAACCCGCTTTGACGGCGAGAGGGCGCTCTAAGATTGGCGCAGAGTCGACAAAAGGTCGAAAATTAAGATCGTCAATGGTGGTGCCATCGGCCAGTATCACTCCGTTAAATTCACGACAATAGTCTAAAATACGATCTGAAAGTTGTTTTAGACGTTTTTTTAATAGTTTGTGGTAGTCTCGCCCCAGGGCATAACGGCTGATATAACCTAATTCAGGGTTATTTAATGTACTAGCAAATGCGGCTTTGGCAGGCAAGTAATTCATACGCACGCTAATGACACGTAACGTGCCAGGGTGCAGTTCGTGTGGTCTGGCTCGCATCATCCCATGGCGATTCATCCATTCCATCTCACCATGAAATTGTTTATCTAGCCATGCTTGTAATTTGGGCTCTTCCGCTGAAAGGTCAGTATCGCAGATCCCGACTTGTTGGAAACCTGCTTCAACACCCCATTGTTTAATATTCTGAGCGAGAAGATCGAGATCGAGGTATCTTGGCATCAGATCCTATATTGAGAAAGATTAAAACGGCTGGCACTCTAACATGACCTGCGTTATTCATCAAAACGTATGAAAAAATGCCTTCAATATTGAGAACAATTATAGGATATTTCTGAACTCATCATTCAAGCAATGTTAATTAAGAAAAAAGCCCCATCTTAGGTTAAGATAAGCAGTAATATTGATGTTTGTTGATATCTCTTTATGCATTTTGATCAGCAAGATAAACTATGCATTTAAAGGATAAACAGGCGACACCGCCTATTAATGACATAATAAAAGAACAATATGAAAGAACGTACAATACAACTTGCCAATGAAGCGCAAACTGTCGCTTTAGGTAATGCTATCGCTAAGGCTTGCCATCAAGGTACAATTATTCACTTATATGGTGATCTCGGTGCAGGGAAAACCACCTTTAGCCGAGGTTTCTTACAAGCGCTGGGCCATCAAGGTCACGTAAAAAGCCCAACCTACACTTTGGTTGAACCTTATGAATTAGCAGATCGTCAAGTTTTTCACTTTGATCTCTATCGGTTAGCAGACCCTGAAGAACTTGAATTTATGGGGATTCGTGACTATTTTTCTGGAAATTCGATCTGTTTGGTCGAATGGCCGCAACAAGGTAAAGGTTTTTTACCTGAAGCGGATCTTGAGCTCCATCTGACCTATCAAGGCGAAGGGCGTCAGGCTCACTTTGTTGCTTTTTCTGCCAATGGGGAGTCGTTGTTAGAAGCATTACCCCTACTCTAAGGAAGCTATTGCTCATGTTGAATGCATCAATCCACAGAATAACAAAAAAGGGTTTTTTTACTGTTTTCGTCTTGTTTATGGCATTAGCTATGTGGCTGTTTGGAGCAAAAGCACAAGCGGCAACATTATCAAATATTCAAGTTAATAACAGCCCATCACAAGCAGAAGTGGTGCTAAGTTTTATTGATGGTAAGCCCGACTACTCCTATTTCCCATTGCATTCACCTGAGCGCCTTGTTGTTGATATCAAACAACGAGGTGAGATTATTGGTTTACCACTTAAAGTTCCCGCGGGGGATCTTGTAAAACTGGTACGGGCGAGCCAACCTTCTGATAACCAACACAAACGCTTAGTTTTAGAGCTATCTCGCGCAGCGAAAACAAAAGCGGTACTTAAACAGGTTTCAGGTGAATATCAGTTGGTGTTAACGATATCGACTGGAAATGCATCCGGTTCTACCTCTTTTAATCAAACCAATAATACGGTTAAACCAGCGGCAAATAATACTCAAGATAAACCATTGAAGATGAGTAATCCTGCACCTGTGGCTACACCAACACCAACCAAATATAAAAATATGCCAAAGGGTAGCAAGCAGGTCGTCATAGCTATTGATGCAGGGCACGGTGGAAAAGACCCTGGTGCGATAGGCAAGAATGGTTATAAAGAAAAAGATGTGACTCTCAGCGTCGCTCGTAAATTATACCAACGCCTTGAAGCCGACCCAATGTTTAAGCCCGCGATGACACGTGACGGTGACTATTTTATTTCTGTTAGTGGTCGTTCTGATGTGGCACGTAAGAAAGGGGCTAATATGTTGGTGTCAATTCACGCGGACTCGGCTCCGAATAGCAGTGCACGGGGCGCATCAGTATGGGTATTGTCTAATCGGCGTGCAAACAGTGAACTGGGTAGTTGGCTGGAACAACGTGAAAAACAATCGGAATTATTAGGTGGGGCGGGTGATGCACTGAGTGGCGCGGACCCTTACTTAAGCCAAGCCGTTTTAGATTTACAATTCGGTCATTCTCAGCGTGTGGGGTACGATGTTGCGGTTAAAGTGATCGAACAGCTACGAAAAGTAGGTAATATTCACAAAAGAACCCCTGAACATGCAAGCTTAGGTGTATTGCGTTCTCCTGATATCCCATCAATTTTAGTCGAAACTGGGTTTATTAGTAATGCAGCGGAAGAGCAGTTGCTAAAATCGAATGAATTCCAAGACAAAGTCGCAGAAGCTATCCATTTAGGGTTACGTCAATATTTCTTGGCGAATCCAATACAAGCAGCGCCACAATAAGGGGGAGGCATGGCTATACATATTCTATCCCCACAACTTGCCAACCAAATCGCAGCAGGTGAGGTGGTTGAAAGGCCTGCGTCAGTGGTTAAAGAGCTCGTTGAGAATAGTCTTGATGCAGGGGCAACGCGTATTGATATCGACATTGAGCGCGGCGGAGAAAAACTGATCCGTATTCGTGATAATGGTTGTGGTATCCGTAAAGATGAACTGATTTTGGCTTTAGCTCGCCATGCGACCAGTAAAATTGCCACATTAGATGATCTTGAAGCCATTATGAGTATGGGGTTTCGCGGTGAGGCACTAGCGAGTATCAGTTCTGTTTCACGTTTAACGTTGACATCAAAGCCTGCAGACCAGACAGAAGCATGGCAATCCTATGCCGAAGGTCGGGATATGGAGGTAATAGTTAAACCCGCAGCGCATCCCAATGGCACAACGGTTGAAGTATTAGATTTATTCTATAATACGCCAGCTCGTCGTAAATTTATGCGCACAGAAAAAACTGAATTCGGTCATATCGATGAAATTGTTCGCCGAATTGCGCTTTCTCGCCCTGATGTGGCTATCAACCTGACTCACAATGGGAAATTAGTAAAGCAATACCGAGCGGCTCATGATGAGGCACAGCAAGAGAGGCGTCTTGGGACGATTTGTGGAACGGGCTTTATGCAAGGCGCTTTGGCGTTATCTTGGGAACATAGCGATCTTGCTATCAAAGGGTGGGTCGTTTCTCCATCAATGACGTCGGGTAGTGAAACACAATATTGCTATGTCAATGGCCGTATGATGCGTGATCGCCTGATTAATCATGCTATTCGCCAAGCTTATGAAGGGCATTTAGACGAAAACCAGCAGCCAGCTTATGTCCTGTATTTGACCATTGACCCAAAACAAGTTGATGTTAACGTACACCCAGCAAAACATGAGGTTCGTTTTCACCAAGCTCGTCTGGTACATGATTTTATTTATCAAGCGGT
Source organism: Providencia sp. PROV182 (assembly GCF_028480325.1). Taxonomy (NCBI): domain Bacteria; kingdom Pseudomonadati; phylum Pseudomonadota; class Gammaproteobacteria; order Enterobacterales; family Morganellaceae; genus Providencia; species Providencia sp. PROV182. Next base: position 127,459 of record NZ_JAMPOL010000018.1, on the reverse strand, counting down.
ACGAACAGTATTATTAGAAGCCGCATCTATTGATGAGCTTCCGGGTATCGAACCTGTAAATACAGAACTGGAAAATCGGCCTTCTGCGGGGGAAAATTATTTTTCTTCTCCTAGTGTGGCTCCTAAGCAACATAAGGCAGAAAACAAGACGATAGTCGAGAATACCCTTCTAGAGCCTAAAACACCTTATAAGCAGGCTAGCCACTTAAAGGATAATGCTAAAAATCACGCTTTTTCTTCGCCGAAATCAACGTCAGGTTTTTCAGAAAATGTACCAGCAAAAACGTTTGGCTCAACTTATGACAAAAAAGTAGGCGAACTGTATCAGAGCTTAATGTCCATTCCGGTTGCTCCTGAAGATAAAAAGCCGCTTTTTCCTGAACGTAACCCAATCAGTTCACCGCAAATATCCTCACAACCTGTAGCAAAAAATGCGGATAACTACCTTTTTGGCAAAGTATTGACAATTTACGCAAAAAACTTTGCATTAATTGAGTCTTCGTTGGGGCTAATCCTGTTATCCTTAACGGAAGCTAATTATTTATTGAAGTTGTCACAATTGTCACCGAGTGGTGGAGCCTTAAAGCCCCAACCATTGTTAATACCTCTAAAATTGTCACTTAAAAATGATGAAATAGAGGTTTTACAGCGGTACAAGGAACAATTGACAATATTTGGTATCGAAGCCACGATATTACATGGAAAAGTAACAATTCATACGGTATCGTTACCATTAAGAACACAAAATTTATCACAGCTTTTTTCTGAGCTACTCGATTTTTTATCGAGAAAAGAAAGTGTCACTGACGAAGAGATAGCACAATGGCTCGCTAAAGCAGTTTCACAGGTTAAAACAGAAGAAAGTTGGAGTTTAGCACAGGCTGTTCAGTTGCTGGCTGATGTTGAGCGGGTATGTCCGCAGTGGGTGAAAAACCCTCCACCAACATTATTACAATTAATTAATTTACAATCCGTGGTAGCTACACTAACAAATGAGTGATTTAGCAACTCAGAAAAAACCTGACGCAATATTCCTAATGGGTCCGACGGCCTCAGGTAAAACCGCTTTGGCGATAGAACTTCGCAAGCATTTGCCTGTGGAAATTATTAGTGTCGATTCGGCATTAATTTACCGAGGGATGGATATTGGCACAGCAAAACCAACAACAGAAGAACTCAGCCAAGCTCCCCATCGTCTGATTGATATCCTCGATCCGTCTCTACCATACAGTGCTGCCGATTTTCGCCGTGACGCATTAAATGCCATGGCTGAAATTACCTCACAAGGTAAAATTCCATTATTAGTTGGCGGCACAATGTTGTATTTTAAAGCCTTATTAGAAGGGCTTTCACCTCTTCCTTCAGCTGACCAAGCAGTTCGTACTGAAATTGAACACATTGCGAAAGAACAAGGGTGGGGGGAAATTCACCGTCGTCTTACTGAGGTTGACCCAGTTGCTGCGGCAAGGATTCATCCTAACGACCCACAAAGATTATCCCGTGCTTTAGAGGTATATCTCATTTCGGGACAAACTTTGACTGAAATGATACAAACAGCTGGGGAAGAATTGCCTTATAATGTGTTTCAGTTTGCTATTGCGCCACAAGATCGTAAAATTTTACATGAGCGCATAGAACAACGTTTTCATCTGATGATAGATGCGGGTTTTGAAGAAGAAGTTCGCAAGTTACATCAACGAAATGATTTACATGTTGACCTCCCTTCAATTCGTTGTGTGGGGTATCGGCAAATGTGGTCATATTTAGATGGTGAAATTGGCCATGATGAAATGATTTATCGGGGGATTTGTGCAACTCGCCAATTGGCAAAACGTCAAATTACCTGGTTAAGAAGCTGGGAGAATGTTCATTGGCTAGATAGTGAACAACCTCAGCAAGCGCTTAGCACCGTTATGCAGGTTATGCGTGCATAGGACTGATGTTTGTGTACAATTAGAACGTTAAGCGCAATTTTTGAGTAGTTACTTTTTGGAATCTAAAAGATTCTCTTTTAAAAACAACAAAATAAGGAAAACATAGAATGGCTAAGGGGCAATCTTTGCAAGATCCGTTCCTGAACGCATTACGTCGTGAAAGGGTTCCGGTCTCTATTTATCTCGTTAATGGCATCAAATTGCAGGGGCAAATTGAGTCTTTTGACCAATTTGTCATTTTATTAAAAAACACAGTTAGCCAGATGGTTTATAAACACGCTATCTCGACTGTTGTCCCTGCTCGCCCTGTTTCTCATCATAGCGGTACTGCGGGTAGCACTGGTAATGGTAATTACCATTCAGGTAACCCTGCAGCGCAAGATGGCGAAGTAACTGAGTAAGTTTGTACGCTAAAAGACAAGGAAAGCATGGGTAGGGAGACTGTACCTGTGTTTTTCCTTTGCAATTATTGTTTAGCCTAAGAGGTTACACCTTGTTTGATAGGTATGAAGGCGGTGAACTAGCTGTATTAGTCCATGTCTTTTTTTCTCAAGAGAAAGACGTTGATAATCTGGCAGAATTTGAGTCACTTGTGACATCTGCTGGGGTAAAACCAGTACAAATAGTCACGGGCAGTCGTAAAGCTCCTCATCCAAAGTTTTTTGTTGGAGAAGGTAAAGCAGAAGAAATTGCCCAAGCTGTTGAGGAAAGTGGTGCAGATGTGGTGTTGTTTAATCATACTCTAAGCCCTGCTCAAGAACGTAATCTCGAAAGGATTTGCCAATGTAAGGTGGTTGACCGTACAGGGGTAATTTTAGATATTTTTGCTCAACGCGCACGTACACACGAAGGTAAGCTTCAAGTTGAATTGGCTCAATTAAGGCATTTATCGACTCGCTTAGTGAGGGGATGGACGCACTTAGAGCGACAAAAAGGCGGGATTGGTTTACGAGGCCCCGGTGAAACTCAACTTGAAACTGACCGCCGGCTATTAAGAGATAAAATTAAACAAATCTTATCTCGTCTTAGTCGGGTGGAAAAACAGCGTGAACAAGGGCGTCAAGCGAGAAGTAAGGCAGATATCCCGACTATTTCGCTTGTCGGTTATACCAATGCTGGTAAGTCTAGCTTGTTTAACCGCATGACGGCCGCTGATGTTTATGCTGCTGACCAGTTATTTGCAACACTTGACCCAACACTTCGTCGTATTGATGTAGAAGATGTTGGTGTTGTCGTTCTTGCAGATACTGTGGGTTTTATCCGCCATTTACCCCATGATTTGGTTGCAGCTTTTAAAGCAACCCTGCAAGAAACACGTGAAGCAACGTTATTGCTGCACGTTATCGATGCAGCTGACAATCGCTTGGATGAAAATATTCATGCAGTTGAAAGTGTGTTAGAAGAAATCGAAGCGGATGAAATACCAACACTTTTAGTGATGAACAAAGTTGATATGCTGGAGGATTTTGTCCCGCGTATTGACAGAGATGAGGATAACAAGCCGGTTCGTGTCTGGGTTTCAGCGCAAACGGGTGATGGTATCCCATTGTTGCTACAGGCATTGACGGAACGTCTTTCAGGTGAAATCGCACATGTTGAATTGCGTTTACCACCGAATGAAGGCCGTTTACGTAGCCGTTTCTATCAACTTCAGTCAATCGAACGTGAATGGCAGGAAGAAGACGGCTCAATTGGCCTTGAGGTGCGTATGCCAATGGTGGATTGGCGGCGTCTGTGCAAACAAGAGCAGCAATTACCTGACTATGTTATTTAATCGCTTTGGTTATTAATAATGCTTTGGCCGTTAATAATTTGGCCGTTAATAATATAGTTAGGCAATGGAATTGATATTAAGAGCCCTATCGCTCTTAGCCCTGAAAATCAATCATAAAGAATGGAGCTAAAACATGGCGTGGAATCAGCCCGGTAATGACGGACAAGACCGCGATCCGTGGGGAAGCGGCAATAAAGGCGGCAACTCTGGCGGGAACAAAGGTGGTCGAAAACGTGGGGCTTATGATCTCGACGATCTCTTTCGTAAACTAGGCAGCAAGCTTGGTGGAAATAAAGGCGGCGGTGGTGATGGTGATAATAAACAACCATCACAAATCAGTGGCCGTTTAGGTATGTTAGCTCTTGCTGCTATCGTTGTTGTATGGGCAGGTTCAGGCTTCTACACCATCAAAGAAAGTGACCGTGGCGTAGTATTACGTTTTGGTGAATATAGTGGTGTTGTTGGGCCTGGTTTGAACTGGAAACCAACTTTCATTGATAGGGTCATTCCTGTCAACGTAGAAACCGTACGTGAACAAGCGACAAATGGCATGATGTTAACGTCAGATGAAAACGTGATCCGCGTTGAAATGAACGTTCAATATCGTGTTACCGACCCTGCGCAATATTTATTTAGTGTCACAAACCCAGACAATAGTCTGCGTCAGGCGCTAGATAGTGCTGTGCGTGGTGTAATCGGTCAGTCTGCGATGGAGCAAGTACTGACTACGAATCGTGCTTTTATCCGTGATGTTACACAAAAAGAGCTCGAAGCAACAATTGCACCATACAAGATGGGTATCACACTGCTTGACGTCAACTTCCAAGCAGCACGTCCACCTGAAGATGTTAAAGCGGCATTTGATGACGTAATCTCAGCAAGGGAAGAAGAACAAAAAACCATTCGTGAAGCGCACGCTTATCGAAATGAAGTTCTTCCACTGGCAAAAGGTAACGCACAACGCCTAATTGAAGAAGCTGAAGCGTATAAAGCGAGTGTGGTCTTCAAAGCAGAGGGTGAGGTGGCAAGTTTTGCGAAAATGTTACCTGAATATCGTGCTGCGCCAGAAATCACCCGTGAGCGTTTGTATATCGACACAATGGAGCGTGTGTTAAGTAATACACGTAAAGTGATTGCGAATGATAAGAGCAACAGCATGTTAGTGTTGCCGCTGGATCAAATCATGCGCGGTACAAATTCAGATGCGGCTTCAACGTCAAAAGCTAATCCGTCAGCAAGAATGGCGACGCCAAGCAATAGTTCGTCATCATCTGCTGCAACACCAGCACAGCCAAATAACGCTGTTCGTGGTGATGCTGTTAGAGTAGGGAGACAATAATCATGCGTAAATCGCTAATTGTTATCGTTATTGCCATCTTGGCAGTTGCATACGCATCTATCTTTATTGTTCCTCAAACTGACCGCGGTATCGTATTGCGTTTTGGTAAAGTTCTACGTGACTCTGAAAACAAACCGATCATTTATGAGCCGGGTCTGCATTTCAAAGTTCCATTTATTGAAACTGTGAAAATGTTGGATGCACGTATTCAGACTCTTGAAATTCAAGCTGACCGCTATCTGACAAGTGAAAACAAAGACTTAATGGTGGACTCCTACCTGAAATGGCGTGTTACTGATTTCAGTCGTTATTATGTAGCGACTGGCGGTGGTAATCCATTCCAAGCGGAAACACTGTTAAAACGTAAATTTAGTGACCGTTTACGTTCTGAGTTTGGTCGTTTAAGCGTTAAAGACATTATCACTGATTCACGTGGTCGTTTAACTGTTGATGTGCGTGATGCTTTGAACAAAGGTACTGCAATTGACGACTCAACAAAAGAAGCGGATGCAGCGATTGCGGATGCAGCAAAACGTGTTGAAGAGGAAACGAACCTGAAGCCACTGGTTGTGAATGCAAACAGTATGGCGGCGTTAGGTATCGAGGTTGTCGATGTACGTATTAAACGTATTGAGCTGCCAAACGAAGTTTCTGAAGCTATCTATGCGCGTATGCGTGCAGAACGTGAAGCAGTTGCACGTCAACATCGTTCACAAGGTCAAGAAGAAGCGACTAAGATCCGCGCTGTTGCAGATAAAACAGTAACAGAAACGTTGGCTGAAGCAGAACGTACTGCTCTAACTTACCGAGGTGAGGGTGATGCGATGGCAACGAAACTGTTTGCTGATGCATTCAACCAAGATCCAGAGTTCTATGCGTTTATTCGTAGCTTGCGTGCCTATGAGCAAAGCTTCAAGAGTGGTGAAGACGTGATGGTATTAAGCCCAGACACTGACTTCTTCCGCTTTATGAAGGCGCCAACTAAGCTTCGCGCGACAGATTAATAACAAGCTAAGTTGCGTGCAACCTAGCAAAATAACTGTTAATCTATTAAAGAAAAGCCCGCTTCGGTGGGCTTTTTTTCGCCTGTCGTTTTAAGTATAGGATTTTTCAGGGAAAATTTGAGCTGCTCAACTGATGGCATTCATTTTGAGTTTACGGCAGAAATAAAAAATACCATTTTACTTGCTTTCCAGAAAAAAATTTTTGTATTGCCAAAATATCACTGGAACAGTTCATTTTTGATGGTAGAATTCATTTTTAAGCAACCGAGTGTATTTCAAAATGGGTAAGAACGTTGTCGTACTGGGCACCCAATGGGGTGACGAAGGGAAGGGCAAGATCGTTGACTTGCTGACAGAGCGTGCTAAATATGTAGTTCGCTATCAGGGCGGCCATAATGCTGGCCATACTCTTGTTGTAAACGGTGAAAAAACCGTTCTCCACTTAATTCCATCCGGTATTCTTCGTGAAAATGTCATCAGCATTATTGCTAATGGTGTTGTTTTAGCGCCAGACGCATTAATGAAAGAGATGAAAGAATTGGAAGACCGCGGTGTTCCTGTTCGGGAACGTTTACGTCTTTCTGAAGCATGCCCACTGATCCTGCCTTATCATATCGCATTAGATAATGCGCGTGAAAAAGCTCGTGGTTCCAAAGCGATTGGGACAACAGGTCGTGGTATTGGTCCTGCTTATGAAGATAAAGTTGCACGTCGTGGTTTGCGCGTTGGTGATTTATTCGATAAAGCAACGTTTGCAGAAAAATTAAAAGAAATCGTTGAATACCACAACTTCCAACTTGTTCATTACTATAAAGAACCTGCTGTCGATTACCAAAAAACGTTAGATGATATTATGGCTGTGGCTGATATCCTAACTGGCATGGTAATTGATGTTTCTGATCTGCTCTATAAAGCAAATCAGAAGAATGAATTAGTGATGTTTGAAGGCGCACAAGGGACATTATTAGATATCGACCACGGTACTTATCCTTATGTAACTTCTTCAAATACGACTGCTGGCGGTGTGGCGACGGGTTCTGGTTTAGGTCCTCGCTATGTAAACTACGTATTAGGTATCATCAAAGCTTACTCAACACGTGTTGGTGCGGGCCCATTCCCTACTGAGCTGTTTGACGAAGTGGGTGAGTTCCTGCGTGAAAAAGGCCAAGAATTTGGTGCAACTACAGGCCGTAAACGCCGTACTGGTTGGTTAGATATCGTTGCGATTAATCGTGCGGTACAAATCAACTCACTGTCAGGCTTCTGTATGACTAAACTGGATGTTTTAGACGGTTTAGAAGAAGTCAAAATTTGTGTAGGCTACCGTCGTCCAGATGGTAAAGTGTTAGAAACAACACCTTTAGCTGCTGATGAGTGGGATGGTTTAGAGCCAGTTTATGAATCAATGCCAGGTTGGAAAGAAACAACTTTTGGTGTGAAACAAAGAGAATTACTGCCACAAGCAGCTCTGAATTACATCGAACGTGTTGAAGAACTAACGGGTATTCCAGTTGATATTATTTCAACGGGCCCAGATCGTTCAGAGACCATGATCCTGCGTGATCCATTTGATGTTGAGTAATAACACTGACTGCGCCTTAAACGGGCGCAGTTTTTTTACTGCTTTACCTCCTTCCAATATGTCGCTTCTTTGATAAAACAGTCAAAATTCCCCATAATGATTGAATTAAGTCACTTTTGTGTGCAAATTCTGTGCAATTAAATGCATATTTGACCTGTGTTATACGTTAAACTGTATTTAGCAACATATAATTTATTAGCATGCTATATTTTATTCAGAAAACTGAATGTGTTGGGTTAGAAATAGTAAATGTGAATTTTAAAAGAAGTCACATGTTTTTAGGCCACTGATTTGCGGCCAACAGCGTTATAGCTAAAATTTTGAGGTGATTGTGCAACTGACTAGTTTTACAGATTATGGGTTACGAGCTCTTATTTATCTGGCTTCTCTGGGTGAAGGGAAAATGACCAGTATTACTGAGGTCACCGAGGTCTACGGTGTATCTCGTAACCATATGGTAAAAATTATTAATCAGCTCAGTCACTTAGGTTATATTAAAGCCACTCGTGGCAAAAATGGCGGGATTACACTAGGACAACCAGCAGAATCAATTCGTATAGGGGACGTTGTTAGAGCATTAGAACCCCTGACTCTTGTTAATTGTAGTGGTGAGTTTTGCCACATTACACCTGCGTGTCGTTTAAAAGGTGTGCTACACCAAGCAATACAGCAGTTTTTACAAGAACTTGATCAATACACGCTGGCGGACATGGTGAAAGATAACAGCCCGCTCTATCAACTACTGCTTGATTAGCATTTGCGGTAGTTATGAATTCTGATGACAACGGAGGTAACGATGTCACAAGATCCTTTTCAGGAAAGAGAAGCAGAAAAATACGAGTCCCCAATTCCAAGTCGAGAATATATTCTTGACCTTATCTCGAAGCGTACTGCACCAGCTAACCGCGAAGAAATCGCACAATTATTGAATTTATCGACAGAAGATGAATTAGAGGCATTACGTCGTCGGTTAAGAGCCATGGAACGTGATGGTCAACTGGTCTTCACTCGCCGTCAGTGTTATGCCTTACCGGAGCGTTTAGACTTATTAAAAGGGAAAGTCATTGGTCACCGTGATGGTTACGGCTTCCTACGTGTTGATGGTAAAAAAGAAGATTACTATTTATCTCAAGATGAAATGAAACGCGCCATGCATGGCGACGTTATTTTGGCGCAACCTTATGGGCAAGATCGTAAAGGGCGTACAGAAGTTCGGGTTGTTCGTGTGTTAGAGCCGCGTAATAACCAAATTGTTGGTCGCTATTTTATCGAATCGGGGATGGGGTTTGTCGTACCGGATGATAGCCGTTTAAGCTTTGATATTTTGATACCGAAAGATCGTGTTCTTGGCGCTCGAATGGGTAATGTGGTGGTGGTTGAATTAGTCACTCGTCCACAACGTCGCTCGCAAGCGGTGGGGAATATCATTGAAGTATTAGGCGAAACAATGGGCACAGGTATGGCGGTGGAAATCGCTTTACGTACTCATGAAATCCCACATTCATGGCCACCACAAGTTGAAAAACAAGTCGCTGACCTAAGTGAACATGTCCCTGAGTCTGCGAAAAAAGGGCGCGTGGATTTACGCGACTTACCGTTAGTCACGATTGATGGTGAAGATGCTCGTGACTTTGATGATGCAGTGTACTGTGCACCGAAGAAAGGCGGTGGCTGGCGCTTGTGGGTGGCGATTGCGGATGTAAGCTATTATGTCCGCCCACAAACGGCTCTGGATACAGAAGCGCGTAGCCGCGGTAATTCGGTATATTTCCCATCTCAAGTCGTTCCTATGCTACCGGAAGTCTTATCGAACGGTCTGTGCTCACTTAACCCAGGTGTTGACCGCCTGTGTATGGTGTGTGAAATGACGGTGTCGGCATCTGGTAAGCTTTCTTCATACAAGTTCTATGAAGCGGTTATGAGTTCTCATGCAAGGTTAACTTATACAAAAGTATGGAAAATCTTGGAAGGAGACGAAGAACTGCGCGAGCACTATAAAGCGCTAGTGCCACATATTGAGCATTTGCATCAATTATATAAGGCACTTGATGCTGCACGTATTGAGCGTGGTGCGATTTCTTTTGAATCTGAAGAAGCGAAATTTATTTTTAATGCGGAGCGACGTATTGAAAGTATTGAGCCAGTAGAGCGCAATGATGCACATAAATTGATTGAAGAGTGCATGATTTTGGCTAACATTGCGGCGGCTCGGTTCGTTGAGAAAAATGAAGAGCCTGCATTGTACCGTGTGCATGACCGCCCTAAAGAAGAAAGCGTGATGAATTTACGCTCTGTTTTTAGTGAATTAGGGTTGACTCTGCCGGGCGGAATGAAGCCGGAGCCGAAAGATTATGCGCAGGTAATGAATGAAGTGGCTGAACGCCCTGATCATGAATTACTACAAACCATGATTTTACGATCAATGAAACAAGCGATTTATGATCCTGAAAATCGTGGTCACTTTGGTCTAGGTTTGAAATCGTATGCTCACTTTACATCACCAATTCGTCGTTACCCAGATCTGACGTTACACCGCGGGATAAAATATCTGCTGGCTAAAGAACATGGTCATTCAGATAAACGCTGGACGGAAACGGGTGGCTGGCATTCAGACATGGATAGCATGTTACAGCTTGGCGAGCACTGCTCAATGACTGAGCGCCGTGCTGATGAAGCAACACGTGATGTGGCTGACTGGCTGAAATGTGATTTCATGCAGGACCAAGTAGGCCAAACCTTTACAGGTTTAATTACCAGTGTGACCGGTTTTGGCTTCTTTGTTCGCCTTAATGATTTATTTATTGATGGTTTAGTGCATATTTCAACGTTGGATAATGACTACTATCGTTATGATGCGGTCGGTCAGCGTTTAATTGGTGAATCATCAGGTACCACTTACCGTCTTGGCGATGAAGTGGAAATTCGTGTTGAAGCGGTGCATATGGATGAACGCACCATCGATTTCGCATTAATTTCAACCACTCGTAAAGCGAAAAACCCGGGCAAAACGGCGCGGGACAAAATGAAGCAAGAAGTTAAAAATGCTACACGCCCAGCTCGTCGAAAAGCGGATGCGAGTAAAGATAAAAACTTCGAGCCTGATTCTGCATTTCGTCGTTCCGATAAAAAAGGAAAAAAAGCTGAGGCTAAGCCAGAGGCGAAAGGGAAAGGAAAAGGCAAAAAGCCTTCCGATAAAACCAGAAAAATTACAGCAAAATTAAAAGCTAAACGCGTTGCAAAAAAATCCCAAAAACAAGAGGGATAATGGTATTGCTGTAGTTATTAACCATCGTTATTAACCAAAGTGGCGCTAACACGCCACTTTACTATTTATTAATATAAATAAGAAATTTATGAGCGAAATGATTTATGGCATTCACGCAGTGAAAGCCTTACTTGAGCGTTCACCGCAACGCATTAAAGAAGTCTATATTTTGAAAGGTCGTGAAGACCGCCGATTAATGCCGCTGGTGCATGAAATCGAAGCGTTAGGTGTTGTTGTTCAAGTGGCGAACCGTCAATGGATGGATAGCCAAACCGAAGGCGCCGTTCACCAAGGTATCATTGCGAAAGTATTACCGGGTAAACAGTATCAAGAAGGTGATCTGCCTGATTTATTGGAGAACACATCATCGCCATTTTTATTAGTATTAGATGGCGTAACAGACCCACATAACTTAGGCGCGTGTTTACGTAGCGCTGATGCCGCTGGCGTTCATGCTGTGATTGTTCCTAAAGATAAATCTGCTCAGCTTAATGCAACCGCGAAAAAAGTGGCCTGTGGCGCGGCAGAAAATGTTCCACTTATTCGTGTGACGAATCTGGCAAGGACATTGCGTTTGCTACAAGAATACAATGTATGGATTGTGGGAACGGCGGGTGAAGCTGACCATAATTTATACCAAAGCAAATTAACCGGCTCGATAGCCTTAGTTATGGGAGCTGAAGGCGAAGGCATGCGCCGTTTAACTCGTGAGCACTGTGATGAGTTAATTAGTATTCCAATGGCGGGCTCTGTGTCATCATTAAATGTGTCAGTGGCGACAGGGGTTTGTTTATTTGAAGCGGTGCGTCAGCGCTTACCTGTTTCTGTAGAAAAATAATATTTAATGTAAAACGGTATCCATCTCTTGAGTTTTATCTCAGGGATGGGTATAGTTACGCGTCAATTTTTTAGCCGCACTCAATAAGTTCCTTGCCTCCGCGGGCCGCGGTTAACCCAGACAGGAGGCTAATAATCCGTAAGGAGCAACTACTAATGCGTCATTACGAAATCGTTTTTATGGTCCATCCTGACCAAAGCGAACAGGTTCCGGGCATGATCGAGCGTTACAGTGCTGTTATCACTAACGCACAAGGTCAGATTCACCGTCTGGAAGACTGGGGCCGCCGTCAACTGGCTTACCCAATCAATAAACTGCACAAAGCACACTATGTTCTTCTGAACGTAGAAGCGCCGCAGGAAGCGATTGATGAGCTGGAAACTAACTTCCGCTTCAACGATGCCGTTATCCGCAGCATGGTTATGCGCTTAAAACACGCAGTAACAGAAGCTTCTCCAATGGTCAAAGCTAAAGACGAACGTCGTGGCCGTGACATGTCTGATGAATATCAGGATGAAGAAGTAGAAGAAACTGGGGATTCTGAAGAGTAATTGCGCAGGTGACCACTAATCGTTTGGTGTTAACAGGCATAGTCTGTAAAGCATTGATTCGAAAAGTGAGTCCGTCAGGCATTCCTCATTGCCAGTTTGTTTTAGAACATCGTTCACAGCAGCTGGAAGCAGGACTGTCAAGGCAAGCATGGTGCAGAATGCCCATTATCGCCAGCGGACAAACCTTACAAGCCCATACTCACAGTATAACGGTCGGCAGTTGGATTACAGTAAGCGGTTTCATTAGTACCCATCAAGGGCGCAATGGGATCAGCAAGATTGTCCTCCATGCCGAGCAGATTGATTTGATAGATTCTGGAGACTAGCCATATGGCACGTTATTTCCGTCGTCGCAAGTTCTGCCGTTTCACAGCGGAAGGCGTTCAAGAGATCGACTATAAAGATATCGCAACGCTGAAAAACTATATCACTGAAAGTGGTAAAATTGTACCAAGCCGTATCACCGGTACTCGTGCAAAATATCAACGCCAGCTCGCTCGTGCTATCAAGCGCGCTCGCTACCTGTCTCTGTTACCATACACTGATCGTCATCAGTAATTGGTACAGTCCATTAACGACTAATAGAGGATAAGGTAATGCAAGTTATTCTGCTTGATAAAGTAGCTAACCTAGGTAGCCTGGGTGATCAGGTTAACGTTAAATCGGGCTATGCTCGTAACTTCTTAGTTCCACAGGGCAAAGCTGTTCCTGCGACTAAGAAAAACATCGAATTCTTCGAAGCTCGCCGCGCTGAACTGGAAGCTAAATTAGCTGACGTTCTGGCAGCAGCACAGGCTCGTGCAGCAGCTGTTACTGCTCTGGGTTCTGTAACTTTAGCTTCTAAAGCTGGTGACGAAGGTAAACTGTTCGGTTCAATCGGTACTCGTGATATCGCTGACGCAATTACTGCGGCTGGCGTTCAAATCGCGAAAAGCGAAGTTCGCCTGCCAAACGGCGTTCTGCGTACTACTGGTGACCACGAAGTTCACTTCCAGTTACACAGCGATGTTTTCGCAGAGCTGAACGTTATCATCGTTGCTGAGTAATCAATAATGATGATATGCATCACTGGGTTATCCATGATGCGAATAAAAACACCGGCTAAGTCCGGTGTTTTTTATTTTCTAGACAATATTTTTGTATTTATTGATTAGCTAAGCATTGGTAGTCGAGTAATTCACCCGCAGAACCTAAGTTCAAATCCCAAAAATTCAATCGGTTGGCAAGTAATATCTTAGAACCATCTTTAAGCTGTACCATTGCTAGGCCAAAATTACCCATTTTATCGTGATGCTTGATGACATATTCGTTTAGTTGATGAAACGAATTTTCTACATGGGGTGAGCCTTCCGGAAATTTTTTGGCTAAGTAATGATGACCCGCTAGTTTAGAAGATAAAGAAGCCCAATGTGTTGTTATTGTTGATGAAAGTTGATTAAGCGTTTCATTTATCTCAGGTTTTAAGCAGGCAATATGAATATGGAGTTGGTCTTGGGAGCGACCATATTGGGAGTTTACCGCAATGGCCAATAAATGTTCAGGAATTGGGTGGGTTGTTTGTTGTGACAAACTGCCCCTTTCTTGCCAAGCGATAGCAAAATAGTCGGGTGAGTTTTGTTCCAATAATTGGCTAGATTCTATCCCTGTGATCTTTTCAGTCGGGATAATTAAGTTGTGTAAAGGCCCTTTTTTATCTTTGAATAATACATAGTGTTTTTCCTGTTCCACTTTCAAGCAGGGCAGCGTTGTTGGAAGTAATGGAATACATTGAGTATTAACGATGTTCCACAGCGCATTTGAATTGATCTTGAACCATGAAATATAGCTAACAATCACGATAAGTAATAAAAGAGCCACACCTAAAAATACGTTAATCCATTTGCGCTTTAGCATGATAGTTTTTATCGCTTAACATGTTAGTGAGAGAGACTATTTATTATATATCGCTAAATTTATATATTGTTAAGCCAAGGTGGGGTAAATAGTGCAAATTCAGACTAAGTATTAGGGTAGCGGGATGCTACCCTAAAGTCGGTGTTTAAACTAAGGTGTACGGTAATAGCTTCCGTCACTTAACCGCGCGAAACTATAAGTTTTCCCATCAGAGCCAGTAGTTTCTAATAATTGAACTTCACCTTTTGTATTTGCTTTCAGACGAATTTTTTGCCCTTGGCGTAAATTACTCAGTGGTTTCTCAGCCCCTTCAACGCGAGCCATAATAAAAGCGTCATTGGCTTGTAAGTTATTATCACGAAAGAGTTGTGCGAGCGTCTTCCCTTTTTGTACTCGGTAGTTTTGCCATTCATTAGCAGAAGGGCGAGTTGTTTTGGGCTCAGGCGTTTTTTCTGGTGATGTTACCGTCGTAGGCTCATTAGGTTCAGGCTCAATAGGTTCTGGGATAATTTCGGGCTCAGTAGGTAAAAGAGGTGAATTATCTTCAGGTGCCGGCACGGGCTCTGGTATCGGCGGTGTAATAGTCGGTTCAGGCACAACCTCAGGGGTAGTAGGTGGTGGGATAACGATAGGCTGGTTTTGAACAATATCGCTGGGGGATTTTTCGCTTGCAGGCCAAAAAAAAGCGACCACGACAATTAAAGCGAGCAGTGCAATACCATAGCGATGAAATTTTGAAAGTTTAAACATCACTCCTCCTTGATGAGGCAATGAGTAAATTAGACCGTATTAATACGCATACTAGCACCCTTTTTAGGCTTTTTTAGCGTTGGGCTGAATTTTTCAGAGAACACTGAATAAATTTGTCGGGAATCAATCAGTTTTATTCTTTAGATTCATTGTTTGGGTTTACCCATAAGGATGGGGCTGCTATTCTTGGATTTTCTCAAAATCATATGGGTATTTTCATGGCAAACCAAAATTTCGATTCGGTAGAAGCTCAAGCGAGTTATGGCATAGGTTTACAAGTTGGGCAGCAATTATTAGAGTCAGGGCTAGAAGGTTTAGTGCCAAATGCAATTTTAGCAGGCCTCGTTGACGCTTTAGAAGGCAATATGCCATCGGTACCTGTTGAAACTCTGCACAAAGCATTGCGTGAAGTGCATGAGCGTGCCGACGCTGTTCGTGTATCCCGCCAGGCAGCATTAGCGGAAGAAGGCCAAAAATTCCTAGATGAAAACCAAAAACGTGATGGTGTTTCAACGACTGAGTCTGGCTTACAATTTTCAGTGATTAACCAAGGTGATGGTGCTATCCCATCTCGCTCAGACCGCGTACGTGTTCACTATACAGGGCGTTTAATTGATGGCTCTGTGTTTGATAGCTCAGTACAGCGTGGGCAGCCAGCAGAGTTTCCTGTAAGCGGCGTTATTCCAGGTTGGATTGAAGCATTGACCCTGATGCCAGTCGGCTCTAAATGGGAATTATATATCCCCCACCAATTAGCTTACGGTGAGCGTGGTGCTGGTGCATCAATCCCGCCATTCAGTACATTAGTATTTGAAGTTGAATTACTTGAAATTTTATAATTTCTGTTAGTTCAGTTCACAGTTAAAAAGCTTCATTGTCTTTGGACTTTGGGGCTTTTTTTATGGCGTTAATTTCACACAATTGCTACTCTTGCAGTAAAGGGTCATCAGAGAGGTGAATAATATGCTACAGCAAATTTGCGAATTAGCTCAAGAAGCGGGTTATGCGATTATGGAAACTTATAATGCGCAAGAACCTTTACAGGTTGAACACAAAAGTGATAATTCGCCTGTTACCGAGGCTGATATTGCCGCCCACAATGTGATTACCGCGGGCCTTGCTCGTATTGCTCCTGATATCCCCCAACTGTCTGAAGAAGATCCTCCTGAATGGCCAGTCAGGCAGAATTGGCAACGCTATTGGTTGATTGACCCATTGGATGGAACGAAAGAATTTATTAATCGTAATGGGGATTTTACGGTTAACATTGCCCTTATCGAGAACGGTGTACCAACGATGGGGGTAGTTTATGCCCCAGCGAAAGGGCTGCTGTACTACGCTGAAGGTAATCAGGCATGGAAGGAGGAGGGTGGCCATAAGCAACTTATTCATGTGAATGATGCCAAGCCTCCAGTTATTGTTATTAGCCGTTCCCATCAAGACAATGAATTAATGGATTATTTAAAACAAATGGGTGAACACACGACAGTAGAAATTGGTTCTTCACTCAAATTTTGTTTGGTTGCGGAAGGAAAAGCACAGCTTTACCCACGTTTTGGGCCTACAAATATTTGGGACACTGCAGCTGGACATGCGGTTGCCATTGGTGCAGGGGCAAAAGTCGTTGATTGGCATGGAAAAACGCTCGATTATACACCTCGAGAGTCTTTCTTAAATCCAGGTTTTCGGGTGATTTTATTCTAAACATCAATAAAGGTTGGGAAGTGATTTCCCAACCTAACTAATAACTAATTATCTAGTTGCAGCACTTTGGCAGTGGCTGTACGAATATCTAAACAGGCTTTTGCATCCGTTTTTAAGTCAATCCCATAGGTTGGAATGATGTCTTTTAAACGTGTTTCCCATCCATCGGCTTTGAGTTGCTCATCAAAACACGTTTTTAATACGTTTAGCGCAATAAATGCCGCTGTGGAGGCCCCCGGAGATGCTCCCATCAATACAGTAAATGATTTATCCGCACTAGTAATCAGTTCTGTACCAAACTCTAAAACCCCTTTTTTATCATGGTCAGGCTTAATAATTTGTACTCGTTGCCCTGCAACCACCTCTTTCCAATCCTCATGCTGTGCTTCTGGGTAGAATTGTTGCAGCATAGCAAATTGGTGAGCAGAAGTTTGCAGGACTTGGCCCACTAAGTATTCTGCGAGTGACCAGTTATCTTTCGCAACCGCAAGCATTGGTTCAATGTTATTCAATTTAACCGATTCAAACAGGTCTAAATAAGAGCCGTGCTTAAGGAATTTACTCGAAAAACCGGCATAAGGCCCGAATAATAGAGAACGTTTACCACCAATAATGCGAGTGTCCAAGTGTGGAACAGACATTGGTGGTGAGCCTTTGTCTGCTTTACCATAGACTTTTGCATGGTGGCGAGAGGCAATTTCTTCGTTATCGCAACGCAGCCAGATACCACTGACAGGGAATCCACCATACCCTTTTCCTTCAGGGATCCCTGATTTCTGTAGTAATTCGATTGCTCTACCGCCTGCACCAACAAACACAAACTTCGCTGAAGTCATTGTTTTCTCGTGCGTGAGTAGGTTTTTAACTTCAATATTCCATCTGCCATCGGCGGTTTTTTTAACATCGATGACTTCATGTTTATAGTGAATTGAAAAGCCGGACTGTTCGCTTAATTGTGCGATTAATAAATGCGTTAGCGCACCGTAATCGACATCAGCACCAGTATTAACACGGGTAACCGCAATCGCTTCTTTAGGGTCTCGACCTTCCATGATCAGAGGTGCCCACTCGTTGATCTGCTTTGGATCATCACTGTATTCCATGTTGTGGTAACAGTGGTGAGCAGACATCTGTTGGTAGCGTTGTTTCAAGAATTTTACATTGTCTTCACCCCAAACAAAGCTCATGTGTGGGCATGGGTGAATAAAGTCACGTGGGTCTTTAATTTTGCCTTTGGTGACCAGATAAGACCAAAGCTGACGAGAGAGATCGAATTCGGTATTGACTTCAAGGGCTTTACTGATGTCCACCGTACCATCTGGATTTGGTGGTGTATAGTTCATCTCACAGTTAGCGGCATGCCCTGTTCCCGCATTGTTCCACGGGTGGGAACTTTCTTGGGCACAGTCGTTTAGCCTTTCAAAAACGGCGATCGTCAGTGAAGGTTCAAGTTCTTTGAGAAATGTACCAAGCGTTGCACTCATGATCCCTGCACCTATGAGAGCAATATCGACATTCTCAGCAATGGGTTTGCTCATGATGCCCCCTATTTTTTTGTTGGAGTGAAGCAAAGATCGGTGCCTTCTTGATAGACAACATAAGCACGACGCCAAGGTTCATCACCAATAAGCCGCCATTTATGGCCTGTTCCTGTATTATCTTGCGCAAGTAAAATATCACCTGGGTTGATGATAAATTTAGAACCATCTTTGGTTTCGAATTCTAAAGTACCTGAAAGTGTAATGACATAGCGAGGAACTGGGTCTTGATGCCAATCAAAAGAGCCGCCAGAAACTGTTTCACGAAAGGTAAGCTCGTTGACTGCAATGGTAGGGGTTTGGTTATCGCCTCCTGCTATATTATTGAGCTCAAGAGTGCCCTCTTCAAATAGAGAATTTCCATCTTCTCCTGTCCACATACGAACGCAGCGTATCATTTTATTTAGCTCCTTAATCACCGACTGTAATGTATAACAATTATTTGATATTCATTGGATGCAAAAATAAGACTCTTAAAATGATGATATATAAAATTAATATTATTTGAATTTAAAGTTTTTTAGCGAGTAGGTCAAAGCTAAATATGTTTTATCTTGGCTTTATGATTTTATTTTTTAATTAAACAACAAAATAATAAAAGTTGATTGTCTTTTTATGATTTGTTTTATTTTTATCGTTCGTTTAATGACTGATAAAAAATAGGAGAGCTCACGATGACTTATTTTATCATTATGAGCTATAAGTATAGGATCAGCTTTTTAGAATAGAGTTTAGGGCGAGATATTGGATTAGCATAATGGTTTTACCATCAACTATTTCTCCCGTTCTTATCGCATCAACGGCTTTAGGGAAGGGCCACTCTAAAACTTCAATATCTTCCCCTTCTTCTTCAAGCCCACCACCTGCGTTACGACGATTATTATCGCTATATTCAGCAATGTAAAAGTGGAGTTTTTCGGTGACTGAACCAGGGCTCATAAAGGCTTCAAAAACTTTTTGAATTTTATCGACTTTAAAACCCGTTTCTTCTTCTGCTTCAGCAATAATACGAGCTTCTGGTGAGGCGTTTTCTAGTAAACCAGCGGCGGCTTCGATCAGAAAATCAGAATAGCCATTAACATAAACAGGCATACGAAATTGACGAATTAAAATAATGCTATTTTTTATTTTGTTATATAACAAAATAACGGCACCATTGCCTCTATCATAGACTTCGCGCTCTTGTTGTTGCCAACTACCATCTCGACGTTGTAACTCATAAGTATATTTTTTTAAAATATACCAATTATCTGAAAGCAGTTTCTCACGAATATTCCGTATGTTAGGGAGTTTTACAGTCATTAAGCAGCCTTAGTAACCAAAAATGATTTTGTTAATTTAGCACTGTTAATTTCTGTATGAAATAGGATTTAGATGGGACCTGCTTTAGAGCAGATCCCATTGTAAACTTGCGGGTTATTTAATTATTTGGATTTGTTTAACTTCGACTTCTCTTGAATTCCAGTCTTTATCAATTTTACCGCGAATTTCAACTTTATCTTTTGGTGTTACATTTATGCCATTCCAACGCTTTTCGCTGATTTCTAAATTAATAGTGCCAGTACCATCGGTGAATTCATAATGTTTATGGTCGAGTTGTTTAACGATATTCCCACGTAAAATAACCCAGCTGTCATCTGACATATCAAGTGCTTTTGCGACAGTCATTTCCCCACTATTTGGGCCGATGAAACCACCGGTTGGAGAGGTTTGGGCTGTTGTATTTGTGGCAGCGCCAGGGCCGTCAAACCCGCCATTTGCAGCGAAAACAGGTGCACTTGCGAGTGCAGCAACTAAAGCAATTACAGGTAATTTTTTCATCATCGGTATCTCCAAATTGGATGTAAACTTGTTTGTATGGAGGGTATTAAACCAAGTAAATCTTAACAGGATCTTAAGAAACTTAACTAACGAATTATATTTTTAATTTTGCCAATAATAGCTAGTCATATTATAGCTGATAGGATAAATATAATAATATTCTAATATGGGGGTAGATTATGCGAATTCTACTAATTGAAGATGACCGGTTAATTGGTGATGGCTTAAAAGTGGGCTTAACCCAATTAGGATTTACTATTGATTGGTTTATGGATGGTAAACAGGGACAACTCGCTTTATTTGATGCACCTTATGACGCTGTTGTACTCGATCTTTCGTTACCAAATATTGATGGAATGGATATTTTGAAGCATTGGCGTAAGGAGGGGCGTGATGAGCCAGTCTTGATTTTGACGGCACGGGATGCTTTGGATCAGCGTGTTCAAGGACTTCAACAAGGGGCTGATGATTATCTTTGTAAACCATTCGCTTTAATGGAAGTCATGGCGCGTTTGCAAGCGTTGATCCGCCGCCGAAGTGGGCAATTATCTTCTAAACTTACGCATGGTGATGTCGAAATGGATCCAGTTGCAATGACGGTGACACAGCAAGGTGAACCTGTACAACTAAAAGGGAAAGAGTTTGCTTTACTTTCTTTATTTATGCATAACCCAAATAAAGTTTTTTCTCGCCCTTTAATTGAAGAGAAATTATATAACTGGGATGAAGAGGTCTCTAGTAACTCTGTTGAGGTACATATCCATCATTTAAGGCGTAAATTAGGCAATAAGTTTATTCGAACCATTCATGGTGTTGGTTATCGATTAGGTGATGATAAATGATGAAGACATTTAGTCTTAGGCTAAAACTCACTTTAATGCTGCTCTTGTTAGCTTTACTGACATGGGGGATCGCCAGTTCGTTAGCGTGGTACCAAAGCTATAAAACGATTAATGAGCTGTTTGATACCCAGCAAATGGCGTTTGCTAAACGGTTATCTGTTTTACCATCAGGCTTTGAATTGAGCCAGCCTTCACTGACTAAAACCAAAAAACTATTGCGAAAGAACCGTGGCCATCAAGATGACGATGCACTGGCATTTGCTATTTTTACACCAGGCGGCGAAATGGTATTAAACGACGGTGATAACGGTAGAGACATCGTCTATCAATTTAAGCGAGAAGGGTTTAGCGATGGGATGATCCAAGGAAGTGACGACCCTTGGCGTTTTGTGTGGCTAAAATCTCAAGATGGTCGATATATCATTGCAGTAGGGCAAGAGTGGGAATACCGACAAGAAATGGCAACCGATATTATGGTTGCACAATTTATGCCTTGGTTGATTGCTTTGCCAATCATGTTATTACTATTTTTATGGCTGTTGACACGAGCTTTACGCCCATTGAAGGACGTAGCAAACCAGTTGTATCACCGAAAACCTGATGAACTAACCCCAGTACAAGTGACGCGAATTCCCAGTGAAGTAAGACCTATTATTGACTCTATGAATGTACTGTTTGGCCGTATTAATGAAATGTTTGCTCGTGAACGACAATTTACCTCGGATGCGGCTCATGAACTACGTAGCCCACTTGCAGCATTAAGGGTGCAGGCAGAAGTGGTACAAATTGCAGGGAATAATGCAGATATCCGTAATCATGCAGTGGCTAATTTATCGGAAGGTATTGATAGGGCGACAAGGCTCGTTGACCAACTACTGATGTTGTCTCGGTTAGAGTCATCCACGCAACTTGATGATATTACAGTTGTATCTTGGCCTGAGTTAATTGAAGCGGCGATAAAAGATGTAGAGCCGGAAGCTAAAGAGCAGCAAACAACGATAATAAATACTTTAGTTGCTAGCCCCCCTGATTTTCAAGGTCAGCCATTACTACTCAATGCGTTGCTGAGAAATTTGCTCAATAATGCAATACGTTATGGAAAAATAGAGGGGCGAGTGGAGATTATTTTGTATGCTGATCACTTTGAAATTCAAGATGATGGTAATGGCGTGACACCTGAAGTTTTACGGCGGTTAGGTGAGCGCTTCTATCGTCCGCCGGGACAAGAAAAAACTGGGAGTGGCTTAGGGCTCTCTATTGTTAAACGGATTGCGCAATTGCATCATTTACAAGTTATTTTTACTCATGGCGTTAATGGGGGCTTTTGTGCCAAAGTGTATTGGAATGAAACTAAAACGTGATAATAAGCACATTAATTATGATTGTTTATTAAAATAATAATCATAATTATGCATATTTAATGTAAGGGCATTTTAGCATAACTCACTATTTTTAACTCAAGTGAGATAGGGCTAACTACCTGTCGCGTGTGAGAAATTGTAGTGTGCGAAATTGCGCACACTACATACTAACTTAGTAACAGCAAAAGGTAGACGTTATTGGTTTAGTGATGAGACTAACAAACTAATGACTTTTTGAACTTCTTGGGTATTTAATTCACCATCTTTGAAAAACAACACTTTCCCTTGATTATCCAATACGATAATTGCTGAACTTTCTGGTTTCAAGCCCCATGCGTTCTTCACCGTACCTTCGCTATCAACAATAAATTGTGAATATGGAAACTCTTTTTTGCTATCTTCAACGCTGTTTTTCACAAATACACCCGTACCGAAAATTGCATCATCGGTATTAATGATTGTTGTTGTTTGATAGCTATCGTGAGGGAACTTGGCTTGCTTGATAGCCTCAACTAAGGGGGCATTGAGTTCTTTTGCTGAAGAACGGCCAGCAATGTGTTGGATAGTACGCACCTTTCCAACGAGCTGTTGGCTTTTCCACGGTTGATAATCCAATTTCCCGTCATTATTCATGACAAGCTCACCCTTGTCAGTGACAGAAACAGCAGGAACAGATTGGTTTAATTGAATATTTGCTGCAGAAGCTACTGCAGATACCCCAAGCAAGCATATTAAAAGTAAATAATTTTTTATCATAAAAGCCCCTTGATTGATTATTTTGCCATGTGAGCCTAGTGGTTTGTCTGCTGACTACTATTTATAGCATAGCTCATCGGATGAGTTACAAGAGGTAATTTAACATTTTTTTAAAATTTAGAATAAAAGCAAAGTTTATGGGGTTTTAACAGTTAATTTACAGTGTCATGTTATGTCAGTAAATTGAATAAAACTGCAATTTTAGAACCAAAATGAAAATTTCTGGTCTATGATTATTGTACGGTATGAGTTATTGAATATCGTAAGAACAAAGGGGAGGCAAAGTTCTAATGAAAATTTTTAACCGTTATAACCCATCTAAGATTGCTCTTTACGTCAAAACGCTATTCCGTGGCAGGCTCTATATTAAGGATTTTGGGGCATTTGAGTTTAACTATGGGAAAATTCTACCACCTAAAATCAGTGATAAGCGCCATTACAATGTGATGAGTGAGGTCAATAAACAGGTTTCATTATTGCAGGCAGAACTGGGGTAGGTTAATCAGCAGTTTTTGGTTAACAACGCGCCACATAGGTGGCGCATTGAAAGAAACGGCTTCGCTATCAAGCATTAATGTCCTGTATCTTTTGTTTGTTGTTTTGCGCCAGCCGTTTCAATAGTATTTTTTCCGGGTTGTACAACGACAGGTGATGGCGCTGTAGTCAGGCGAGTTACGAGTAATTGGTCAATTTTGTAATTATCAATATCGACGACTTCAAATTTATAGCCCGCATATTTCACATAATCTGTCCGTTTCGGCATTCTTCTTAGCCGGTACATCATAAACCCTGCGATGGTTTCATAGTTGCTAAAGTCAGGGAAATCATCAATATCTAAAATGCGCATCACATCTTCAATTGGCGTTCCGCCTTCAACTAACCAAGAATTCTCATCACGTACTACGATTTGCTCTTCTTGCCCTGGACCAATTAAGTCCCCCATTAAAGTGATCATTACATCATTGATGGTAATGATACCCATGACTAATGCATATTCGTTGAGAATCACAGCAAAATCGACGGCGTTTGTTTTAAATGCCTCTAAGGTATCTGATAATGAGAGGGTGTCAGGGATCATGAGCGTATTTCTAATGTGAACACCATCTTTTAAACTTAAGCTCTGCCCATTGAGCACGCGATTAAGTAATTCTTTTGAATCAACATAACCAATAACATGGTCAATACCCCCTGCACATACTAGGAACTTAGAATGTGGCTGGGTTGAAATTTTATGTTTGATGCTTTCTTCTGACTCGTCTTTGTCAAAATAAATGATACTTTCACGCGGAGTCATCGCTGATGGTACAGTACGTGATTCCAGCTCAAACACGTTCTCAATTAATTCGTGTTCTTGTTTACGTAACACACCCGCTACAGCACCTGCTTCAACGACCGCAAAAATATCATCAGAAGTGATATCTTCATTACGTGATGTAGGTAATTTGAATAATTTAAAAAACAGGTTCGCAAGGCCATTAAAAAACCAGACGAATGGGCTCAGTACCACTAAACAGAAGCGCATCGGATTCACAATACGAATTGCAATGGCTTCAGGTTTTACCATACCAATGCGCTTAGGCGTTAAATCAGCCACTAAAATAAACAAGCTTGTCACAATGGTGAATGACAGGATTGATGAAACTTGTTGAGCCCAGCTTGGGGATAAAAATTGAATAAAGATATCGTACAAAGCTGGAGAAAAAGCAGATTCCCCCACAATACCGGCAAGGATAGCAACGGCATTTAAACCAATTTGAACGACGGTAAAAAACATTCCCGGCATTTCTTGTAATTTAAGCACGCGAGCCGCATTAATGTTGCCTTCGTCGGCCATAAGTTTAAGTTTAATGCGGCGGGAAGCTGCCAGAGAAATTTCTGACAAAGAAAAGAATGCGCTAATTGCACATAATAATAGAACAATTAATAAACTGTTGAGCATAAGTTATCCAGCCAATCAAAGGAAGAATCCATAAAATTCAAAAATCTCTGAAGGCATAGTCTCGTGTATTTAAATATATTGAGTATGCAAATATATGTTGCGCAATATGCGCAAATTGTTGATATGTTGCATTAGTATAGCACTGAGGTGATTTATCTGCCTAGATATTCATCATCATTCAAGCTGCTTTAAGTCATATTGAAAAGCAACTTGAATGGTTGGGAAGATGAACTCACTGTATTATGTTATTGATTTATTTGTTTAACGAAGGTGGTAAACAGATACCAATCCCTCCTAATCCGCAATATCCATTCGGGTTTTTGTATAAGTACTGCTGGTGGTAATCTTCGGCAAAATAGAAAGTGTCTAAGGGCGCTATTTCGGTCGTGATTGCACGAGAGTCATGCTGCGCTATCATTGCATTTTGGTAAGCTTGCAGTGTTTCCATCGCTTGCTGGTCTTGCTCATCTGACACAGTATAAATTGCGGAACGATATTGGCTTCCCATGTCATTTCCTTGGCGCATGCCTTGTGCAGGGTCATGGTTTTCCCAAAATAATGTCAATAGTTGAGAGTAACTGATAACTTGCGGATCAAAAACGACACGAACCGCTTCTGCGTGGCCAGTTCGCCCAGAGCAAACTTCCTCGTAGGTCGGGTTAGGGGTCACTCCACCACAATACCCAGCAGAAGTTGAATAAACCCCAGCTTGCTGCCAAAATAATCGTTCAACTCCCCAAAAACAACCCATGGCAAAATAAGCAATTTCCATATTCTTAGGAATAATCTCAATCGAATGATGGTTAAGCGCATGATATGGTGAGTAAGTCATAGCAGTTGCTCTGCCGGGCAGAGGTTGTGCAATACTTGCAGAGTGAAATTTATTAAAAGGCATAATGATTCCTATATGTATTGACCACACAAATAATCTAAAAATAGGGATAAAAACTTGTGTATATGGCGAATTTTACTCAAAATAAATTGATATGAAGTATTTAGTCAATCGAACAATCACCTTAGGAGTAGGCGTGTCGAAATACCCTCTAATTTGTTTTCTCTGCCTAACTGCGGCAGTGCCAGTGGTACACGCAGCTAATCTTCGTCTTAATATTGAAGGCCTTGAAGGACAACTTAATCAAAACGTTCGAGTACAACTGTCTAATATATCGCAAGATGAAGTTGTGCCAAATGGTCGTTTTCGAGCCCGTGTTGAGAAAGCAATTAAAGAAGGTTTAAAGCCTTTAGGTTACTACCAACCCACGGTTGAATTTAGCTATGAAGAAAAAACCCCGCCTGCTCGTTCCGTTTTAACCGCCAAGGTCACTCCTGGAGAACCTATTTTATTGAAGGGAGTGACTGTTGAATTGCAAGGTGGAGCAAAAACGGATCCCGACTATGAAAAGATGCTCAAACAATATACGCCAAAGCTTGATACAGTTCAAAATGATGGCGAATACGAAGAATTTAAAGGACGTTTTAGTAGTTTAGCTGTTCGCAAAGGTTATTTTGATGCGATGATGGAGAAAAGCCAACTGGGTATTTCTCTTGATCACCATGCGGCTTATTGGGATTTTGATTTTAACAGTGGTGAACGTTATCGGTTTGGTGCAATTTCTTATTCAGGTTCACAAATCCGAGAAGATTACCTGAATAACCTAGCCCCTTTTAAAAAAGGGGAATACTACACATCAGAGCAACTTGCTGAGTTTAACCGTCGGTTAGCTGAAACAGGTTGGTTCTCTTCTGCAATTGTGACACCGCGTATTGTGAGTGCGCGCAAAGCAAATTCTTATGAGTTACCGATGGAAGCGGTAATGACCCCTAGAGCGAAAAACTTTATTGAGCTTGGGGGAGGCTATGCCACCGATGTCGGCCCTCGCGTTAAAGCCACATGGAATAAGCCTTGGATTAACTCTCGTGGGCAGAGTTTAACGTCAAATATTAGTTTATCCCAACCAGAACAATTAATTGATGCGAGTTATAAAATTCCATTAAAAGCGAACCCGCTTGAGCAATATTATGCGGTTCAAGGGGGCTTTAAACGGACAGATTTGAATGATACACAAGCGAATACAACAACCTTGAATGTGTCTCGTAACTGGGATTATTCATCCGGTTGGCAATATGGCGTAAACATGCGTTGGATGCTGAGTAACTTTACCCAAGCTAATGTGACGAATACGACGATGTTGCTGTATCCCGGGGCCTATGTGAGCCGCATTCGCCAACGCGGCGGTGTGATGCCAACATGGGGAGATAGCCAACGTTATTCTATTGATTATTCGAATAAAATTTGGGGTTCAGATATCGACTTCGCTGTACTACAAGCCAAAAATGTATGGATCAGAACGCCATGGGAGGGGCATCGCTTTGTCGTTCGTGGAAATATCGGTTGGATTGAAACCAATGACTTCGACAAAGTTCCACCGGACTTGCGTTTCTTTGCGGGTGGTGATGGTAGCGTGCGTGGATATGGTTATCAAAAGATCTCGCCAGAAGATAGTAAAGGTAAGCTGACAGGGGCATCAAAATTGGCGGTAGGCTCTGTGGAATACCAATATAACTTTACAGGAAATTGGTGGGGAGCGACCTTTATTGATAGTGGTGAAGCCGTTGATAACTTTAAAGATAATGATTTTAAAACGGGTGCGGGAGTCGGTATCCGCTGGGTCTCACCGGTTGGTCCAATAAAATTAGACTTAGCAAAACCTATCGGTGATCCAGATAACAACAAAATACAGTTTTATATCGGCTTGGGGACTGAGTTATGAGGTGGTTGAAGTGGCTAAAATGGACCAGTCTTTCCATTTTATTAATTCTCGTTCTGGTTGTTGCCGCACTCAGTTGGGTGATTGGAACGCAATCAGGTCTTCACTTTGCATTAAATACAGCGACACGTTTTGTTCCTGAATTAACCATTGATAAAATTGACGGTGATATTAGTAACTTAACGCTAAGTGGCGTTAAATATCAAATGCCGGGAGTTGATGTTAATGCGGGGAAATTAAATTTAGCGGTACGTCTAGGTTGTTTAACAAGCCGTGAGCTATGTGTCGACAATTTAGGCACGGAAAATGTTACTGTTACTGTCGATACTACCCAATTTCCCCCTGCTGAAGAAACGCCACCATCTGAACCTTTGACTGAACTCAAGGCGCCTTTGACTATTCGTTTGAATCAATTGGCTTTGGTTTCAACGCACGTCAATGTGGATGGTATGGATATTGATTTAGCTAAATTTACCACAGGGGTCACGTGGGAAGGGAAAGCGATCACTATTATTCCAACTGATATCATTGATTTGGCGATTAATTTACCTGAAACCAAATCAGATGTCGTCGTTGAAGAGAAACAGCCAGAGCCAACGCCGATAAATGAACAAAAATCATTGGCAGATGAATTAAAAGCGCTATTTTCTAAACCGTTACTTGCTGAATTACCCGAAGTTATTTTACCTGTTGATTTGAATGTCGACGGTATTAATGCTTCGAATTTTCAATTAACGGGTGCGACTGATCTCAAAATTAACCAATTGCACCTGAGTCTTTCAAATGAAGGGCAACAAGTTCTCGTTAAACAGTTAAAAGTCGATGCACCGCAGGGGAATATTGCGTTATCTGGCACGGCGACCTTGCAAGATAAATGGCCAGTCTCATTGTCAGTCGTGGGGGAAAGCCGTTTAGACGATTTAGATGGGCAAAAGGTAGATCTCTCCTTAAAAGGCGGTTTGATTGATGAGCTAAAATTGGCATTGAATTTACATGGGCCAATTAATGCAAAACTAGATGCAGAAACGGATTTGTCACAAGCAGACCTGCCTATTTTGCTTACATTAGAAAGTGATAAGTTAACGTGGCCGTTAGTGGGGGATGCGCAATATCAACTCGATGGGACACGTCTGCGCCTAAATGGCCGGCCATCGGCTTATGATATGTCTGTACGCTCAGCGATCACTGGGCAGGATCTCCCTCCTTCTACCTTGTTATTAGATGCGAAAGGTAATGAAGAGCAAATTAATTTAACTCGCTTACGTTTAGCCGCTTTGCAAGGTAATGCGGATATTACTGGCGTTGCGGACTGGAGCAAGGCGATTAGTTGGAATGCAGTATTGACTCTTTCGGGTATTAATACGGCAAAACAGTACCCTGAATGGCCTGCTAAAGTGGATGGCAAAATTGCCACACGCGGAAGTTTATACGGTGGCAGCTGGCAGTTGGATATTCCTGAAATTATTTTAGACGGTAATGTTAAAAATAATCTTTTAAAAGCACGGGGTAAAGCCAAAGGTAACGCAGCAGGCCAATGGGATATTCCGGACTTTAATTTGGCATTAGGTAAAAACAATGTTGATGTAAAAGGTTCTCTTGCCGATAAATGGAATCTTGATGCCAAAATTAATGCCCCTGCACTCAATGGTTTGCTACCGGGCTTAGGTGGTGTGATTGCGGGTGATGTGAAATTACGTGGTAATTTACAAACACCAGAAGCCCTTGTTGACCTTACGGCACGCGGTGTGAAGTGGCAGGATGAGCTTGCTATCGAAAATGTTGTTATCAAAGGAAATGTGGCAACAGGCGAACAAATTAAAGGGGATTTATCCGTTGTTCTGCGTCAGCTAAAACAAGGCGATCTTGTCGTCAATAACCTGACTTTAGATGCGAAAGGCAGTGAAAAACAGCACACTTTAAAATTAAATATGAAGGGTGAGCCGGTTTCTGGGCAATTAGCATTAGCGGGGAGTTTTGACCGGCAGACTGAAGTGTGGAAAGGGAATTTAACCAATACCTTATTTGATACGGTGGTGGGTGAATGGCGCTTAAACCAAGCAATGTCACTCGATTATGCCAACCAAACACAAGAAGTGACCATTGGCAGACATTGTTGGGTTAACCCGAATGCCCGTTTGTGTGTACCAAAACCGATTAAAGCGGGTAAAAGTGGTAGCGCGGATATCGTGTTAGAACGTTTTGATCTCGCAATGCTTAAACCATTTATGCCACAAGATACTCGAGTCAGTGGCGTATTTACGGGTAAAGCCAATGCCATTTGGAAAGCGGATGGCAGCATGCCACAAGTGAAGCTGGACTTGCGAGGAAATGATGTCAAAGCGGTTCAGTTCGTGGATGGAACCCGTTTGCCTATTGCTTTTGATACCTTAACGTTAAGTGCTGGGTTGAAAAATGGTAAGGCTGACCTTAGTTGGTTATTTGGGTTGGCTAATAACGGACAGATGCGCGGTAACATCCAAGTGTCTGATATTGAGAAACGTCGCTTGTTGTCGGGTAATGTTGAAATTAATTCGGTGACATTAGATTTAATCAAGCCGTTACTGGGCCAGAAGGAAGTGGCGAATGGCCGTTTAAGTGGAAATCTACGCTTAGGCGGGTCAGCGAATAACCCGTTATTAAATGGTAATTTAGCGCTTTCGAGTTTAGAAGTGAGATCTGCAATGATCCCGTTTGATATCAAAAGTGGTCATTTAGGTGTTAATTTCAACGGCACGAGCTCAGTCATGAATGGTCAGATAAACACGCCAGAGGGCTATCTGAACATTGATGGTGACGCAGATTGGCGCAATATTGATGCATGGCGTGCAAAAATCATGGCGCGAGGTAATAACCTCCGTGTTTCTTTACCGCCGATGATCCAAATTGATGTTCAACCGGATATTGTATTTGATGCATCACCTTCAGTACTCACGTTAAATGGTACGGTCAATATTCCATGGGCTCGAATTACTGTTCAAGAGCTCCCTGAGTCGGCGGTAAGCGCATCTTCAGATGTGGTGATGTTAGATAGCAACTTACAGCCAATTGAACAAAAAGCGCCATCCATTCCTATTCAGACCAATTTGGATATTAAAATTGGTAACGATGTTCGATTGGATGCGTTTGGCTTAAAAGCGCGCCTGACGGGTTTATTGAAAGTGGTTCAAAATATCCATGGCTTGCACATCAATGGTCAGGTGGATATTCCAGCTGGTCGTTTCCGTGCTTATGGGCAAGATTTGATTGTACGTAAGGGGCAAATTCAGTTCTCAGGCCCTGCGGACCAACCATTCTTAAACTTAGAAGCTATACGTAACCCAGACAACACGGCAGATGGCGTGATTGCAGGGGTGAAGGTCACTGGGCTTGCAGATAAACCGAAAGTAGAAATATTCTCTGAACCGGCGAAAACACAACAAGAAGCGCTGTCTTACTTATTAAGAGGAGAGGGCTTAGACAGTGGGGATGCAAATGGTTCACAAATGACATCTATGTTAATAGGCTTAGGTGTAGCACAAAGTGGGCAACTCGTGGGCAAAATTGGTGAGACATTTGGGGTCTCTGATTTAGCCGTCGACACCCAAGGTGTGGGGGATGGTTCTCAAGTCGTTGTAAGTGGTAAGATCACTAATGATTTACAAGTGAAGTATGGAGTTGGTATCTTTGACTCATTGGCGACGTTAACTTTACGTTATCGATTGATGCCAAAACTGTATTTAGAAGCTGTGTCTGGTGTTAATCAGGCATTGGATCTCCTTTACCAATTTGAGTTTTAGATTATGCGTGTAATTGTTTATGGCAGCTTAAGACAAAAGCAAGGAAATCATCACTGGATGACTTATGCTCAGCTACTTGGTGAGCATAAGCTAGAAGGCTATGAACTGTATGATCTTGGATATTATCCAGCGGTTGTCAAAGGGGATGGGGCGATAGAGTGCGAAGTTTATCGAATCAACCCGTCCATTTTGACAGAGTTAGATGAGCTAAAGAAAAATTCTCAAGACTATGTGAGGGAGCTCATCCCAACGCCGTATGGTAACGCTTGGATTTATCTATATAAACATTCCGTTGATGGTCTACGCCAAATAAAAAGTGGCGACTGGTTGAAACGTGATGAAGAAAAGTAGCTATCCAATATTATATTGAATGCTATAGTTATACAGGACGCCAGCTATGATAGCTGGCGTTTTTTATAGATTAATTAACTGATTATAACCCATAAAAAAAGCCCTGGTATTAACCAGAGCTTTCATAATCTCCCTATAGGGGGATTATTTTTTTGCAGCGCGTTCGAAAGATTCGATGATCTCTGCTTTTGCAGATGCCGCGTCTTCCCAACCATCAACTTTAACCCACTTACCTTTTTCTAAATCTTTGTAATGTTCAAAGAAGTGAGTAATTTGAGCACGCAGTAATTCTGGCAGGTCGTTCACATCTTTAATGTGATCGTATTCTTTGCTTAATTTAGTGTGCGGAACAGCCACTAATTTTGCATCTTCACCAGACTCGTCAGTCATTTTCAGTACGCCAACAGGACGGCAACGGATGACTGAGCCTGGTTGCAATGGGTATGGAGTTGGAACTAATACATCAACTGGGTCACCATCTAAAGACAGGGTGTTGTTGATGTAACCATAGTTGCATGGATAGAACATCGCTGTTGACATGAAACGGTCTACAAACAGCGCACCAGACTCTTTATCAACTTCATATTTGATAGGATCTGCGTTCGCTGGGATTTCGATGATAACATAGATATCTTCTGGCAGATCTTTACCTGCCGGTACATTGTTCAGGCCCATTTAAATGTATCCTTTGTGTGAATAATGAATTTACTCATTTTAATTTGTCACTGGCATCGCATTTATTGCCGCCTTTAGGCAAATTAAATAATAGAGTAGATAGCGTGAGGGACATTATAGCCGTAAAAGGGGACAAAACTCACTAGTTGGTGAAAAAAAGGGACAAAAAAGGCGGGAAGCCCCGCCTTATAATTAATGAATTAGATTATTCCGTGTCAGGGAATTCACGCATAAATGATTCTGCTTTTTCTACCATCGACTCAGTTCCGACAAAGAACGGCGCACGTTGGTGTAATTCGCTAGGTATGATATCTAAAATGCGGTTTGCTCCATCACTGGCTTTACCACCGGCTTGTTCTGCTAAAAATGCAATTGGGTTACATTCGTACAGAAGACGCAGTTTTCCATTTGGATGGCTTGCCGTACTTGGGTAAATATAAATTCCCCCTTTGAGCAAGTTACGATGGAAGTCTGCAACCAAAGAACCGATATAACGCGTGGTATACGGGCGATTTGTTGCTTTATCTTCTTCTTGGCAATATTTAATGTACTTTTTAACACCCATCGGGAACTTAATATAGTTACCTTCATTGATGGAGTACATTTTTCCTTCTGATGGGAACATCACTTTTTCATGAGACAAGCAGAACACGCCCAATGATGGGTCGTAAGTAAACGCATGTACACCAACACCAGTGGTGTAAACCAACATCGTTGATGAACCGTAAACCACGTAGCCCGCAGCCACTTGGCGGTTACCAGGTTGCAGGAAATCCGCTTCTGTAACCGGTTGGCCAATTGGCGTGATACGATGGTAGATTGAGAAAATTGTTCCAACGGAAACGTTTACATCGATGTTTGAAGAACCATCAAGTGGGTCCATTAAAACAACATATTTTGCGTTTTCTGCGCGGTCTCCTTCGAAAATGACAATTTCATCTTCTTCTTCAGAGGCGATACCGGCGACTTCTCCGCGTGCTTTTAAAGCCGCTTTCAGTTTTTCGTTTGCATACAGGTCAAGCTTCATCTGAACTTCACCTTGAATATTCGAAACACCGTTAGTGCCAAGAATATCGACAAGTCCAGCTTTATTAATATCACGATGGATAATTTTAGCGCCCAGTTTGATAGCTGATAATAAAGAAGTCAGCTCACCTGTTGCATGAGGAAAATCTTGTTGCTTTTCGACGATGAATTCGCCTAATGTTTTCATGACGAAGGTCCTGAATAAAATTGACAGAGGTTTTGCGGGGCATTTACCCTCGCGCGGGAAGAGTTTAACTAAATAAAAAAAAGATTAATAGGTTAATGCATTTATAAACCTGTTTTTGATGGGTAGAATAGTGACCAACCTCATGCTAATTGGATGAAAAAGAATGCACATACATATTTTAGGTATATGCGGTACCTTTATGGGAAGCTTAGCAATATTGGCTCGTTCTTTAGGACATAAAGTGACGGGTTCGGATGCCAATGTGTATCCACCGATGAGCACATTGCTTGAAAATCAAGGGATTGAGCTTATTCAGGGGTATGATCCGGCTCAGCTTGACCCAATACCGGATATGGTGGTGATTGGTAATGCAATGACGCGTGGAAACCCTTGTGTTGAAGCCGTATTAGAAAGAGGTTTGCCGTATACTTCTGGCCCACAGTGGCTCCATGACTATGTGTTACCGGAACGTTGGGTACTGGCTGTGGCGGGGACCCATGGAAAAACGACCACCGCGGGGATGCTTGCGTGGATCTTAGAAGACTGCGGTTACAAGCCAGGTTTTCTAATCGGCGGTGTCCCAGGTAACTTTGATGTCTCCGCTAAGATTGGTGAAAGCCCGTTTTTTGTCATCGAAGCTGATGAATATGACTGTGCATTCTTCGATAAACGTTCTAAATTTGTTCATTACAGCCCGAAAACCTTGGTATTGAACAACCTTGAATTCGACCATGCGGATATCTTTGAAAACCTCGAAGCGATTCAAAAACAGTTCCATCATCTTGTACGTATTGTGCCCGCCAGTGGCAAAATTTTCACACCGGACAACGACAATCATTTAAAACAAGTGATTGGAATGGGCTGCTGGAGTGAACAAGAGCTGGTGGGCGGGGAGCATGGCGGATGGCAAGCTGAGAAGCTCAGCCACGATGGCAGCCATTTTGCGGTGTATTACCAACAAGAAAAAGTTGGAGAAGTCACTTGGTCACAAGTGGGTAACCACAATATCCAAAATGCATTGATGGCGATTGCAGCGGCTCACCATGTGGGCGTTCCAGTAAAAGAAGCTTGTCTCGCCTTAGATAGTTTTATCAATGCACGTCGTCGTCTTGAGCTACGAGGCGTTGAAAATGGTGTCAGTGTTTACGATGACTTCGCACATCATCCAACTGCTATTTTGGCGACGTTAGAAGCACTTCGCAGCAAAGTTGGGGGAACTTCACGTATTCTTGCGGTGCTCGAACCTCGCTCGAATACGATGAAAATGGGTATCAATAAAAATGATATTGCGCCTGCGCTTGGCCGTGCAGATGAAGTGTTTCTTTTCCAACCCGCCAATATCCCTTGGATGGTGACAGACATCGCTGAAAAATGCGTCCAACCCGCGCGTTGGAGTGCAGATATTGAGGCATTTACCAATATGATTATTGAAACCGCACAACCGGGCGATCATATTTTGGTGATGAGCAACGGTGGCTTTAGTGGCATTCATGGCAAATTGCTCGCAGGTTTGAAAGCGAAAGCAGAAACAGAGCGAGATGATTAAATTCTCTTAGCTAGCTATTTGATAACCCCAGTGATTCTTATGATTACTGGGGTTTTTTTATGTTTGGCATACCCAATGGGCACTGTTCTGTGACGAGACTTAATGTTATTGGACTATTCATTTCTTTTTTTAAACTTCCCATATAACAATCTACTGAATCAGTAAAAAGGTGGAATAAACAACCAACAGCAATGGCTTTAAGTTTCCATGATGGCATGAATAATAATACGACATAGACAACCGCAGCCCAAAAGGAATGGAGTGGGTGGAAACCAATGCCACAGCGCTCTGGGTCGAAAATCGGATCAGCTAGCAGATGATCTAAGTCGATAGCCATCGTGGCAATCATAATCAGGGCCGCTAGTTTCCAATTTTTTCGCCAAAATAGGTAACCAAAGGCAATTGGCATTAGGAAGTGAAAGCCGTAGTGTATGAAGTTACGGAAAATATCAAATAGCAAAATGATGTCTCAAAATAGAATAGAAACAGACAAAAACAATAAGAGGGAAATCAATTTCCCTCTTAAGCTAATGTATATCAATAGATTAAAGCTCTTGTTCAAATAACGCTAGAATCGCTTCATACAGTTCTTTTGTGGTGAAATTATTTGCCGGTGTTGAGAAGATAGTATCATCACCAGCAATACTACCTAAAATTCCTTCTGCTTTGCCTAATGAATCTAACAAACGTGCAATAAGCTGTGCAGCTCCAGGGCTAGTTCTGATCACGACAACAGAAGGGTTATAGTCTATATCCAAAACCAAGTTTTTGAGTGGACTGGTAGCGGTAGGGACACCAGGCTCTGTAGGCAGGCAATATACCATTTCCATTTTTGCATTACGGGTGCGAACTGCACCAAATTTGGTAAGCATTCTGGAAATTTTTGATTGGTTAATATTTTCGAAGCCTTCTTCTTGCAAAGCTGTGACGATCTCAGCTTGCGAGCTAAATTTTTCTTCTTTAAGTAGGGCTTTAAAAGCCTTAACCAAGTCTTCTTGTTTAGACGGAGTGCGCATAATTAACCCATTCTTTTGCATTGAACCAAGTTGTATTATCCGTAAAAGTGCATTTTTATGCAACAAAATTGCGTTATGATGATTTTATAACCAGTGAATAACTTAAAGTTAGATAAGCTTGTTTCGAGCTGATAGTCAGAAGTATTTATTTATCGTAAATTGTGGGAATGAAAAATTAGCATAATAGAACAATGAATTTTTCAGATGTCTGCTGTAAATTTATTGTTAATAAAAATATTTTTGATTGAATAATATACACTAAAAACAACTTATTGTGCGAAATGCAATACCCTGAAAAACTATTTGTTAAAAAAGTGCCCGTTATCTCATTAACAGATAAGGAATTTGTTTAGAATACTGGCAATTAATAAACAAGTTCTCTTGCGTTAAACTCTCTCTCTATCTGTTAACAAATTGTTTTTTATACGTAATGTGTTAAGTGTATAACAAATAAAGTGATATCTTTTTAAAGTACAAATTAAGGAGTTTCAGAATGAAAGTTGCAGTCCTAGGTGCAGCAGGTGGTATCGGTCAGGCTCTCGCCCTTCTTCTCAAAAACCAGCTCCCAGCAGGTTCAGAACTCTCCCTCTACGACATCGCACCAGTTACTCCAGGTGTTG
Organism: Providencia sp. PROV182; assembly: GCF_028480325.1. Classification (NCBI taxonomy): domain Bacteria; kingdom Pseudomonadati; phylum Pseudomonadota; class Gammaproteobacteria; order Enterobacterales; family Morganellaceae; genus Providencia; species Providencia sp. PROV182. Next base: position 90,603 of record NZ_JAMPOL010000018.1, on the reverse strand, counting down.
CTGCTGACCTAAGCCATATCCCAACTGATGTTAAAGTGACAGGCTTTGCCGGCGAAGATGCAAAACCTGCATTGAAAGGTGCTGACATTGTTCTTATTTCTGCGGGTGTTGCACGTAAACCAGGTATGGATCGTTCTGACTTATTTAACATCAATGCGGGTATTGTCCGTAATCTGATCCAACAAATTGCTGAAACCTGCCCTAAGGCATTGATTGGTATTATCACTAACCCAGTGAATACTACCGTTGCTATCGCTGCGGAAGTCCTGAAAAAAGCAGGAGTATACGATAAAAACCGTTTATTCGGTGTGACGACGTTAGATATCATTCGTTCTAATACGTTTGTTGCTGAGCTGAAAGGCAAAAATGTTAATGACCTTGAAGTGCCTGTGATTGGCGGCCACTCAGGTGTGACTATTCTGCCATTGTTATCTCAAATTGAAGGTGTTAGCTTCACTGATGAGGAAGTTGCCGCGTTAACCAAACGTATTCAAAACGCAGGCACAGAAGTCGTTGAAGCGAAAGCCGGTGGCGGGTCTGCAACTTTATCTATGGGCCAAGCAGCTGCACGTTTAGGTTTATCTTTAATTCGTGGTCTCCAAGGCGAAAGCAATGTGGTTGAATGTGTTTACACCGAAGGTGATGGTGAACACGCTCGCTTCTTCGCACAACCAGTTGTTTTAGGCAAAAACGGTATCGAAAAGCACTTACCAATCGGTAAATTAAGCGCATTTGAAGAGAAAGCGCTGAAAGACATGCTAGATGTATTAAAAGCAGATATCGAATTAGGTGAAAAATTCATTAATGGCTAATGCCAATTAATTTTTCCTAATAGTGAATGTGAAGGGTTGAGTTTCGTTTAGAACTCAACCTTTTTTATTGGGTAAGTCATCATGAAGCATGCTGTCGCATCCAATGGTCCCAATGCGGATCTGATGGTATTTTCTCTACTAAAAAATCAATAAATGTCCTGATTTTAGGTGAGTGTGTATGGGCTGGGTGGTATAAAGCATATAGGGCAAATGGGGTGGATTTAGGGTCATAATCCAATAAGACAGGGAGCAACTCTCCGTTTTCAATATAATTGCCTAGCATATAAGTAGGTAAACAAACGATACCTTGATGGCAGCGTGCTGCCTCTAATAACCCTAAACTACTATTTACCTCAATCATATTATTAATTTCTAGAGGATATGCGCTACCGTCTTTATCCGTCATGCGCCAGGTGTCAGGAATATTTGGATTAATTAAACAATTGTGTGATGCAATATCGGCAGGGGATTGAGGAATACCATATCGTTCGAAATAAGTACGGCTTCCACAGTATACCCAATTAATATTACAAATTTTCCGTAATGCAAAGTTTTCAGGTGGGTGGCTGGTAATTCGTAATGCAATATCGAAATCAACTTCATTTAAATTAATAAGTTCGTCATTAAGGTCAACAGACAAACTCACTTTAGGATTGGTTTCTCGGTATTCACTGTATATTTGCATTAAATGACAAACTCCAAATGCAATAGAACAGGTAATTTTTAATTGCCCTTGAGCATGTTGATAGAAGCTGGCGGTATTGACCAGTGAGTCATCGAGATCGGCCAATAAGTTTTGCGATCGTTGCAATAAATAGCGCCCTGCGTCCGTTAAAATAAAATTTCGCGTTGTGCGCTTTAGGAGTACAACCCCCAACTGATCTTCGAGTTGTTGAAGGCCTCGACTAACTGATGATGGCGTTACATTCAGCTTCTTTGCAGCCAGGCTGAAGCTATTACACTCGACGATTTTGATGAATAACTCTAAATGCCGAAAAATCGCGTAGCTGTCAATTTTTGCTTTAAACGCAAAAGTGTTTTTATTTATTAGCATTGTCATGCCCTATTAAACCCGTTTATTCCAGCATACTATAATTGTGAATTTATCGCAGTTTACTCATGCCATACCAGTTTTAAAAAGAAATGTAGCTTCTATACAATATTGTTGTTCCTAACTTTTTTAATAATTAAATCTATAACGTTGAGGAATAGACTATGTCTAATAGTATTCAGGCAAGTGCAGATAATCCGATTAATACAAAAAAGATCCCCTTTACAAAATATGATGTTGGTTGGGTTATTTTATGCATTGGTATGGCAATTGGTTCAGGGATTGTTTTTATGCCTGTGCAAATTGGTATCAAAGGTATTTGGGTCTTTATTGCTGCAACAATACTTTCTTATCCAGCAATTTATTGGTTACAAAATTTATATCTCAGAACATTATCTGAATCTGAAGAATGTAATGACTACGCCAGTGTTATTACACAATATTTAGGTAAAAACTGGGGGATAGCATTAGGGATTGCCTATTTTTTGATGTTATTGCATGGAATGTTCTCTTACTCGCTGGCGGTCACCTTTGATAGTGCTTCTTACATTAAAACGTTTGGATTAACGGAAGGGCTATTATCTGATTCTGTTTGGTATGGGTTGATTATTATTTCAGTATTAGTCGCAATTGCTGCACAAGGGGAGCGGTTACTGTTTAAAGTCTCTGGTCCAATGGTTATTGTAAAATTCGGTATTATCGTACTGCTTGGTATAGTGATGGTTCCATATTGGAATTTTGCCAATATCACAGCATTTCCTGATTTTCTCCCATTTATGAGAGATGTTTTTTTAACACTACCATTTACCTTATTTTCTATATTGTTTGTGCAAATATTGAGCCCCATGAACATTGCGTATCGTAAAATAGAAAGTAATAAGCGTATCGCGACATACCGAGCAATACGCGCCAACCGTGTTGCGTATATTATTCTCGCCGTTGCAGTCTTGTTTTTTGCTTTTTCTTTTACTTTCTCAATTAGCCATGAGCAAGCCGTATCGGCCTTTGAACAAAATATTTCAGCATTAGCGATTGCTGCTCAAGTGATACCTGGGGCAATAGTGAAAGTGATGACCGCATTACTCAATATTTTTGCAATCTTGACGGCATTCTTAGGAATTTATTTAGGCTTCCAAGAAGCAATCAAAGGCATTGTTGTCAATCTATTGAGTCGATTTATTCCTGAAGAACGCATTAACCAAACAGTGCTACATTATGGGGTATGCTTAGGCGTTATCATTGCACTGTGGTTTTGGGTTTCAACACGGTTTTCTATTCTGTTTTTCATGCAACTTGGCGGCCCATTATTTGGTATCGTTTCTTGCTTAATTCCTTGCTATCTGGTTTACAAAGTTCCGGCATTACACAAATTTAAAGGCCCAACAGTGTGGTTCATCATTTTCTTTGGTGTGCTGTTATGCCTATCTCCATTCTTTAAATTTTTCGAATAAATAATGATGTTGTTGAGAGGATCTCATGAAGAAAAAAGCGGTATCTGAATTTCATGTTGATACACAAGTCACCCAGCTAGGGAGAGACCCTGCTAAGCAAGCTGGTTTTGTAAATGCTCCCGTTTATCGTGGTTCGACGGTCGTATTTCCAACTGTTGATGCCTTAATCAATGATAGGGCGGAATTTAATTATGGTACAGCGGGCACGCCAACAATTAAGCAATTGGAGCAAGCTTGGTCCGCTCTTGCTGGAGCCGAAGGGACGGTGCTTTCACCATCTGGTTTAGGCGCGATTGTGTTGGCATTGCTGACAACATTGAAAACAGGTGATCATTTATTAATGCCTGATAGTGTTTATCGGCCAACACGTAAGTTTTGTCATGGTCTGTTGGATAAAATGGGGATCATCACAACCTATTATGACCCGATGATTGGTGCTGACATTGAAAAACTGGTAACGCCAAATACCAGCACAATTTTTTTAGAATCTCCAGGTTCTCAAAGTTTTGAAATTCAAGATGTGCCTGCAATTGTTGAGGTTGCAAAACGCCATGATATTGCGACGATTATTGATAATACATGGGCGACACCTTTATTTTTTAAAGCTCATGAACTGGGTTGTGATATCTCGCTGGAAGCAGGCACCAAATATTTAGGCGGCCATTCTGATTTGCTAATGGGAATTATCTCGGCGAATCAAGCGTGGTGGCCGAAACTACGTGAAACTTATGATTACATGGCCATGTTGCCGGGAGCAGAGGACTGTTTTCTTGCATTGCGGGGTTTGCGAACCTTACCTATTCGCTTAAAAGAAGCTCAAGAAAGAGCTTTAAATATTGCACACTGGCTGCAAGAACGAACCGAAGTGATTCGTATTTTACATCCTGCATTTGCTGATTGCCCAGGCCATGAAATTTGGAAGCGGGATTTTACTGGTTCATCGGGGCTGTTTTCCATTGTACTTGACCCTAAATATACCCAAACAGATATTGCAAAAATGCTGGATGGTTTATCAATTTTTGGTATGGGGTATTCATGGGGCGGTTTTGAAAGCTTAATTATTCCATTTAATTGTGCTGAATATCGAACTGTGACTAATTGGAACCCTGGTGGACCGACATTACGGCTGCAGATTGGCTTAGAAAATTTAGATGACTTAAAACAAGATCTCGCTGACGGTTTTTCTCGGATGAAATAAACAAGACCGTTCTTTATTGGAGAGCCATCTAAGGATAATGCCGTGAATAAATTGATTTATTATTCACGGCGTTATAATTATATCAATTCAATTTTTAATCTTCTGCTGGTGTTTTTACTCTGACTTTTCTTTCTAATAAATCCCCTGTAATTGGGTCATAATAACGACTTGGCCAAATTTCAGCGGGGTGGATCGCTAAGAAATTGGCAATAATCCATTCCCCTTTAGGCCAAGGGCGTGATAGTGCATTTGCTAACGTTGAAGAGCTTAGTCCTGCCTCGCGCGAAATTGCGGCAAGAGTTGTCCCACGCTTACGTAAAGCTGCAATGATATCTGCAGGGTGCCAGTCCGACTTCCGTAAAATCATTTTTTAGTCCTTTTTTCACTTAGAATCATGTAGAGTTAGTGGTACGAGTAACCGAAAATTATGATACATTCAGTACATCCGTTTAGTTATTGGAAATAAAATAACAGAAATTTCCCAAAATAATTTCTGATTTTTTCTTAAAAATTCATTTTATGAAACTACCGTGGTTTTTATGAAATTAAATAGAAAGTCAGAATGAATAACTGTGAATTAGGATAAAACTTTGATGTTAAAACTAACTCTTTCTAGTTAGGGATAGAAATGGCATATTTAATGCTACTTTTTACTCGTACTCGTAATATATCTAGATTAGTTAATAAAATTAGTTAAATTATTAGAGAGTAAATTATTTAATTATCTGTTATTAAAAGAAATTAGAATGCTAATAACAAATATAATTTGTATATTATTATTTATAGGCATAAATAAAACGAATGAGTTAATGAGGTTTTGAGAAAATATAGATAGTTTTCAACAACTGAAAATTAAATTGTCATCATGACTAGGAGGGTCAGCATGTACAAGGAATGGCTAACGGCAAAAGAGCTGCTTGGGTTACAAGGGCTTCCCATGACAACTCAAGGTATTAATGCAATGGCAAGGCGTGAAAACTGGGTAAGCCGTAAAAGGCGAGGTATTCAAGGCAAAGCGTTGGAGTACCATATTAGTTCTTTACCTATCGATATTTTTGAGGGGCAGTTTGCTAACGAAACTTCATCTCCTTATCAAGTAAAACGAAATGATAATGCCTTTATTTGGCAGGAAGCTTATAACCAGCTTTCTAATGATGAACGAGACACTATCCTGACATTTATTATGCGTGAAGGCACATTAGCACTAATTGATTTAATTAATAATAAATAATTTACAATTACTTAAGGTGTAAATAATTAATATATAAAAATAATATTATATTGAATTTAAAAAATTTTTTAACAGATGACATTTTAGTAAAGCTGCAACAGCAGGTTTCATAATATAAGTGTGAAGTGAAAAATGAAAAAATTGTGGTTCACTGCCAAAGAATTAGCTGGGTTAGAAGGACTCCCGACATCACCCCAGGGAATTAACCTAATGGCAAGACGAGAAGGCTGGAAAAACCGCCGTAAAAGAGGGGTGCAAGGTAAGGCTGTTGAGTATTATTATGAAAGCTTACCGGGGGAAATCCAAGGGCAACTTAGCCTGCATGAGCCTTCGGTAACTTACCAAAGTCAAAGAACAGATGCATTACAGATCTGGTCAGAAGCGTATTATCAATTGACAGAGTCTGAGCGCAATAAAATAGTGAAATATATCCTGCGTTATGGTTTGTCGTCACTGCTTGCGCAAATCGATGAAGAAGACAAAGGGGAAAAATAGCGTTTCCCCTTTTCTTGACCTGTTTTGCCTTTTCTAGTGACTAAGAATGGCGTTGAATTGCGATATAAGCTAAGCCGATCAATGCATCTTTATAAATTGAATCTTCAATTACATTTAAGGCATCAATCGCTTTTTGTGCTTCTTCTTGGGCTCTTGCATAAGTATATTCAAGGGAACCACAGCGTTTCATAGTTGCAAGAACAGTATCTAACAGATGACGCCCATTGCCTTGTTCAATCGCTTGGCGGATCAATGCTGACTCTTCTTCATTACCATTTTGCATCGCGTGAAGTAGGGGAAGTGTAGGCTTACCTTCATCTAAATCATCCCCCGTATTTTTCCCCAGCTGAGCATTGTCTGCATCATAATCGAGTAGATCGTCAATTAACTGAAAAGCTGTCCCAATATAACGACCATAATCTTGTAGTGCTTTTTCTTGCTCTGGTGTCGCATTAGCTAAAATCGCAGATGCATGGGCTGCTGCTTCAAAAAGACGTGCGGTTTTACTGTAGATCACTTGCATATAGTTTTCTTCAGTAATGTTAGGATCGTTGCAGTTCATCAATTGCAAAACCTCCCCTTCAGCGATCACATTCGTCGCTTCAGACATCAGTTTTAGCACCCGCATTGAATCGAGATCCGTCATCATCTGGAATGATCGAGTGTAAATAAAATCACCAACTAAGACACTCGCTGCATTACCAAAAACAGCATTTGCAGTTTGCTTTCCGCGACGCATATCGGACTCATCAACGACGTCATCATGCAGCAAAGTTGCTGTATGAATGAACTCGATCAATGCAGCAACTTGGGTATGTTTATGGCCCGAGTAACCTAAGGATCGACCAGCAAGCACTGCGATCATGGGCCGGATCCTTTTACCGCCACCACTGACGATGTAATAACCAAGCTGGTTAATTAGCGCAACATCTGAATTCAATTGACTGAGGATGGCTTCGTTTACCGCTGACATATCCTCAGTTGTCAGTTCAATAATAGATTCTAAATTCATCTTAATTTATTCATATTATTAGTTTTTGGTTCATTCCCGAAATAAAAAGTTGGGAGACCGATAGAACAGTTATCTTTCTAGCATAACATTATTAATTATAAGATTATCAGGTGTGATGCAAAAAATGTTTAAATAAGTAACAATTGAGTGAATAGGGACAAAATCAACGTTCAAAAACGGTTATTGAGAAAAAAGTCGTATTTTTTGTCATCTAACCGCATTATTGGCTTGTGTTCTGCTGCTTTTTTGCGTAGAATTCGCGCCCTATTGTGAATATTTTATAGCGTGCTCTGGAATTGAAATATTTAGCGGGTACGCGGAAAGCGGAGTTAATATGTACGCGGTTTTCCAAAGTGGTGGTAAACAACACCGAGTTAGCGAAGGTCAAACTGTCCGCCTAGAAAAGCTGGACATCGCAACAGGTGAAACTGTTGAATTTGATCAAGTTCTGATGGTTGCTAATGGCGATGAGATCCAAATCGGCGCTCCTGTCGTTGAAGGCGTTAAAGTGAAAGCGGAAGTGGTTGCACACGGTCGTGGCGAAAAAGTTAAAATCGTCAAATTCCGTCGTCGTAAACATAGCCGTAAACAACAGGGTCATCGTCAGTGGTTCACTGATGTTAAGATCACTGTCATCGCTTAAGATTTAGGAGAGCAGATTAATGGCACACAAAAAGGCTGGTGGTTCGACTCGTAACGGTCGTGACTCAGAAGCAAAACGTTTAGGTGTTAAACGTTTTGGTGGTGAAGCTGTATTAGCAGGTAGCATCATCGTTCGTCAACGTGGTACTAAGTTCCACGCAGGTAACAACGTAGGTTGTGGCCGTGACCACACTCTGTTCGCATTAGCGGACGGTAAAGTTAAATTTGAAGTTAAAGGTCCAAACAATCGTAAATTTATCAGCATCGAAGCTGAATAAGTTTTCTGACCTTTAATTCAGAATTAAAGCCCTGCAAAAACCTTTTGCGGGGCTTTTTATATTCAGATATTTGATCTTTAATGAACTACACACGTATTAAAGATGCACCATCTCTGAGTAGAACAGCCATCCAGCGTTATGCGGCTCAGAAGCGGAGAGAGAATTATGAAATTTGTAGATGAAGCCAAAATATTGGTCGTGGCAGGAGATGGTGGCAATGGTTGTGTCAGCTTCCGCCGTGAAAAATACATCCCTAAAGGGGGACCGGACGGTGGTGACGGTGGCGATGGTGGGGACGTTTACTTACAAGCAGACGAAAACCTCAACACGCTAATCGACTATCGTTTTGAAAAATCCTTTCGTGCAGAGCGCGGCCAGAATGGCCAAAGCCGTGAATGTACAGGTAAACGTGGTCAAGATATCACAGTTAAAGTGCCTGTAGGAACGCGTGTACGCGATTTAGGGACCAATGAAGTACTTTGTGATATGACTCGTCATGATCAACGTCATATGGTCGCTAAAGGCGGTTTCCATGGGCTTGGAAATACCCGTTTTAAATCTTCAGTGAATCGTGCTCCACGTCAACGTACCATGGGGACAAAAGGGGAAACTCGCGAAATACTGTTAGAACTAATGCTGTTAGCAGATGTTGGTATGCTTGGTATGCCGAATGCAGGTAAATCTACCTTTATTCGTTCAGTGTCAGCAGCAAAACCAAAAGTTGCTGATTATCCATTTACCACTTTAGTCCCAAGCTTGGGTGTCGTGCGTATGGATAACGAACAAAGCTTTGTGGTTGCGGATATTCCAGGGTTGATCGAAGGCGCAGCGGAAGGTGCAGGCCTTGGGATCCAATTCCTGAAACACTTAGAACGTTGTCGTGTTTTACTTCACTTGATTGATATTTGCCCTATTGATGAGTCTGATCCTGTCGAAAATGCGAAGATCATCATCAGTGAGTTAGAAAAATACAGTGAAAAGCTGGCAGCAAAACCACGTTGGTTAGTCTTCAATAAGATTGATATCTTAGGTGAAGAGGAATCAGCACAGCGCGCAGCAGAAATTGCCAAAGCGATGGGCTGGGAAGATAAATTCTATATGATTTCAGCAGTTAACCACGAAGGTGTGAAAGCACTGTGTTGGGATATCATGGAATTTATGAATACTCAACCGCGTGATATGGCAACGACTGAAGATACACAGCAACCTGAAAAAGTTGAATTCATGTGGGATGATTATCACAAAGAACAACTTTCTGGTACTGAAGATTTTGATGATGACTGGGATGACGATTGGGATGAAGATGACGACGAAGGTGTCGAAATTATTTATCAAAAATAGTTTATCTTAGAAATGTAAAAAGGCGCGAAAGCGCCTTTTTACTGTCTAAATCGCGTATGATCAGTTTTTCTGATACAGATCTTTATACAAACGGCTTTCAAATCGCACTAATGGTACTCGACGAGTACGTTGCTGGCTCTGTGGTACCGCATAAGCGGAGATAAATTGCACAAAAGCCACACGTTGACCACTGGCGGTTGTGATAAAACCAGCGAGATTATAAACCCCTTGTAACGCTCCCGTTTTAGCGGAAACTTTTCCATTTACACCTGCCTCATCAAAACCACCACGGTAACGCAAAGTGCCATCATGGCCGGCAAGTGGAAGCATAGAAATAAAATCGAGTTGTTGATCATTTTTAGCGATAAACTGCAAGATCTCCATCATGGTTGCTGGGGTGATTAAATTATGGCGAGATAATCCCGATCCATCTACCATCACGGTATTGCCAAGGTCGATCCCCGCTTTTTGCTTCAGTACTTGTCTTACCGCATCGGATCCTGAACGCCAAGTTCCCGGAACACCATAATATTCACGCCCAATGGTACGAAAAACGGTATCCGCTATCATATTATCGGATTTTTTGAGCATCACTTTTAACAAGTCATGTAGCGGCTTAGATTCGGTTTTGACTAATACTTGTGATTGAGCCGCAGGAAATGTGCGTTTTTTCACATGGCCAGTTAGCTCAATACCCGCGGTGGTTAACTCATTTTTGACAATTGCTCCGGAGTAACTCGCTCCATTTTGTACCGCAAAGGCAAGTGGCAAGGGCTCGCTGCGTTGAGTTAAACAACCTGTTAGGGTGTAGCGGTTCAGTTCACCAGGAACGACATCAAGTTCGCAATAGCGCGCTTCAGGGGAACCTTTAGCTAATGTTTTGACTTCGCTGAACATATTGACAGGGTAAAAACTAGCCGCCTTAATGAATGCAAAATCTCCTGCTTTTTCAGCAGGGTAAAGAGAAACTGAAAAACAGTTACGGTCAATGATAGCCGCAGCGGGTGGTGCACTAAAGCATTGGGTCATATCATTCCAAACCCATCCCGGTGCTTTGTCATGGCTAGTAAAAGCAGAAATATCAACGACGAGATCGCCGTCAACTTTATGGATCCCAAGCTGCTTTAATACATTCGCCATATTGCGAATTTGTTGGCGGGTTAATGTCGGGTCACCACTGAAGCGGATCACTAAATCACCCGTCAGTGTGTTGTTGCTAAGTTTTGCATCAGTTTCAAAATTGGTGACAAAACGGTAATCTGGCCCCAGTTGCAATAGGGCAGCAAGAGCGGTCACAACCTTTTGTGTACTTGCAGGTAATGCCATTTGCTGTGCATTATAATCAATTAATGGGGTGCTACTTCCCACTTTTTGCGCGACCAGAGCAAGGTTAGTGCCATCAGGTAAATATTGTTTGTATTCATCAATAGGAATCGCAAAAACTTGCGTACTAGCTAAGGTAATTCCTAAAGAGATTATCCATTTTCTGGTTAAAGTTAATAATGACATATATTTCACGCATTAGGGTGGACATATAATACATACTAAAGTGTAATGCCCAAGAAAGTAAACGGTGACCCGTTATTAAGTCTCAGTTAAAATAGCGTACATTATGATAAGATAAATGAGTACATAAGTCTGATTGCGTTTTTTTACTAGAACACCCCCGGTTTTACGCAGGTGTTCGGTGTACTGTTGTTACAAAATCAGGAAGATACTTGTTTTTAGATAGGATTGAACCGAGGTATTTATTAATGAAACAGATCCCGATGACGGTACTTGGTGCGGATAAGCTAAGAGAAGAGCTAGAATTCCTTAAATCTGTCCGTCGCCCAGAAATTATTGCATCTATTGCAGAAGCGCGTGAGCACGGTGACTTAAAAGAAAATGCAGAATATCATGCAGCACGTGAGCAACAAGGTTTCTGTGAGGGCCGTATTCAAGAAATCGAAGGGAAACTTTCTCACGCTCAAGTGATCGATGTAACTAAAATGGTCAATAACGGTCGTGTTATCTTTGGCGCGACTGTGACAGTATTGAATGTTGATACTGACGAAGAGCTAACGTATCGTATTGTTGGTGATGATGAAGCAGATATTAAGATCAATCTGATTTCTGTGAACTCACCGATAGCACGCGGTTTAGTGGGTAAAGAAGTTGATGATGCGGTCTCGATTAAAACCCCAGGTGGTGATGTCGAGTTCGAAATTCTTAAAGTTGAGTATATCTGATTCCTATTTCCCTGAATTGGTTATATTATTTCCCTGATTTAAAGAAAAAGGCCGCAGGCGGCCTTTTTCATCATATAAAACATGCTTTCAATGGCATTTTTATATAAATGATGGGGGATTATTTAGGTAAAATGATTTTGCGGTCTGCCGAAGGACGGTAGATAACAAGAATTTTACCAATAATTTGTACATTTACTGCACCAGTTTCGCGAACAATCGCATCAGCGATCAAATTTTTAGTATCACGGTCTTCGCCTGCGATCTTGACTTTGATAAGCTCATGATGTGCTAATGAGAGTTCAATCTCAGCCAAAACACCTTCGGTTAAACCATTGTTGCCGATCATAACAACAGGGTTTAAATGGTGAGCGAGACTTTTTAGGTGCTGAATTTGTTTTTTATTAAGATTCATTGATTTTTTGCTTGGTTAGTATTGAAAATGGCTTATTCTACCGCCATCTGATATCTATCACCATCAATTATATCTTTTTGATGGTAAAGAAGCAGCAAGTTAGGTGAAGTTCTTTTAGTATAGTTGGAAAGCACAATGGCCAATAAAAAACGTTCGGCAAGCTCAAGTCGCTGGTTGCAAGAGCATTTTAGTGATAAATATGTTCAGCAAGCACAAAAAAAAGGGCTACGCTCACGTGCATGGTTTAAGCTGGAAGAAATCCAGCAAGGTGATAAAATTTTTAAACCAGGTATGACCGTTGTTGATTTAGGAGCAGCCCCTGGTGGTTGGTCGCAATACGTTGTTAGCCAAATAGGTCATAATGGGCGGGTTATTGCTTGTGACTTATTGCCGATGGACCCAATCGTTGGCGTTGATTTCCTGCAAGGGGATTTTCGCGATGAAGCCGTTCTCGCCGCTTTGTTAGAACGCGTTGGCGACAAAAAAGTACAGGTGGTCATGTCTGACATGGCTCCAAATATGAGTGGGACACCAGCGGTTGATATTCCTCGCTCTATGTATCTAGTTGAATTAGCTTTGGATATGTGCCGTGCTGTATTGGCGCCTGGGGGGAGTTTCATTGTTAAAGTGTTTCAGGGAGAAGGCTTTGACGATTACCTTAGGGATATCCGCTCCCTGTTTACGAAAGTAAAAGTTCGTAAACCCGAATCTTCGCGCGCACGGTCACGTGAAGTATACATTGTAGCGACAGGGCTAAAACTGTAGTACCCTGAGCGTTATTTGTTAACACAGTTGTAATATGAGGTTAATCCCTTGAGTGACATGGCGAAAAACCTGATTCTCTGGTTAGTCATCGCAGTTGTTCTGATGTCCTTGTTCCAGAGTTTTGGCCCAAGCGATTCGAATAGTCGCAGAGTTGATTATTCTACGTTTATCAATGAGTTAGCCCAGGATCAGGTACGTGAAGTTCGTATCACAGGTCGTGAATTGAACGTCAGAAAGGCTGATAATAGCCGCTATACAACTTATCTTCCTATGCAGGATGAGAAGCTGTTAGACACTTTGCTAAATAAGCATGTGACGGTTGTTGGTGAACCACCAGAAGAACCTAGCTTACTGACATCTATTTTTATTTCCTGGTTCCCAATGCTTCTGTTGATTGGTGTCTGGATTTTCTTCATGCGCCAGATGCAAGGCGGTGGCGGCAAGGGGGCAATGTCATTTGGCAAAAGTAAAGCCCGCATGCTGACAGAAGATCAGATCAAAACAACATTTGCAGACGTTGCTGGGTGTGATGAAGCCAAAGAAGAAGTGGGCGAAATCGTAGAGTTTCTACGTGAACCTGCTCGTTTCCAAAAACTTGGCGGTAAAATTCCAAAAGGCGTCCTGATGGTAGGGCCTCCAGGAACAGGTAAAACATTACTGGCAAAAGCTATCGCTGGTGAGGCAAAAGTTCCATTCTTCACCATTTCCGGTTCTGACTTTGTGGAAATGTTTGTGGGGGTGGGTGCTTCTCGTGTTCGTGACATGTTCGAACAAGCGAAAAAAGCAGCGCCTTGTATCATCTTTATCGATGAGATCGATGCGGTAGGTCGTCAACGTGGTGCGGGTCTTGGTGGTGGTCACGATGAGCGTGAACAAACACTGAACCAAATGCTAGTTGAGATGGACGGTTTCGAAGGTAATGAGGGGATCATTGTTATAGCAGCAACTAACCGTGCTGACGTACTTGACCCTGCTTTATTACGTCCAGGTCGTTTTGACCGTCAGGTAGTCGTTGGCTTACCAGACGTTCGTGGCCGTGAACAAATTCTGAAAGTACATATGCGTCGTGTTCCTATTGACCCAAATGTAGATACTTTCATTCTTGCACGTGCAACACCTGGGTTTTCAGGTGCTGAACTCGCAAACTTAGTGAACGAAGCCGCATTGTTTGCTGCTCGCGCGAATAAGCGTGTTGTTTCTATGGTTGAGTTTGAAAAAGCGCGTGACAAGATTTGGATGGGTGCAGAGCGTCGTTCTCTGATGATGACCGAAGAGCAAAAAGAATCAACGGCTTACCATGAAGGTGGTCATATGATTATCGGTCATTTAATGCCAGAACATGACCCTGTCCATAAAGTCACGATCGTTCCGCGTGGGCAAGCGTTAGGTGTTGCTTTCTTCTTACCAGAAGGTGATGAAGTCAGTCGTAGCCGCTTGAAGCTCGAAGGTATGATTGCAACGGCATATGCAGGTCGTATTGCAGAAGAACTGATTTATGGTCGCGATAAAGTCACAACGGGTGCTTCTTCCGATATTCAGTTTGCGACGAATACGGCACGTAACATGGTGACTCAGTGGGGCTTCTCTGACCGCTTAGGCCCAATGCAGTATTCGAAAGAAGAAGGCCCAGCGTTCTTAGGTCGCTCTTCAGGTAATGGTTCAGGAATTTCTGATGAGACAGCACGTATTGTCGATGAAGAAATTAAAAAAATTCTGGACCACTGTTATCAATTGGCATACAAAACATTGGAAGACAATATTGATATTCTGCATGCGACTAAAGATGCATTATTGAAATATGAAACCATTGATATGCCACAGATTGATGACCTGATGAACCGCCGTCCAGTGCGTGAGCCAGCAGGTTGGGATGAAGACAAAAAAGTGAGTAATGTCACTGGTTCGTTCGGTACAGGTGCGCCAAAAGCGGAACCTACAGCGGAAAAACCACAGTCTGAAGAACCAAATAACACAAGTAATAGTAATAATGCTGATGAATCAAACCCATCAGATAATAACGACAGCAAACCACAATAAGCGGTCGTGAAATAAAATATTAAGACCCCAGTTCGCTGGGGTTTTTTTCGTTAAGGAAAAATAACAATGCAAATCAAAGCGAGAGGCAGTGTCCTTGACTTATCCACACCTAAGGTGATGGGGATTTTGAATGTCACTCCTGATTCATTTTCAGATGGTGGCACTCATAATCGTTATCATGATGCGCTTGAACATGTGGCAAAAATGGTGCAACACGGTGCGACTATCATTGATATTGGTGGCGAATCTACCCGTCCAGGGGCTGCCGAAGTTTCTGTGAATGAGGAACTTGATAGGGTTATTCCTGTTGTTGAAGCAATAGCCCAGCGTTTTGATGTATGGATTTCAGTCGATACCTCTAAAGCCCAAGTCATGGCGGAAGCAGCAAACGCAGGTATGCATATCATCAATGATATTCGTTCTCTACATGAGCCAGACGCATTAGTCGTCGCCGCGAAAACAGGTTTACCCGTTTGTATTATGCATATGCAAGGCCAGCCAAGAACGATGCAAGAAGCGCCAAATTATGAAAATGTGGTGCGTGAGGTAAAAGACTATCTTGATGCTGAAATCACCCGGTGTGTGGGCGCAGGGATAGAGAGGCAACAAATTATCCTTGATCCAGGCTTTGGTTTTGGTAAGAACTTGTCGCATAATTACCAGTTATTGGCAAACTTAGAACAATTTCATAATTTCGGACTACCGCTATTGGCAGGGATGTCACGTAAATCTATGATTGGACAATTATTGAATGTTCCACCACAAGAACGCCTCGCAGGCAGCCTAACTTGTGCAGTGATTGCTGCGATGCAAGGGGCTCACATCATTCGAGTTCATGATGTCAAAGAAACCGTGCAAGCGATGCAAGTGGTACAGATGACTCTGTCAGAAAAGGAAAAATAAGCGTATGAGCGACCGTAAATATTTTGGTACTGATGGTATTCGTGGCAAAGTGGGTGATAGCCCAATTACCCCTGATTTTGTTTTAAAATTAGGCTGGGCGGCAGGGAAAGTCCTCGCTCGTCATGGTTCACGTAAAATTATTATTGGTAAAGATACGCGTATTTCTGGCTATATGTTGGAATCTTCATTAGAAGCGGGCTTAGCAGCGGCAGGTTTATCCGCATCTTTCACAGGTCCAATGCCAACCCCAGCGGTTGCTTATTTAACACGTACTTTCCGCGCAGAAGCGGGAATTGTTATTTCAGCGTCTCATAACCCATATTATGATAATGGGATTAAATTCTTCTCAATTGATGGGACTAAGCTGCCTGATGAAGTCGAAGAAGCCATTGAAGCTGAAATGGAAAAGCCGATCACCTGCGTTGAGTCAGCTGAATTAGGTCGTGCAAACCGTATTGTAGATGCTGCCGGCCGTTATATTGAATTTTGTAAAGGTACGTTCCCGAACGAACAAAGCCTTGCAAGTTTAAAAATTGTCATTGATTGTGCTAATGGGGCTACTTACCACATCGCACCAAATGTGTTCCGTGAGTTAGGGGCAGAAGTCATCACTATCGGTTGCGATCCTAACGGAATCAACATCAACGAAGAGTGTGGCGCTACAGACGTTCGCCAGTTACAACAAAAAGTTTTGGAAGAAAAAGCGCATGTCGGTTTAGCATTTGATGGTGATGGTGACCGCATTATTATGGTTGATCACCTCGGTGAAAAAGTCGATGGTGACCAAATTCTCTTCATTATTGCTCGTGAAGCGCTACGCCAAGGCCAGTTAAAAGGTGGGGTAGTGGGAACATTAATGAGTAATATGGGTTTAGAAATCGCCCTAAAACAGCTAGGAATTCCTTTTGAGCGTGCAAAAGTGGGCGACCGCTATGTTCTCGAAAAATTACAGGAAAAAGGTTGGCGCATGGGGGCTGAAAACTCAGGCCACGTGATTTTATTAGATAAAACGACCACTGGTGATGGGATTGTTGCAGGCTTGCAGGTATTAAGCGCTATGGTACGTAACCATATGAGCCTACATGATTTATGCAGCGGTATGAAATTATTACCACAAGTGCTAGTTAACGTACGTTTCAAAGGCCAACACGACCCATTACAAAGTGATGCAGTTGTTGCAGCGAACGAAGAAGTCGAAAAACAATTGGCAGGAAAAGGCCGCGTATTACTGAGAAAATCAGGAACAGAGCCATTAATCCGAGTTATGGTTGAAGGTGAAAACGAAGCTGATGTGACTGCAATGGCAAACCATATTGCTGATGCAGTAAAAGCAGCTGGCTAAGTTGTTATTGGTGAAGCTGAGCAATATTTTGATAATTTGTTGTTTTTTTCTGCAAATAATCAAATGGAATTAAAATAGACTTGCTTGTCGGCTCAGCTTTGGTTAGTATTCGCACCTGCTCAATCCCGTAAGAGTGTTTCTTTACGGCCGAAATGAGCAGGTGTGCAGTGATAAAGGTCATAGCATTAGGCTATGCACCGCAACTGAATAGGTAACTCAAATGTATGTAGCTCTTTTAATTATTTTCTTGCTAGCGGCTATCGGGCTTATTGGTCTGATTATGTTACAGCAAGGTAAAGGTGCTGACATGGGAGCTTCATTCGGTGCGGGCGCTTCTGCAACACTGTTTGGTTCATCGGGCTCAGGTAACTTCATGACCCGTATGACTGGAATCTTGGCTGCTGTGTTTTTCATCATCAGTTTAATACTTGGCAACATGACTGCCAACAAGTACGGAACTGGTAGTGGTAGTAAGTGGGAAAACATTAGTGAACCTACAAAAGTCGAGCAACCAACAGACGTTCCGGCAGCACCAGCTACACCAACGAGCGATATCCCTCGTTAAGTGTGAAAGATTCCGAATGAAGGCAACTAATGCCATCATTAAGTAGTAAGCTCAGCGATGAGCAAGAAGTTAAAATTTGAGGTTATTGATTGAATATTGATAACCTCGCCTCAGTGCCGAGGTGGTGAAATTGGTATACACGCTACCTTGAGGTGGTAGTGCCTACAAAACGGGCGTACGGGTTCAAGTCCCGTCCTCGGCACCATTATTTAAGATGCTTGTGATTTACAGGTTATCTGTGTAGAATATGACACGCTTTCGAACGCGGGATGGAGCAGCTTGGTAGCTCGTCGGGCTCATAACCCGAAGGTCGTCGGTTCAAATCCGGCTCCCGCAACCATTTCTTATTCAACATACCTTGTCAGTATCGTGGTCTATAGTAGTTATCCGGTGTAGTAATCAAGTGCAGTTATCTAACAGCTCTCAAAATTTCTCATCGATTTCTCTAGATTTTACAGGTATAATAAGAATATGGTGAACCCGTGCACTACAGGGTCCAGTTGCATAAAGCCCCGAATTTCGGGGTTTTTTGTTATTTGACAATCGAATTAACTGGGCTTTTATAGCCCTTTTTTTATGTCTGGGGGTGGGCTTGTCCACATTAGAACAGAAATTAACAGAGATGATCTCAGCACCTGTGGAGGCGCTAGGCTTTGAATTTGTAGGCTTAGAGTTTGTCCGTGGCCGTACATCAACACTGCGTGTCTTCATTGATAGTGAAGAAGGCATCACTGTTGATGATTGTGCTGATGTCAGCCATCAGGTCAGTGCAGTATTGGACGTTGAAGATCCAATCTCTGTCATTTATAACCTGGAAATATCGTCACCAGGGCTTGAACGTCCATTATTCACCATTGCGCATTATGAGCGTTTTATGGGGGAAGAGGTGGCATTGACTTTGCGTATAGCAATGCAGAACCGCCGTAAGTGGCAAGGAATTATTAAGGCCATAGACGGTGAAATGATTACGGTTACTGTAGATGGTAAGGATGAGGTGTTCGCCCTCGGCAACATCCAGAAAGCTAACTTGGTACCCCACTTTTAATAAAGTTCAATGAGGCAACTAGGATGAATAAAGAAATTCTGGCTGTTGTAGAAGCGGTTTCTAACGAAAAATCCCTCCCTCGTGAAAAAATCTTCGAGGCTCTGGAAACTGCATTAGCGACGGCGACTAAAAAGAAATACGAGCAAGAAATTGATGTTCGTGTAGAAATTGACCGTAAATCAGGTGATTTCGACACGTTCCGTCGTTGGTTAATTGTGGAAGAAGTCACAATGCCAACGCGTGAAATTACGTTGGAAGCGGCTCAGTATGAAGACCCAGCGCTCCAGCTTGGAGAGTACGTCGAAGATCAAATTGAATCTGTTGTATTCGACCGTATTACTACCCAAACAGCTAAACAAGTTATCGTACAGAAAGTGCGCGAAGCAGAACGTGCGATGGTTGTTGACCAATTCCGTGAGCAACAAGGTGAAATTATCACTGCTCAGGTGAAAAAAGTTAATCGTGAAAATATCACGTTAGATTTAGGCAATAACGCGGAAGCCGTTATTCTGCGTGAAGATATGTTGCCACGTGAAAACTTCCGTCCAGGTGACCGTATCCGCGGAGTCCTGTATGATGTTCGTCCTGAAGCACGCGGCGCGCAACTTTTTGTTACGCGTTCTCGCCCTGAAATGCTGATTGAATTATTCCGCATTGAAGTGCCAGAAATCGGCGAAGAAATTATTGAAATTAAAGCCGCTGCTCGTGACCCAGGCTCTCGTGCAAAAATCGCAGTTAAAACTAATGACAAGCGTATCGACCCAGTTGGTGCTTGTGTTGGTATGCGTGGTGCACGTGTTCAAGCCGTTTCTAGTGAATTAGGCGGCGAAAGAATTGATATTGTGTTATGGGATGATAACCCAGCTCAATTCGTTATTAATGCAATGGCTCCGGCTGATGTTGCATCTATCGTAGTCGATGAAGACAAATGTACGATGGATGTTGCCGTAGAAAGTAGTAATTTGGCACAAGCCATTGGACGTAACGGTCAAAACGTTCGTCTGGCAGCTCAGTTACTGAAAAAACACCGTGGTGATGACAAATGGGAATTAAATGTCATGACCGCAGAAGAGCTTAATGCAAAACATCAGGCAGAAGCACATGCTTCTATTGATACATTCACCAAGCATCTTGATATTGATGAAGAGTTTGCCACTGCACTTGTTGAAGAAGGCTTCTCGACGTTAGAAGAACTGGCTTACGTGCCTATTAATGAACTTCTGGAAATTGATGGTCTTGACGAAGAGACTGTTGAAGTTCTACGTGAAAGAGCGAAAGCGGCCCTCACCACAATAGAATTGGCTCAAAAAGAGAGCCTAGGTGATAATCAGCCAGCAGAAGATTTATTGAATCTTGAAGGTATGGATCGTACTCTTGCCTATAATTTGGCTACTCGTGGAATCTGTACACTGGAAGATCTTGCTGAGCAGGGCATCGACGACCTGATTGATATTGAAGGTCTGGATGATGAGAAAGCAGGTACGCTCATCATGGCCGCACGTAATATTTGCTGGTTCGGTAACGATGCGTAAACACTGTAGCAGGAAGGAACGGCATGACAGAAACTGTAAAAACATTGGCAACGGAAATTCAAACCACAGTTGATCGCCTGGTACAGCAATTTGCTGAAGCAGGGATCAAAAAAGGTGAGAATGACTCTGTTAGCCAGTCAGAAAAAGAAGCTTTACTGAGCCATTTAAACCGTGAACAAGGCGGGGTAGCGGGTCAGCCAAGCAAATTGACACTACAGCGCAAAACTCGTAGTACGCTGAGTGTCCCCGTCACCGGTGGCAAAAGCAAATCGGTAAATGTCGAAGTCCGCAAAAAACGCACTTATGTGAACCGTGATGCTGAAGAAGCAAAAGCGGAAGAGCAGGCGCAGCGTGAAGCGGAAGAGCAGGCACAGCGCGAAGCTGAAGAACTGGCACAACGTCAAGCAGAAGCAAAACGATTAGCAGAAGAAACAGCTAAACGTGAAGCGGAAGAAAAGGCAAAACGTGAAGCCGAAGAGAAAGCAAAACGTGAAGCAGCAGATAAAGCTACGCGCGAAGCAGCGGAAAGAGAAAAAGTGAAACCAAGCGAAAATCAACAAAAACCAGGCAAAGCTGTAGAAAGTAATGCCGACAAACAACGCCGTGAAGCTGAAGCTGCGGAGCTAAAACGTAAAGCTGAAGAAGAAACTCAGCGCAAAGTTGAAGCAGAAGCACGTCGCGTAGCTGAAGAAGCACGCAAAATGGCAGAAGAAAACGGTGAAAAGTGGACTGCTGAAACGAAAACTGAAGAAGACAGCGATTATCACACAACAACTTCAACGCACGCTCGTGCAGCTGAAGATGAAAGTGATGAGAAAGAAGAAGGCCGTCGTTCACGTAATCGTACTGCAAAAGCACCTCGCCAGAAGAAAGGTAATAAACTTTCTGAAAAAGCAGATCGCGAAGAAGAACGTGCCGCAGGCCGTTCGGGTCGCAGCAAAGGTAAGCAACGTAAAGGTAGTTCTTTACAACAAAGCTTTACTAAACCAGCAGTTGCGGTTAACCGTGATGTTGTGATTGGTGAAACAATCACTGTTGGTGAACTTGCTAATAAAATGGCAGTAAAAGGTTCTCAAGTCATCAAAACGATGATGAAGATGGGCGCAATGGCGACTATCAACCAAGTGATTGACCAAGAAACTGCACAGTTAGTTGCAGAAGAAATGGGTCACAAAGTTATTCTGCGTCGTGAAAACGAATTAGAAGAAGCGGTAATGAATGACCGTGATACAGGTTCTGCACTTCAAGAGCCACGTGCGCCAGTTGTGACCATTATGGGTCACGTTGACCATGGTAAAACCTCTCTACTTGACTACATTCGCTCAACGAAAGTGGCATCAGGTGAAGCGGGGGGTATTACTCAGCACATTGGTGCTTACCACGTACAAACTGATAAGGGTATGATTACCTTCTTAGATACCCCAGGTCACGCCGCGTTTACTTCAATGCGTGCTCGTGGTGCTCAGGCAACGGATATCGTTGTTCTGGTTGTTGCTGCAGACGATGGTGTTATGCCACAAACAATTGAAGCTATTCAGCATGCGAAAGCAGCGGGTGTACCAATTGTTGTTGCAGTAAACAAAATTGATAAACCAGAAGCTGATCCAGACCGCGTTAGAAATGAGCTGTCTCAGTACGGTGTTATTTCTGAAGACTGGGGTGGTGATACTCAGTTCATCAGTGTTTCTGCTAAGAAAGGTACCGGTATTGACGAGTTGCTCGATGCTATCTTGCTGCAAGCTGAAGTTTTAGAACTGAAAGCGGTATATGCAGGCATGGCAAGTGGTGTCGTTGTTGAGTCGTACTTAGACAAAGGTCGTGGCCCAGTTGCAACAATCTTAGTTCAAGAAGGTACACTGAACAAAGGCGATATTGTCCTGTGTGGTTTCGAATATGGCCGTATTCGTGCAATGCGTAACGAATTAGGTAAAGAAGTTCAGTCTGCAGGCCCTTCAATGCCTGTTGAGATCTTAGGCTTATCTAACGTACCTTCAGCGGGTGATGAAGCTACCGTTGTACGTGACGAGAAAAAAGCACGTGAAGTTGCCTTGTATCGTCAAGGTAAATTCCGTGATGTTAAATTAGCTCGCCAGCAGAAATCTAAACTGGAAAACATGTTTGCTAACATGGAAGAAGGTAAAGTGTCTGAGCTGAACATCGTTCTGAAAACCGACGTACAAGGTACTTGTGAAGCAATTACCGACTCTCTAATGAAGCTGTCGACTGATGAAGTTAAAATTAAAATCATCGGTTCTGGTGTAGGTGGTATCACTGAAACTGACGCAACATTAGCTGCGGCATCGAATGCTATCATCTTAGGCTTCAACGTACGTGCAGATGCTTCTGCTCGTCGCGTAATTGAAAGTGAAAGTGTTGACTTACGCTACTACTCTGTTATCTATAGCTTAATTGATGAAATCAAACAAGCTATGAGCGGTATGTTAGCGCCTGAGTACAAACAGCAAATTATTGGACTTGCAGAAGTTCGTGATGTATTTAAATCACCGAAATTCGGCGCGGTTGCTGGTTGTATGGTCACTGAAGGCACTATCAAACGTAATAACCCAATCCGCGTATTACGTGATAACGTGGTTATTTATGAAGGTGAGCTAGAGTCACTACGTCGCTTTAAAGATGACGTCAATGAAGTTCGTAACGGTATGGAATGTGGTATCGGCGTTAAGAACTACAACGATGTTCGTGTAGGCGATATGATTGAAGTTTTCGAAATTATTGAAGTTAAACGTTCTATTGACGGTTAATTTTGTGAGTACCCACGAAATGTCGTGGTGAGAAAACAGTATGAATGAGGGGGCGCTTGCCCCCTTTATTGTCAGGAGATATAACGATGGCAAAAGAATTCAGTCGTGCACAACGCGTTGCGCAAGAGATGCAAAAAGAAATTGCGATCATCTTACAACGTGAGATCAAAGACCCACGTATTGGTATGGCTACCGTTTCAGGTGTCGAGTTATCTCGCGATCTCGCATACGGTAAAGTCTTTGTGACCTTCTTCAATATCGCTAACGATAAAAGCGAAGAAGAAATGGTTGCAGATGGCATTAAAGCATTAAATGAAGCATCAGGCTTTATACGTTCATTAATTGGAAAAGCAATGCGTTTGCGTATTATTCCTGAGTTAACATTTGAATATGACAACTCTCTTGTTGACGGTATGCGGATGTCTAATTTAGTGTCAAATGTGATCCGCGATGATGAAAAACGTCGTGCGGATGTTAGTGATAAAGAGGAAAAATAATGGGGCGTCGTCGTAGCGGCCGTAATATTGACGGCGTAGTGCTGCTGGATAAACCCACGGACATTTCTTCAAATGATGCGCTGCAAAAAGTGCGGCGCTTTTTTAATGCCAATAAAGCTGGGCACACGGGGGCACTTGACCCTCTCGCAACAGGTATGTTGCCTGTTTGTCTCGGCGAAGCGACGAAATTTTCCCAGTTTTTACTCGATTCAGATAAACGTTATCGCGTGATTGCACGTCTTGGGCAACGCACTGATACGTCAGATTCACATGGCGAAATTATTAGTGAGCGTAACGTAGAGTTTACACAGCAGCAACTAGATGATGCTTTAGAATTTTTCCGTGGTGATACATTACAAGTTCCTTCAATGTATTCAGCGTTGAAACACCAAGGTCGTCCGTTGTATGAATATGCGCGTAAAGGGATTACAGTTGAGCGTGAAGCTCGCCCAATTACAGTGTATGAATTGCAGTTTATTCGTTTAGAAAATAATGAATTAGAACTGGAGATACACTGTTCTAAAGGAACCTATATTCGTACAATTATCGATGATTTAGGTGAGATGTTAGGCTGTGGTGCGCATGTGATTTACCTGCGTCGAGTGCAAGTGGCTAATTACCCTTATGAGCGAATGGTAACATTAGAACAATTAGCTGATTTACGGGCAAAAGTAGATGCGGGTGAAGGTTCTTTTGAGTCATTGCTCGACTCTCTATTGTTGCCAATGGATACGGCAGTCGTTCATTTTCCAGCTGTAAATATTACAGAAGAAACAGCGGCTTATTTTAAGCAGGGTCAACCTGTGAGAGCCGCAGTCCAAGGCCTTGAAGAAGGTTGTATGGTTCGAGTCACTTGTGGCGCTGAGCAGCGGTTTATCGGTATTGCTCTGGTGAGTGAAGATGGCCGTATAGCACCGAAGCGTTTGGTTGTGGAAAATGAACAGTCCGTGTAGTGGCGCTTATTGCTTTGCTGCCTTAAGCAGCGTAGAATAGCGGCGCTTAATCTTGAGATGCTAAATTAGAGATTGGCTCTCATCACTTACATTAATCATTTTGGAGTTTATTATGTCTCTAAGTAATGAAGCGAAAGCTAAAATCGTTGCTGAGTTCGGCCGCGGTGAAAATGACACTGGTTCAAGCGAAGTTCAAATCGCTCTGCTGACTGCACAAATCAACCACCTGCAAAGTCACTTTGCAGAGCACAAAAAAGATCACCACAGCCGTCGTGGTCTGCTGCGTATGGTTGCTCAGCGTCGTCGCTTACAAGCTTACTTGAAAGGTAAAGATATCGCGCGTTACACTGCTCTTATCGAGCGTTTAGGTCTGCGCCGCTAATCTTACTCTAGATAATTTGAGTTGCAGCTAGGCGACAAATGAGTGAGTTACTAGGTACATACATGAGTATGTGGCTAGTACGAGTGAATGTAGTCAACAACGTTGCAACTTGAAGTATGACGAGTAGAGTCAGTTTCAGAGAAAAGGGGCCAGAGGCCCCTTTTCTTCTAAAAGTTATTTTGAAAGTTGAAGTAATACTCGAATTATACTTAACTTAAATGCTAAGCTATAAATCGTAGTGAGTTGTTTTTATTAATGCCTCTTCGCTACATCCGATTCGCGCGGCTAATGAGAGAATTGATCACTAGAACATCAGTATTCTCATTAGTCGCGAGGCTGTAGTAGGAAGAGTAAACCAATGCTCCCTGAGAATCTCAGGTAGCCTTACAAAAAGGGTAATATAGTGTTAAATCCTATTGTTCGTAAATTCCAATACGGTCAACATACTGTTTCGATTGAAACCGGTATGATCGCACGCCAAGCATCTGCTGCTGTTATGGTTAACATGGATGACACTGCAGTATTCGTGACTGCAGTTGCACAGAAAAAAGTGAAAGAAGGTCAAGATTTCTTCCCTTTAACTGTTAACTATCAAGAACGTACATATGCAGCGGGCCGCATCCCTGGAAGTTTCTTCCGTCGTGAAGGTCGTCCTGGTGAAGGCGAAACGTTAATCGCACGTCTGATCGACCGTCCTCTACGCCCTCTGTTCCCAGAAGGTTTTTATAACGAAATTCAAATCATTGCGACCGTTGTATCTGTTAACCCACAAGTTAACCCAGATATCGTTGCGATGATTGGTGCATCAGCGGTATTAGCGCTGTCAGGTGTTCCATTCAATGGCCCAATCGGTGCTGCACGTGTTGGTTTTATCAATGACCAATATGTTCTGAATCCTACAGCAGACGAACTGAAAAACAGCCGTTTGGATTTAGTGGTTGCAGGTACTGATAACGCGGTATTAATGGTTGAATCTGAAGCTGATTTGTTGAGCGAAGAGCAAATGTTAGGTGCAGTGGTATTTGGCCACGATCAACAACAAGTTGTTATTCAGAATATCAATGAATTAGTGAAAGAAGCTGGTAAAGAGAAATGGGATTGGCAGCCAGAGCCAGTTAACCAAGCTCTTCATGACCGTGTTGCACAATTAGCTGAAAGCCGTATGGGCGATGCTTACCGCATCACTGAGAAACAAGAGCGCTACGCGCAGGTTGACTTAATCAAAGAAGAAGTCACTGCAGTATTAGTTGCTGAAGACGAAAACGTTGATGTTTCTGAAGTTGCAGATATTTTAGCAAGCTTAGAAAAACAAGTTGTTCGTAGCCGTGTTATCCGTGGTGAGCCACGTATCGATGGCCGCGAAAAAGATATGGTTCGTGCACTGGACGTTCGTACGGGGGTTCTGCCACGTACTCACGGTTCTGCGTTGTTTACTCGTGGTGAAACTCAAGCACTGGTAACTGCAACTTTAGGTACAGAGCGTGATGCACAGGTTATCGACCAATTAATGGGCGAATATACTGACCGTTTCTTATTCCATTACAACTTCCCTCCATACTCTGTCGGTGAAACTGGCATGGTGGGTTCACCAAAACGTCGTGAAATCGGTCACGGCCGTTTAGCGAAACGCGGTGTGTTAGCTGTGATGCCTGACCACGCAGATTTCCCATACACTGTACGTGTTGTGTCTGAAATCACTGAATCCAATGGTTCATCATCAATGGCATCAGTTTGCGGTGCGTCATTAGCACTGATGGATGCTGGTGTGCCAATTAAAGCCGCTGTTGCAGGTATTGCAATGGGGCTGGTAAAAGAAGGCGAAGATTTCGTTGTTCTGTCTGATATCTTAGGTGACGAAGACCACTTAGGTGATATGGACTTTAAAGTGGCTGGTAGCCGTGAAGGTATCAGTGCACTGCAAATGGACATCAAAATTGAAGGGATCACGCGTGAAATTATGCAAGTTGCCTTAAACCAAGCAAAAGGTGCGCGTTTGCACATTCTTGGTACGATGGAACAAGCAATCAATGGCCCACGTGAAGAAATCTCTGAATTTGCTCCACGTATTTACACTATCCGCATCAATCCAGACAAAATCAAAGATGTCATCGGTAAAGGTGGTTCTGTGATCCGTGCGTTAACGGAAGAAACAGGCACGACTATCGAGATCGAAGATGACGGTACTGTGAAAATTGCAGCAACTGATGGTATTAAAGCGAAAGAAGCAATTCGTCGTATTGAAGATATCACAGCAGAAGTTGAAGTTGGCCGCATTTATCCAGGTAAAGTAACCCGTATTGTCGACTTTGGTGCATTTGTTGCGATTGGCGGCGGTAAAGAAGGTCTGGTTCATATTTCTCAAATCGCGGACAAACGTGTTGAGAAAGTGACTGATTACCTACAAATGGGTCAAGAAGTTCCTGTTAAGGTATTGGAAATCGACCGTCAGGGCCGTATCCGTCTTAGCATGAAAGAAGCGGTAGCAACTGAAGAAGCAAGTGCACAACCGCAGGACTCAGCAGAGTAAGCTGACTTAACAGCGCTCTATTAAGTTAGGGCGCTATCAGCCTAAATTTGCTGAAACCATCATTTGTAAAGCGTGGTAATGTAAGGGCGGAGTATGTTGAACAGTATCTGTCTTCGGGTGAGAGATTATCGCACGTTACCGCGTGTGCTCTTGGCGCTTATCTTTTTTGTTATTATTGGATGTAGTAGCAAAGATTGGCGAAAGAACGAGGTATTTGCCGTTCCACTTCAACCTTCATTGCAACAAGAAGTGATACTGGCTCGTATGGAACAAATCCTTGCGAGTCGGTCTTTAACCGATGATGAATACGCACAGCTTTTATATGAGCGCGGTGTGTTGTATGATAGTCTCGGTTTAAGGGCGCTGGCACGTAATGATTTTTCAACTGCGTTAGCCATTCGTCCTGATATTCCTGAAGTTTTTAATTTTTTAGGGATATATTTTACGCAGGCAGGCAATTATGATGCTGCCTATGAAGCGTTTGATTCTGTTTTAGAGCTTGATCCAACTTACAATTTCGCGCGAATGAATCGTGGCATCGCATTATATTACGGTGAACGGTACAAACTAGCGCAGGATGATCTGCTGGCGTATTATCAGATAGATCCAAATGATCCTTTTCGTACTCTGTGGCTTTACCTCGTAGAGAAAGACATAGACCCGCGTATGGCGCAAGATAATCTTGCTGCCCGCTACAACCAAGCGGAGAAAGGGCAATGGGGCTGGAATATCGTAGAATTCTATCTTGGCAATATCAATGAAAATACATTGATGGAGCGTTTGAAAGAAACATCTACGGATAACACTTCGCTCGCTGAGCATCTCAGTGAAACTAACTTCTATTTAGGTAAGCATTACCTAAGTCTGGGGGATAAGGATAGCGCAGTTGCGTTATTCAAACTGACGGTAGCTAACAACGCTCACAGCTTTGTTGAACACCGCTATGCATTGTTGGAATTGGCGCTGTTAGGCCAAGAACAAGACGACCTTTTAGAATCGGGCCAGCAATAGCTGACGAACATTTCATGATAAATTTTTAAGTCATCATCCCTCGGGGTGACGGCCTATTTGTTCGTTTAATAAACACAATTTGAGCCAGTTCACATTTTAAATGAAAATGACCGAAATGATTTTCGCATGGTTATGTAAACTGGCTGCCATTATGTATGAGGCACCTTTACATGACTACTGAGACCGATATTTCTTTTGCTGAGTTAGGTTT
This sequence comes from Providencia sp. PROV182, assembly GCF_028480325.1. Taxonomy (NCBI): domain Bacteria; kingdom Pseudomonadati; phylum Pseudomonadota; class Gammaproteobacteria; order Enterobacterales; family Morganellaceae; genus Providencia; species Providencia sp. PROV182. Next base: position 61,917 of record NZ_JAMPOL010000018.1, on the reverse strand, counting down.
ATCAGCATCTATTTTGACAGCACTAAATGACCTGGGATATGAAAAACCATCACCAATCCAACAGCAATGTATTCCATTGTTAATGGATGGCAACGATGTATTAGGTATGGCACAAACAGGTAGCGGTAAAACTGCTGCATTTAGTTTGCCATTACTGCATAACATCGACCCAGATTTAAAAGCTCCGCAAATTTTAGTACTTGCTCCAACTCGTGAGTTGGCTGTTCAGGTAGCGGAAGCAATGAGTGATTTCTCTAAACATATGAACCGCGTTAACGTTGTTGCCCTGTATGGTGGTCAACGTTATGACGTACAATTACGTGCACTGCGCCAAGGACCACAAATTGTTGTGGGTACACCAGGCCGCCTTCTTGATCACTTAAAACGTGGCACGTTAGATCTTTCTAAATTAAAAGGCTTAGTCTTAGACGAAGCTGATGAAATGCTGCGTATGGGCTTCATTGAAGATGTTGAAAACATCATGAGCCAAATTCCAGCTGAGCACCAAACTGCGCTGTTCTCTGCAACAATGCCTGAGCCAATTCGTCGTATTACACGTCGTTTTATGAAAGACCCGAAAGAAATTCGTATTCAGGCTAGCATTACAACCCGTCCAGACATTGCTCAGAGTTATTGGACAGTGTACGGTATGCGTAAAAATGAAGCGTTAGTGCGTTTCTTAGAAGCAGAAGACTTTGATGCAGCAATTATTTTCGTGCGTACCAAAAATGCAACATTAGAAGTGGCTGAAGCGTTAGAACGCAATGGCTACAACAGTGCTGCACTAAATGGTGACATGAACCAAGCACTGCGTGAGCAAACTTTAGAGCGCTTAAAAGATGGTCGTTTAGATATCTTGATCGCAACTGACGTTGCAGCGCGTGGTTTGGACGTTGAGCGTATTAGTTTAGTTGTTAACTATGACATCCCAATGGATGCCGAGTCTTACGTTCACCGTATTGGCCGTACAGGCCGTGCGGGTCGTGCGGGCCGTGCGTTACTGTTTGTTGAGAACCGTGAACGCCGTCTGCTACGTAACGTTGAACGTACGATGAAACTGACTATTCCTGAAGTTGAATTACCAGATGCAGATCTGCTGAGCCAACGTCGTCAGGCGAAATTTGCTGAGAAAATTCAACAGCAATTAGAAAGCAGCGATTTAGACCAATATCGTTCACTGTTAGCAAAAATGTCTCCATCAGAAGATGTAGATATGGAAACTTTAGCCGCAGCATTACTGAAAATGGCACAAGGTGAACGTGCTCTGATCCTGCCACCAGATGCGCCACGTCGTCCACGTCGTGAATTTAATGATCGCGATGATCGCCGTGGTGATCGCCGCAACAGCAACGGCAATGGTTTTGACCGTGCAGAACGTGGTGAGCGTGGCGGACGTCGTGAGCGTCGTGATGTCGGTGATATGGAAATGTACCGTATTGAAGTTGGCCGTGATGATGGTGTGGAAGTTCGTCACATTGTTGGTGCGATTGCTAACGAAGCGGATATCAGCAGCCGTTATATCGGTAATATCAAATTGTACGGAACGCACTCGACAATTGAATTACCAAAAGGCATGCCAACTGACGTGTTAACTCATTTAAGTCGCGCACGCATTTTGAATAAACCAACTCAAATGCAGCTGATCGGTGATGCACAACCGTTCGAACGTCGCGGCGGTGGTGAGCGTCGTGGTGGTGGTCGTCGTGATGGCGGCAGCGAAGGTGGCTTTGGTGCAGGTCGTCGTAATGACCGTGGCGGTGAGCGCGGTGGCGAACGTCGTAGCGGTGGTGAGCGTCGTGGCGGTGGTAACCGTGACCGTGGTAACTCTGCTCCACGTCAAGATGGTACTAATGCAGCACCTCGTCGTCGTAGCAGCAGCCATAACGCGTAATTGCTAGGTTTTAGGGAAGTTATTCCCTAATAAAATGAAAACCCGCACTTCTTGGAAATGCGGGTTTTTTGTTGTTTTAAAAATGAACAATATATATTGTCTTCAAAAATGGCACTTGCTACTATAGTAATAGGTACTACATGGAGAGTAGTTGTGGCGTTCTATAAAATTTCCTCATTTAAGCGAAGCACCAAAAAAATTAAGATAATGGATAAACACTTGCTTAAGGCTGCAAATGAAGTTTTAGCGGGGGTTTATGAAGCAGACTTAGGAAGTGGTGTAATTAAAAAAAGGATTGCCATTAATGGAAAAGGGAAAAGTGGTGGGGTCAGGGTTATTATATTCTTCAAAGTTAGCCATCATCTCTTTTTTGCCGATGGTTGGGAGAAATGCAATATAGCTGCTAAAGGAGTAAAAGAAATTGAAGATGATGAACTAGATGCGTATAAGAATTTATCTCGACTTTTTCTTAATTATACAGATGATAAAATTGCTGATTTAGTTTTACATAATATTTTGGAGGAGCTTACTGATGAGCAATAAACTAGAAAACATGCTTGAGCTAGCGAAAGAGTTACATCAGGTTGATGCTGCACCAAAAAGTTTAGTTACTGATTTAGAACAGAAGGTTGGCAATCGTAAAATAAATAATAAAATCAAGGTAGTACCTATGATGAGCGGTGCGCAAATCAAACAACTCCGTGCTCAATATGGAATGTCACAAGCCATGTTAGCTTTAGCGCTGGGCATGTCTAAGGAAAGCGTATCTAAGTGGGAAAGAGAAGAAAAAAAACCCAGTGGCCCAGCTCTAAGAATGCTACATCTTATAGAGCAGCGAGGGCCAGAGATTTTAATTATTTAACCACTCAAACTAAACCCAATGCCTCTTTTAGTGGCTTGAGATAACGGCGGCTGACAGGTATATGTTCACCGGAGCTGAGTACCAACTCGGCTTGTCCACCGTCGCCAAACAGAATTTCATTTAACTGAGTCATGTTGACCAAATATTGGCGATGGCAGCGCACTAAAGGTGTACGAGTTTCTAATGTGCGTAATGTGAGCTCAGTAAAGCCTTCTTGCCCTTGTGTGCTCATTACATACACGCCACTCATACGTGAGGTGGCATATAGCACTTCATCAAGCTTCATCAAATAGATGCGGCTATGGCCAGTACAAGGGATAAATTTGAGCGGCTCATTGTTGCTGAGCAGTTCAAGGTTCTGTTTTTGCTTACCTTGACGTAGGCGGTTTAAGGTTTTTTTTAATCGCTCTGTTTCAAGGGGCTTTAACAAGTAATCAAATGCATGCTCTTCAAAAGCTTGGATGGCAAATTCATTAAAAGCGGTAAGAAAGACGATATAGGGGCGGTCTTCTGGATCTAACATACGTACCATTTCAAGGCCAGTTAGGCGCGGCATTTGAATATCAAGAAAAACCACATCAGGCTTTTTTTTGTGAATGACCCCAATCGCTTCAATCGCATTTGCGCATTCACCGATAATTTCAATATCATCGTGTTCTTCAAGTAGGCAACGCACATTTTCCCGTGCAAGAGGTTCGTCATCAACAATCAATACATTCATAGAGGTAATTTAATCATTATTATGTTGTAGCCAAATAAGGCAGGCGAATTTTCATTCGAGTGAATTTTTCTGGCTTATGTTCTACGCTGATACCATATTGTTCACCATATTTTAAACGTAAGCGTTTATCGACTAGCCCCATTCCTAAGCCATCGGACTTTTTAGTGGGCTTGTATAGCCCCGCGTTATCTTCTATTTCGATGTAGACATGTTCACTGTCGATATAACTACGTATTGTAATATATCCTGTTTCTAATAACTGTGAGGTGCCGTGTTTAATTGCATTTTCAACCAGTGGCTGCAGGGTAAATGCTGGAAGTTCAACCTGTTTGACTTCATCTGGGATCTCAATATGAATTTGTAAGCTTTCTTGAAAGCGGGCTTTTTCTATCTGCAAATAGGCGTTGATATGTTCAATTTCTTCACCAAGCGTGGCATTTTGTTCAGGCCGTTTTAAATTATTGCGAAAAAATGTCGAAATATACTGCACAAGCTGGCCTGCTTGCTGGCTATCTTTGCGGATCACGGCTTGCAGCGTATTGAGTACATTAAACAAAAAGTGGGGGTTCACTTGCGCATGAAGTAGTTTAACTTCAGATTGTAACAGTGATTGCTTATTGCGCTCATATTGGCCCGCGAGAATTTGCGCGGAAAATAAGCTGGCTATGCCTTCACCAAGGGTACGATTTATGGAGCTAAATAGGCTATTTTTCGCTTCATACAGTTTAATTGTACCAATGACTTTTTCATTTTCCCCGCGTAATGGGATCACTAATGCAGAACCGAGTTTACAGGTGGGGCTTAATGAACACTTGTAAGGCGTTTCATTGCCATCGGCATATACAACTTCATTATTCTCAATAGCTTGCCTTGACTGACTCGACGAAATCGGTGTTCCCGGGCGATGGTGATCAGCGCCAATACCAATAAATGCGAGTATTTTTTCACGATCAGTGATGGCGACGGCGCCAATTTCTAGTTCTTGATAAATAATCTTGGCAACTTTCATACTGTTATCAGCATTAAAGCCTTTACGCAGAATTCCTTCAGTGGTTAAGGCGATTTTTAGCGCCTGAGCAGAGAATGCAGTTGTGTATTTTTCAACAATAGCGCGGCGGTCGAGTAAAATACGAATAAACATAGCTGCGCCAATCGTATTTGCGATGACCATAGGTGCAGCGATATTTTTAACAAGTTCGAGGGCTTCATCGAAAGGTTTTGCCAACAATAAAATAATTAGCATTTGTATGATTTCAGCAATAAAAGTGACACAGCTGGCAATCATAGGATTAAAAATTTTATTAATTTCGCCACGTTTCATAAAGTAACGATGAACTAACCCGCCAATCAACCCTTCAACAATCGTTGAAACCATACAGGCAAATGCACTCATACCACCCAATGAATAACGATGCAACCCACCAGTAAAACCAACGGCAAAGCCGACAGCGGGGCCGCCTAATAGGCCCCCAAGCACGGCACCAATGGCGCGAGTATTGGCAATAGAATCATTGATATGCAAACCAAAATAAGTACCGATAATGCAAAATACTGAGAAAATCAGGTAGCACATCACCTTGTGAGGTAAGCGAATAGTGACTTTAAGTAATGGGGTAACCAGCGGGGTACGACTGAGGACCCATGCGATCACTAAGTAGACGCACATTTGCTGGAGGAGGAGTAATATTAAGTCAAATTCGTACATGCTCGTCATATTTCACATTCTGGGGGTGTTGACTACGTTCAGCTCCTTGGGTCACATACTTGTGTATGCTCCCCAAGCTATCTTCTCTTGTCGCCTACCCATAATGCGAACTATTTAGAGCATGGCTCGTCATGTTTCACATTCTGGGGGTGTTGACTACGTTCAGCTCCTTGGGTCACATACTTGTGTATGCTCCCCAAGCTATCTTCTCTTGTCGCCTACCCACAATATGAACTATTTAGAGCATGATACATTGTGGGATTTTTATTTTGTGGCGGAATTATTTATTCTTGCTATCTATTATTAGTCTTTATTCGGCTTGAAATTATATCGTAAGTCACTGGTTAAGTAATCGACATTTGAGAAAAGTACACTCATCAATATTTGACATAAGGCTGAAATCGCTTCAATATTAGTCAATGACCTACCTTTTCGTGATCTTGCGCACGAATTTATTAACGCTGTATTTAACTTTCTTGTCATACTCTAGGGATGGTAGTTTCCCCCGTTATTATTTAAGGTTCACATAAATAATGAAAAAAAGAACAATAGCACTGATTTTGCTGATGCTTATCTTAATAGCAGCAGCGGCACTTTTTCATTCCCATAACCAATATTTATTGTTACAGGGGGAAGTAGATGCACCTGAAGTTATCGTAACCTCGAAAGCAAAAGGGCGGGTGATTGAGCGCCATATTGAGCGTGGTGATGATGTAAAACAAGGGCAACTTCTCTTAACATTAGAAAGCCCTGAGCTACAGGCGCAGTATGCAGCATCAAAAGCGGCAAGAGACCAAGCAAAGGCGCAGCTAGAACTCTCTATTAATGGTACTCGCGAAGAAACTATTCGTGATCTTCAAGCCACCTTGGCACAAGCCAACTCTCAATATCAAAATGCCTCTCGTGAATATGCCCGTTTAAGTAATTTAAAAAACAAAGGGTATGTTTCAGCGAATGAGTTAGATAACGCACGTAAGGCCAAAGAAGTGGCATTTTCGCAAGTCCAGGGGGCAAAAGCACGGTTAGAAGAAGGCTTACATGGTGACCGTATTGAATTACGTCAGCAATATGAGGCGGCGCTTGACCAAGCAGAACAAAAATTGGCTGAATTGCAAGTTCAGGTGGATGATTTGCAAGTTAAAGCCCCGGTTGATGGGGAAGTAGGACCTATCCCCGCTGAAATTGGCGAACTATTTAATGCAGGAAGCCCTTTGGTCTCATTAATACGCCTGCCGCAAGCTTATTTTGTCTATAACTTGCGTGAAGATATTTTAGTTGATGTGAAAAAAGGCGATAAAGTACAGCTGGATATCCCAGCGTTGGGTAATAAGGTGGTTGAAGCTGAAATTCGTTATATTGCACCAAAAGGTGACTATGCTACTAAGCGAGCAACACGTGCAACGGGTGACTTCGATTTAAAAACATTTGAAATTCGCTTATATCCTGTAGAGCCGATCGAAGGGTTAAGGCCTGGCATGAGTGTGTTATGGCACTGGGATAAGTAAAAGGTGTTGCCATGAAATTTAAGTTCGCTTGGCACGGTTTTGAGCACGCCTTTAGCCGTGAAACCCAAATGGCTATTCGTAGCCCTGTTTTTCATTGGTTAAGTTGGCTGTTTCCATTAATGCTGTTTACGTTAGTTAGCGCTAACTTTTCAGAGGGGACATTAATGGATTTACCCGTTTCTGTGGTGGATGACAACCATAGCCCCGTGTCTCGGCAAATTATTCGTGACCTTAACGCAGGCCCGCACGCTGATGTAAAAACGATTGATGATAATTTGAGTACGTCATTAAAAAGACTCGGTAGTTCAAAAGATTACGCGTTATTGTATATTCCTCATAACTTTGAAGAAGATGTCTTACGAGGGCGTCAGCCTGAGCTGCGGATGTATTATAATGCGCTCTTTTATGCATCAGGCAGTTATGCGATTCAAGATTTTAGTGGGCTAGTGGCAGAGCTGAATGCGAAGTATCGCCAAGAGATGGCCAAGTCCATGGGAAAGGCATTACCGCCATTAGCTCAAGTCACACTTTCTTATGACAGTTTGTTCAACCCGAGCGGTAGTTATATTTATTATCAACAATTTGCTGCAACTATTCATATGCTACAGCTATTTGTTGTTACCGCAACAATCTACACCATGTCACGAGGTTCTACCTTACAAAGTGTTAAACCGTTTGTCATGGCGTTACTTGGGAAGTTAGCTCCTTACACCTTATTTTTCAGTATATTGCTCGCCGTAGAGATTGCGGCGCTAGTCACTATTTTTGATGCTAAAGTGGTAGGGAACCCGTTATATATGATTGTATTAGGGTTTTTCTATGTGATAGCAGCGCAAAGTATCGGTTTATTGCTGTTTAGTTTTACCTCAAGTGCCATCATGGCGTATAGCTTGATAGGGATGCTGGTGAGTATCGCCTTAGCCTTTTCGGGTATGGCTGTGCCTGAGCTATCAATGATATTGCCTGCACAGATTATTTCTAATATTGAACCACTTACACATACATTGAATGCTATGTTTGATATTTTCTTGCGGGAGATTTCTTTTACTCGCATCGTTCAAGTGTGTCTATTTTTATTGATTTACCCATTTGTGATTGGCTTTTTAATCCGTAAGCGACTAGTAAAACGGTTAGAAAACCAAGGAGGGGTTGTCTAATGGCTATCTATTTTGCAACCTTTCGTAAAGTGCTGCTGGGGATGTTGGAAAAACCGATGTGGCTGTTATTATTGGTTTCTCTATGCGTTATGAGCTTAGTTTATGCCAAGCCTGTTCTTTGGGACTTACCTGTTGCAGTTATTGATATGGACCACAGCACAGCAAGTCGTGAGTTAATCCGTGATCTTGATGCGACGCCGAAGGTGCAATTGCAGAGTTATGATAACCTTGCTCAAGCTCGTCAGGATATGATTGCGAGAAAGTTATTTGCGATAATTATCATTCCAACAGATTTTCAACAACACTTATTGAGTGGTAAAAATATCACTGTGCCAGTGTATGGTGATGGCACCAACCGGCTAGCAAGTGGGCAAATTCAGCAAGAGTTATCAAAAGCCTACCAAACACTGCTCAATGCCTATAACACCCAGTTACTCACTAAAGCAGGCTATAGCCAAGAACAAGCGAAAGTGATTATTACCCCTATTCGCAGTGAAACTGAGCCACTGTATAACCCAGGGATCAGCTTCGCAGCAATCGTTTTTCCTGGCTTGTTAGTGATGTTATTACAGCACTCCCTGTTGATTGCCTGTGTGCGAGTCAGTATCGCGGTCCGTTCTACGCCGAAAGGAAAACCGCCATTAGCCGTTTATTTAGGGGCACTATCTGCTTTAATTCCGATTTGGTTATTTTTATCTACCGTATTTTTTGCCCTTTGGCCGTGGGTATTGGGTTACCGGCAAGAAGCGCCATTGTATGTGATTTGGATGTTCACGTTCCCATTCCTCTTGGCTGTTCTGGGGCTTGGCAAGTTAGTGACGGAATGTTTGCGCAGTGTCGAAATGATTTATTTAACTTTGGCATTTATTACGACCCCTGTGTTTTATATGTCAGGTACGATTTGGCCACTGCAAGCGATGCCTGATTGGGTTCGTATGATTGCATCAGCACTACCATCAACATGGGCCACAAACGCTATGGCAGGTCTTAACCAAATGGGACTACCGTTTAGCGATGTCCTGATGGATATCGTGATGATGCTGATTTTAGGGGTTATTTATACGGTCATTGGGGTATTTATTGGTATGCTCCGAGATGGCGAACTGCGTCATATTAGCCATATGTTTAACCGCTGGCGCAGGCATCGGCATTAATATTTAATCGTGTTTATGGTCTATTAGAAAAGGCGGCCTAAAGAAATAATGACTAATTAATCGACAAATGCTAAACTCAACCACAATGTAGTCACAATGTAGCTACGTTTGATATGTGTAGGGGGATGATATGTCAACACTATTGAAAACAACAGATGTTCGTAGTCGAATTGATGAACAATTAAAAGCGGAAGCCACGAGTGTATTACAAGATTGTGGTTTGACTATTAGCGCAGCTATTCGTTTGTTTTTAGAACAAGTAGTTCAAGAGCAAAGAGTTCCCTTTGAAATCAAACGTAAGCAACCTTCGCTGAAAACTACACTAGCGTTGAAAGAAGCTAAAGCTATTGAGCAGCACTACGATTCAATTAACGAAATGATGGTGGAGTTAAGCAAAGTTGACTCAGAAGCCAAGTAATAAGCGAGCTAAGCAACCAAGGCAGGTTGCTTATACACCAACGTTTAAGAAGTCATGGGAACGATATAACCGAGCGGGCCGTAGGGATATGAATGCGGCTGTTCTCGTTATGGAAATACTGTTTTCTCAAAAAATAATACCAAAAGAATATCTTGACCATGAATTAGAAGGTCATGAATGGCAAGGAGCTAGGGAGCTTCATATTGGTGGTGATTTCTTACTGGTTTATCGCTTGTCAGATAAAGGTAATTTAATCACTTTCGTTGATATTGGTTCGCACAGTGAATTATTTGGTTAAGGTAATGAGCTATAGTTCGAGCTCATTACCTATTGTATATCAAGGCACTAGCAACAACCCTGCAATTTGTCGCCAATAACCATTACAGTTTTGGTTTACGATATTCAGCGGAATATCCCCATTTTCATTGGCTTTAAACTGTTTGATTATCTCAAGGGACTCTATACTTTCAGGGGAAATGCGCACAATATCTACAAGATCATGCATTGAATGCAGGTCATTGCCAAGGTTATAGCAAGCACCACTGAGCGTTTGAATGCCATTCAATGTAAACACCTGTTGATGTTCTTGGGAAAGCACCTTGCGCCCTTGTGGGTAGTTTATACAGCAAGTTTCACACTCGTCTTTTTGCTTATTTTCAGAGCGCGCAGTAAAACAGCGTGCGGAATAGGCAAGTGGTAAGTGACCGTAGCTCATCACTTCAACATCAAATTTGCCACGAATACCGATGTCATCACATTGGTGAAGTAAATTGACTAGCCAATCACGAGAAAGTTCTACAGGCATACACCAGCGCACCATGCCTTGGCGTAAGAGAATATTTAAGGTTTGTGCGTTATAGCAATTCAAACCGTGGCCCGCGACAAAAGGAAGTCCTCTCTCGGCTAACATGTTGACCACACCAAAATCATGCGCTTCAACGAGAAACTCGCCATTATCAACTAACTTGCTGATCTCTTTAAGTTCTGAAGGTGCTTGAAGGAGAGCAAGGGTGCTCAGCACAATCTGTTTACCACTTTTCGCGAGTTGTTGTGCGAGTTCTATCCAATCATTGGGCTTCATTTCTCGACGTTTACTGCACACTGTCTCACCGAGATAGATAATATCGGCGTCACTTTGTATGGCGTGTTGATAAAAATCTTCCAGCGTTTGCTTTGGCCAGTAATAAAGAATAGATCCTAACGAGTACTGCATGATATTTACCTTTTAAATTACTGCCATTTACGATGATAGGCACCCAATGTAGTTTGGCTTCCTTCAGAAAGCCCACCTAATGCTTTTAGCCATTTAGGATCGGTGACAAAGTTATTCGGGTTGGATTTGTAACGGTCGATGGCTTGGCGCCAAATACGGGTCACTTCAGTCACGTAAGCAGGGCTGCGCTGGCGGCCTTCAATTTTGACAGAGGCAATATTCGCTGCCATTAATTCAGGTAATAATTCAATGGTGTTGAGGCTGGTGGGCTCTTCAAGGACATGATATTTCTGTTCATCGACAAGATAACGTCCTTTACATAGTGTTGGGTAACCGGCATTTTCATCTTTTTGGTAACGGTCTATCAACACATTATTAAGGCGTGATTCCATTCCTTCCTCAGTTTGTTGCCAACGAACAAAACGGGCTGGAGAGCATGCACCTACGGTATTTGGCGACTCACCCGTGAGATAAGAAGACAGATAGCAGCGGCCTTCAGCCATGATGCATAAACTACCAAAAGCAAACACTTCAAGCGGTACAGGGCTATTTTTGGCTAATTGTTTCACTTGGTGAATAGATAGCACGCGCGGCAGGACGACACGATGGACTTGAAAATTACGTTCATAGAAGCGTATGGCTTCAGTATTGGTCGCAGAGGCTTGAACAGAAACATGCCTTTCAATATGCGGGTATTTATTTGCCGCGTACTCTAACATTGCGATATCGGCTAAGATCAAGGCATCGGCACCGAGATCCGCGGCAAGATCGACAGAATTTTGCCAACGTTCGTAACCATTAGGGTGCGCAAATGTATTAATCGCAATATGTAATTTTCGTTTACGGTTATGGATATAGCGCTCAGCTTCGTGCAGTTTTTTTTCAGTAAAATTGAGTCCTGCGAAATGGCGCGCATTGGTATCATTTTTTAATCCAATATAAACGGCATCAGCACCGTTATCGACAGCCGCTTTTAACGCGGGCAAATTCCCTGCGGGGCAGAGTAATTCCATTGTCCTATCCCTGTATAAAATTTAATAGCTGCCATTCTAGTCAACAGAACTGTTATAGATTTTGATTTAGAGCAGAGAAATTGTTAATGGATATCAGTATTCGTTAATTAAGGTTGTTAGGGAAATAAGGGGACTGGTGGGTAATAAAGAAACTGTATCAAATAGTAGGGAATAAGTTTAATAAATAGGGAAAATGAATCATTTTTGACTAAATTTTGAACGTTAATTGGATAGTATCGGTAATTAGAGATAGTTTTTTATCAATGGGAAGTGAGAAATAAATATTGGCGGGATGGGCAAAAATTGATATAGGATCAAACCAATAATGTCATTTTTTGGCAAGATAACTTATCGTGAGTCAAATGTTAGGTTAATGACTTCAATAAGTGGGGTTATTAGCGTTGAAAATTTAATCATCTAAATATGCAATATGTTACCCTAAATAATTCGAGCTGCTACTGCGGTTAAGTAGTTACACGAAAACGGGCAGACAATTACTACGGGAGTCAGTACTGTGTTAGGTAAAATTCGTTCTCAACTCATCACAAAAGGCCCTTCATTTTTGAAACTGCCTTTAAAAGTGACCCCATTCGCATTACAGCGTCAGGTTCTCGAGCAGTTGCTAAGTTGGCAATTTCGCGAATCAGTAAAAGAAGGGGAACTTGATTTTCTCGAAGACAAATGGCTAAAGGTTGAAGTTCGTGACTTAGCGTTAGTCTGGTTTATCAGTTTGCAAGATGGCCAACTGTCTGTAAAACAGCATGCAGAGGCTGATGTTAGTGTGAGTGGTAATGCGAATGATCTGGTACTGATCGCCGCGCGTAAAGAAGACCCCGATACGCTCTTTTTCCAACGTAGATTGGTGATTGAAGGGGATACTGAGCTCGGACTCTATGTGAAGAATTTAATGGATGCTTTCGAACTCGAAAACATGCCAGCACCGCTGCGTTTTGCTCTATTACAATTAGCAGATGTGATTAAAACCGTGCATGAAACTGAGGACGCAGAGCATAAATCGCCTGCGTTAACTTCATGTTAATTCGAGTTGAAATCCCTGTCGATGCAATGGGTATTGATAAATTATTGCGTGAAACGTTTCCAACTGAAGCGGAAGCTAACCTTGTTCAACATTTGCGTGAGGATGGTTTGCTAACTCTCGGGGTTGTGGCAACAAATGATGATGGTGAAGTGATTGGCTATGTTGGCTTCACACCCGTTGATGTTAACGACGAAGACGTACAATGGGTAGGTCTTGCGCCATTAGCGGTAAGTAAAGCGCATCAAGGCCAAGGGATCGCAGAAAAACTGGTCTATGAAGGGTTAGATAGCCTTAATGAGTTTGGTTATGGTGCTGTCGTTGTACTGGGAGATGAAGGCTACTATTCGCGTTTTGGTTTTGAACCGGCTTCAAGCCACGGCGTAAGCTGCCAATGGCCTGAACAACAGGCTCATTTTTTGGTTTGTGGCTTAGAAAATGGCGAAATCGGGGAACACCAAGGTTTGGCGACTTACTCTTCACACTTCAATAATTTATAGTTAGCTAAGTAGTCAGTTAAATCATCAGGCTGGTCAATGACCAGCCTTTCTTTTATCTTTTTATTCAGTTGCTTAACTTGATATTCTATTTTTGACGCGGCTGAGCGAGAACCAATAAAACAAGAAAATACCAGTTCTAGTGGCATTTTTCCTTTCAATGCTTTTGCCCCTGTTCCTGCCTTATGTTGCTCAAAACGACGTTGTACATCGGTGGTGATACCACAATACAAGGCGTTATTTTTCTCTCTTACTAAGTAAAGATACCAATCACTTTGTTTTGATTGTTTTTTTTCTAGGGTTGTTTTTATCATTCTGTGCTGATTTATAAGAAGAAAATATTAGGTTAACAACGAATATATTCGTTAAGTAAGATATTTATAACATATTAAAATTTAAATAAAAAATGATATGAAACTGTCACAAATTTGTAACCTCAACCTAGGTTTCCATTCAAAATATTTGAATGACTATAGCAAAATTAGCTAATTCTCTTTTCAAAATAAAGCGCATAATATGATCCATATCACAGAGGGACAGTAAAAATCCCAACTAAAAATCAATTTTACAAGAAGGTATATACAATGAAAAAATCAACATTATTCGCTGCTGCTTTAACTTTAGGTGCTGTTTCATTTGGCTCAATGGCTGCTGAAGAAGTTCAACATACTAGTCAGCCTGCAGCAGGTTATGTTTCAGTAACAGGTGCTGTGAGTGTAAATGACCTGACCGCACAATTGGCCAAAAAAGCTGATGAAGCTGGCGCAACCTCATTCCGAGTGATTTCTGCTGGCGGTGAGAATAGCATGAGTGGTACCGCGGCTATTTATAAATAAATTTATTCGTCATAATTCACGTCACAGCGTTGTTGGCTACGTTTACTCGCACTAGTCACATACTTATGTATGCTCCTAGCGTCTCGTTCACTTGCCGCCTAGCTGTACCACGAATTATTTAGAATAAATACTCGAATTTAGTTGGCGTATAGGCCTAAAAAAATTTAGGTTAATATTTCAGCTAGTTAGGCTATAGTAATAGCGAATTTTATGCCTACGTTCAGAACAGTTTAAGCAAGCTTAGGGGTAACCCGAAAGCTTGTTCTGAACGGGTTTATATGGAAACCGCTATGACGCCTGAACAAGCTTTAAAACACATCCAACGCTATATTGCTCGCCAACACGTTTTTTCCCTTTTTGCTAATCACAACAATGATATCTGGCCTGCCAGTTGTTACTATGCATTTGATGCGAAAACGATGTGTCTGATTTTAATGACAGACCCGAATTCCAAGCATGGGCAATTGATGGTGGCTAACCCGCAAGTGGCTGGCACAATATCGGCGCAAACTAAAGCTGTGAATACAATACAAGGCATTCAATTTACAGGTGAAATTAAAATATTAGAAAGTGAGGAAGCACAACTCGCTCGCGGTTTCTACTGCCGCCGCTTCCCTGTGGCAATAGCAGCGAAACTGCCAGTTTGGCAGCTTCACTTACAGAATGTCAAAATGGTGGATAATAAATTAGGTTTTGGCACCAAGCTATATTGGGAATGCCAAATTTAACGAAGCCTATGGATCACTTGATTTGAGCTACCGCGCCAAATTAAGCGCGGGTCATGTAAATCCTGCACAAATTTACCGTCAATCACGGTATTAACAAAACTCACCACTTTTTGCTGTTCAAGCGTAAAATCACCCAATGTGTATCCTGTCCATAACCAGATGTCTTTATCTGGGCAAACGGCTTTAACGCGCTTTACCAACTTGAGCACCGCAGGTAAATTGGCTGGGTGTAGTGGATCTCCGCCAGAGAGGGAAAGCCCTTGCCGACGAATACGCGTGTCCTGCAAATCTTGGATAATCTGGTCTTCCATTTCTTGGGTGAATGGCACACCCGAATCCACTCGCCATGTACTTTGGTTGTAGCAACCACGGCATTGATGGACACACCCTGCTACAAACAGTGTACAGCGGGTTCCGGGGCCATTGACCACATCAACAGGATAATATTGGTGATAATTCATGGCATTAACCTATTTGGCCGTTACCTAAATGCTTAATACGGCGTTTGACTTCCTCTTGTTTTCCTGCATTAAATGGCCTTGCATCTGGGCTGCCTAAATAGCCACAGACACGGCGGATAACTGAAACGCGGTTAGTATCATGATTACCACAAGCCGGGCAGGTAAAACCTTTGCTGGTGCAGGAAAATTCACCGGAGAAACCGCATTCATAACACTCATCAATGGGGGTGTTAGTCCCATAATAAGGCACATGTTGATAGCTGTAATCCCACACGTCTTCTAAGGCTCTAACATTATGTTGTAAGTTTGGGTATTCGCCATAACAGATAAAACCGCCATTCGCGAGCGCAGGGTAAGGCGCTTCAAAATCAATTTTATCGTAAGGATTTACCTGTTTTTCAACATCTAAGTGGAAGCTGTTTGTGTAGTAGCCTTTGTCGGTAACACCTTGTATCACACCAAATTCAGCGGTATCGAGACGGCAAAAACGGTCACACAAATTTTCACTTGGTGTGCTGTATAAACTGAAACCATAGCCTGTTTGGGCTTTCCATTCATCGGTGGCTTGGCGTAAGCGGTTGACAATTTCGACGGCTTTTTCACGTAATTTTTCATCATCATACACATGAGTTTGTGTGCCAAAAAGTGCATTGATGGTTTCATGCAACCCAATGTAACCTAAAGAAATAGATGCACGACCATTTTTGAATATCTCAGCGACGTTATCATCCGCTTTTAAGCGAACTCCACAAGCGCCTTCCATATATAAAATTGGCGCAACACGTGCTTTTACGGTTTCTAAACGGGCAATGCGAGTCATTAAGGCTTTTTTGGCAATAGCTAAGCGATCATCCAGTAATGCCCAAAATGCATCTTCATTGCCTTGAGCTTCGATAGCAATACGAGGCAAATTGAGGCTGATAACCCCTAAATTGTTGCGCCCATCATGAATTTGTTGCCCATTTTCTTCATAGGTACCAAGGAAACTGCGGCAGCCCATTGGCGTTTTAAATGATCCAGTAACATCAACGACGCGGTCGTAATTAAGAATGTCAGGATACATACGCTTACTGGCACACTCTAAAGCGAGTTGTTTGATATCGTAATTAGGGTCGCCTAGCTTATGGTTTAGGCCATCTTTAATTGCAAATACGAGCTTAGGGAAAACGGCCGTTTTACGGTTTTTACCAAGTCCCGCAATGCGGTTTTTCAGAATAGATTGCTGAATTAATCGTGCTTCTTTAGAGGTTCCGAGACCAAAACCAAAGGTGACAAACGGGGTTTGGCCATTTGCGGTGTGAAGCGTATTGACTTCATACTCTAAGGATTGAAAGGCGTCGTAACACTCTTTATCGGTGCGGCTGTGTGCATAACCTTCTGCGTCTGCTATTCCCCATTCTTTGGCGACTTTTAGGTGCTTTTCGTAGCTGATAGCGACATATGGTGCTAAAATTTCGTCAATACGGTTAATGGTTGTGCCCCCATAAATATGGCTCGCAACCTGTGCAATAATTTGTGCTGTAACAGCTGTTGCGGTTGAAATAGACTTTGGTGGCTCTATTTCTGCATTTCCCATTTTAAACCCGTTAGTTAACATGCCTTCAAGGTCAATTAACATACAGTTAAACATCGGGAAGAACGGCGCATAGTCGAGATCATGATAGTGAATTTCACCACGTTCGTGTGCGATAACGACATCTCTCGGCAAAATATGTTGTTTTGCATAGTGCTTAGCGACAATACCGGCGAGTAAATCGCGTTGTGTCGGGATCACTTTACTGTCTTTATTGGCGTTTTCATTAAGTAAAGAGACGTTACTTTGTTCGATTAGCCCACGAATGTCATGTGTCAATTGGCTGCGTTTTTCACGTTCGCTGTCTCTGTCGTGGCGATATTCAATATAAGCACGGGCTAAGTCTTTATAAGGCCCCGCCATCAATTGGTTTTCGACAGCGTCTTGGATTTCAGCGATATCCACTCGGTCACGGCTGCAAAGTTGCTCTGTGACAACAGAAGCAACCTGAAGACAATAATCGTCATCCTTAACATTCACAGCAGCCGCTGCACGTTTAACGGCTTCCTGAATTCGTGGAAGGTCAAAACCGACCTGACAACCATCTCTTTTTATAACAACCGTTCCCACGGGCATTCTCCTTGTTAAGTTATCCACAATACGACTTCAGCTATTCGCCATGTTTATCACGGGGACTAATCTGTGGATAAAATGTGAATAAATACTATATGTTGTGTCATTAGGTGCAATTAAAGCACAATATGTGGGATTTTGCTTTTATTTAGATCGCCAATATTTGATTTAAAACAAAGAAAAAAATAATTTGTATGAAGATCAAAAGCGCAGAGGAAATAAATCTTTTCAGTTGCCAGTATTCATATCAGTGAGCTAAATAAAAAAAGAGATGTGATTTTCTTTATTCGCAAAGCATGAAAATGACTACTGTGGCGGGGAGTTTATTCTGTATCGGAGGTAGACAGTAATGAAAGACACCCCACCCAAAGCATGGGGTGTTTGGCTCGAACTAATCGTTATTTACGTACTGCGATTGCTTCGATTTCAATTTTCACGTCTTTTGGCAGACGAGCAACTTCAACGCAAGAGCGCGCTGGGAATGGTGCATTATGTTGTTTGAAAAATTCTTCGTAGGTTGCATTCACTGTCGCAAAGTCATTTAAATCTTTTACAAATACCGTTGTTTTCACGATATTAGCCGCACTTAAGCCAGCTTTTTCTAAAATTGCTTTTACGTTAGCCAGTGATTGGCGAGTTTGTGCTGCGATATCTTCAGGCACTTCACCCGTTTTAGGGTCAACAGGGATTTGCCCTGATGTGATAACCATACTACCCAAATCTACGCCTTGAACGTAAGGACCGATCGCTGCTGGTGCGTTTTCTGTATTGATTTCGTATGACATAACTACTCCGTTTCATCACGTAAAGAGAAAATACTCGTCATATGGCAAGCCACAGCGGTGTTTGTGGCTTGGTGTGACTTTGAGTATAACTTTATGGGGTGTTAGGCACCATTATAAACATGGATTGCACCTACACAACACCGCAGTCTACGCAAAAACAACCTATTGGTTATTGATCACAGCGTCTCTATCGAACTCTTTTTCGCAGAATTTACACGTCAGTGCGACTTCTTTGCCGATTTTTTTCACACGGAAACTGCTTGATACAGGTTCATTATGGCTAATACAGTTGCTGTTTGGGCAAATTAACACATTGTCGATATACTGAGGCAGTGTGAGTTCAAGCTTTTCTACCACTTGGTAATCTTCAATACGGTTAACGGTGGCTTCAGGGGCATACATGGCTAATTGGTTAGCTTGCTCTGGAGTTAAAAAGGTATTTTCGATTTTGATAATGTCTTTTTTACCTAGATTGCTTGATGGCAAATTTAAACCAATTGTGATGCGTTCATCTGTTTTTGTTAGTTTAAATAACTTTAGTAATTTGAAACCAATTTGAGCAGGAATGTGGTCAATAACGGTACCGTGGCTGATTGCTTCAACTTGTAATTTATGATCTTGTGTCATGGTATGTCCTCCTCAGATAGCTAATTCTTTATTTAAAACTAGAGATAACAATGCCTGCCTTGCATAAATCCCATTTCCTGCTTGTTGGAAATAGTAAGCATAAGGTGTGTTATCCACATCAACTGCGATTTCATCAACCCGTGGTAGTGGGTGTAAGACTTTTAAATTCGGTTTTGCACAATGCAGGTCAGCCGCACTTAAAATAAATTGTGCTTTCACATTCGCGTATTCAGAGGGGTCGAGGCGCTCTTTTTGTACACGGGTCATATACAGAATGTCGAGTTCTGGCATCACTTCATCAATATTATTATGCAGGCTGTAGGTTGCGCCTTTTTCTTCTAAAATGTGCAGAATATGGTTTGGCATTGAAAGCGCTTCAGGGGCAATAAAGTAGAAGTGATTGCCTTCAAATTTAGACAGTGCTTGGGTTAAGGAATGCACGGTTCTGCCATATTTTAGGTCACCGACCATGGCAATTTGCAGGTTCTCTAAACGGCCTTGCGTTTCTTGGATAGTAAACAAGTCGAGTAATGTTTGTGTGGGATGTTGGTTTGAACCATCGCCTGCATTAATGACAGGAATGTGGCCTGCAAACTGGCTAGCGAGGCGAGCGGCACCTTCTTGCGGATGGCGCATGACAATAGCATCGACATATTGGCTGATAACAGAAATGGTATCGGCTAATGTCTCCCCTTTTTTACCGAGGGATGTGTTGGTGCTATCAGAGAAACCAACAACGGAAGCGCCTAAACGATGGATAGCCGTTTCAAATGACAAGCGTGTGCGTGTAGAGGCCTCAAAGAAACAACTTGCGATGACTTTATGTTTTAGAAACTCAGGTTGCGGCTGTTTTTTTAATGAAGCCGCAACATTAAGCACTAATTCAAGGTCTGAACGGTCTAAATCATTAATCGAGATGATATCGCGGTGGTATAAAGGATTCGGCATTGTTGTTCTCCTGTGTCAGCAAGACATGTTAGGTCTATAGGCCAAAAAAAAGCCCCTCAATTGAGGGGCTTTTCTATAAATAAGAAGGGGAAAAACAGGCTGTCCAGACCGCCAGAAGGCAGTGCAGTGGAGGTATTCTCTGTAAAAAATAGAGCAGCAGCGTTCATGGTTTCTCCCGGCAAATTGTGGCGCATTATACGCATCTCATTCTATGACGCAAGCGTTTGCATAAAGAAAAATATATTTTTTTTATTTTTGCATTTACGTTTCTATTTTGTACAAAAACTAGACGATGAGATAAAAGTGGAAAAATCAACAAGATGACGGAAAATTGAGCGATAGTAGAAACCAGCCAGTATCTATGGGTAATCTACCGCTAAGTTTCCAGCAATATTAAACGAGTGTTCGCCATAATCTCCGGGCTCATTAGGGGCAACTCTGACTAATACAGCATCGATATAGTAGCTTTTTTGATTCTGAGTCATGGTAATGGCGACACTTTCATTAGGAAATATGGATTCCCCTTGCCAGCTTAATTTAACGCCGAATGCATTGCTGGAAGTTTGAAACAACTTACTGGAATATGAGGTTGGTGGAGCGTTAAAAGATAATTGTGCTTTGGCGTTCGTATTGCAATCAATATTGAGCTCAATTTTATGCGGTGCGATTTCTTGACCTATATTTCTATTTCTCCCAACAGATAATACACGATAGCTCGATATTATATCGCTCGACATATGGCATATTGCGGTTGTTGCTGAAAATGAGCCACTAATATGAATAGGCATATTTTGCGTTGCCGCTTGAGAAATAGAAATTGCACCGAGTAATAACACGTAGGGTAATAATGCTTTTAAAGGAATGACATAACTCATAGTATTTCTCAAATGATAAATCATGCTTTATCTATTTTTATATTATTAAACCATTATTGTGTGACTGAGTAATGAGCTTACTCAGCCACAAATATCTATTTTTTATATATTACTGGTAAGTAATGGCTAAATTAGCTGTAATATCAAAGGTGTGATTACCAAAGTCACTAGGACCATTTGCCGTTAAACGAGTTAGGCTGGTATTAAATGTAATATTATTTGCACCTTTTCCGATTTTAATATCATCACTTTGGCCAGGTTTAACTTCCACATTGTTATATTTTAATTTTACACCAAATGCATCGCTGGAGGTTTTAAATACATGTGGTGCGTTTGGCGCATTATTTGCCACGAAAGTGAGTTTTGCATTCGCAGGGAATTGACATGTAAAATATAAAGAGCCAGAGCTATGGTATGCAGTTTCATCACCCACTTTTTCTAATGTATTGATAGCACCAAAATTTGTTGTATTTTCAAGCTTGGCATCAGTACAAGGCTGGGTCACGTTTGAGAATGTGCCTTTAATATTGATTGGCATATTTTGAACGGCGGATAGAGCGGGTAAAGATACACACAGTAAGAGTGCTAGGCTGCTTTTTTTTAGCAAACACATAATAAAAATCCTTTTATTGATTTTGAGAAGTTTTATATTCTAATAAATATATTAATTCTATTAAATAGACGGAGATTAAATAACTATTTAATCTTGCTTTTGAATTTCAATTTGATTTAAAACTCTTTTTTTAAACCGTGGCGGTTTATCATATTTAAGCGTTTGGGTGTAAATACGTAGATAATATATTTGATTTAATAGTTATATATTTTAATGGTTATGTTTTTTTACTTAAGTAATCTGCGTGTTTTTTTATGGTTGGTTTTTTAATTTAATTTTAAGAATATAGTTTATTAATTTTAAATTAAATAATGGTGTTAATGTGAGTGTATTATCGTTAATAACTTTTAGCGTTATGGAAAATAGATAAAAACCCATTATGGGCTTTTATCTGGCCTTGTATTTATTTTTGCCCTAATTTAACCGCTATCTTTTCGAGTTTAAACATTAGGAATAATGTTACTGCAACTAATACAATTGTCAGCGCTGAGCCGTCAGCAATATTTCCCCGATCCGTTAAGCTAAAAATAGAGACGGGTAAAGTTGCCCAGCCCGGGGGATATAACATCATCGTGGCGCCAAGTTCCCCTAAAGACAGTGATAGGCTTAATGCTAATGCTGAAATCATCCATGGCATCAATAGTGGTAGGGTGACATGGCATAAACGATACCAAGGAGAAGCGCCTAAGCTAAAAGCAACATTTTCAATATCGGGAGAAATACGGGTTAACCCAGTGGAAACATTGCTAAACGTAAAAGCAGAAATCAACACAAAATGAGCACTAAATACAATCCAAAAAGTGCCGTTCATCTGTAAATAGCCTTGGCTGAATGCCACAAGGATCCCAAGCCCAATAGAAACAGAAGGAATAGCGCTGGGGAGGTAAAATGCAATACTCAGCCACTTTTGTATTTTCCCACTGTGTCTTCTTAGTGCTAACGCAGCCCAAAGCCCACAAAACAGCGCAAATAGACTGGCACTAAAACCAACCACTAGGCTGGATAAAATGGCATCCCAAGCTGGCCCACTAAACGCATTCACAAAATGTTCAAAAGTAAAGCCTGAAGGTAAAATGCCATTCCATTGGCGGCTGAAACTCGACATTAAAATCATCACTAAAGGCAGTAAAAACAATAAACCAAATAAGCTGATGGCAATGATAGTGGCAGTGGCTCGTCCTTTTTTAGACCAAATCAACATAATTAATTCCTTACTCCAAGGCGAGTGGTCGCCATTCTGTATAGGAAAAATAACCCGAGTGAAAGCAAGATGTTAATTAAGGCAATCATGCATGCCACCGCATAATCTGACTCTAATATTGCCTTGCTGTATACCATCATCGGCAAGGTATTGACGCCTTTCGCCCCGATAAACAGTACGATGCCAAATTCATTGGTGGTTAACAGCAGGCACAGGCTACCCCCTGCTAATAAGGCGGGTAGCGCCGCAGGGAAAATAACTTGCGCGATAACCCGTGCAGGGTGTGCGCCTAAAATACTTGCCGCTTCTAACTGGCTCTTGTCGATTTGCCGCAGTGCCGCCATAAGGGGACGCATGACCAAAGGGGTAAAAACGGTAATTTCTGCCAAAATCACCCCATGGATAGAATAAAGAAACTCAACGGGGGGGAATTCTAAATCAAACAATGCCATCAAGGTGCCATTGAGTAGCCCTGCAGAACCATAAATGAAGGTAAAAGCGAGGGTAATCAAAAAGGTCGGTAGAGCAATAAAAGTATCAATCACTTGCGTGATAAAACGGCTTCCCGGAAAAGGAATAAACACTAAGATCAGTGACAATACACTACCTATCACAAGGCAACCTAAGGTGGCCAAAATGGCGATGTAGAGTGTATTCCATAACCCATTAATAAAGCGTTTTGACTCAATAAGTTGCCAAAATGCATCCAACCCCCATCTACCCGCCTCATTTTGTAGTGCTTGTTGGGCTATCAACAATAAGGGATAAAAAAACAACGTAACTAACACCAGTAATGGCGGCAATATCCAATAAATGGGCTTTATCGTTATTGATGAACCTTTTGGCACGCTAATATGTGACATGTTATTCCTCAATTAAAACGGTATCCGCAGGTGAAAACCATAAAGTGAGTTTGTCGCCTATTTTAGGCGGAGAGGCCAAATGGGTGATGGCAACACTCACGGCTTCACCAGCAACATCACAAATTAAATGCGTTAAATCCCCCTGCCAGCGAATAGACGTCAATGTGGCCTGTAATTGATTGGTGGCATTGGAATTTGGTACTAGCGTGATGTGCTGTGGGCGGATACACACCCATTTGTGAGTGCCTGCTCGCATGCCTAATGTATGAGCCTCCAACAATGTTCCACCACAACTGACATTCACTTTTCCAGGGCTTGTTGAAAAACCAAGCGCAGTAGCGGCTAGAATATTGGCTCGGCCTAAAAACTCAGCAGCAAAACGGTTGGGTGGGCGGTGATATAAGGCATTTTTCTCACCATGTGCGACTAAGTAGCCATCTTTCATAATGCCAATTTTATCACCAAGTGCGAGAGCTTCAGTTTGGTCATGAGTCACATAAAGAATAGTTAAATCGGGCAGTTCGCGGTGTAAACGGGCAATTTCTTCAACCATATTATGACGAATTTGCGCATCTAGCGCAGAAAGCGGTTCGTCGAGTAACAGAACACGAGGCCTTACGGCTATCGCTCTAGCAATCGCAACTCGCTGTTGCTGCCCCCCTGAAAGTTGGTGAGGGTAGCGGGTTGCGTAATCCGTCATTCCGACGATTTTAAGGGCTTCAATGACTCGCTCGTTAATGAGTGCTTTAGGTTGTTTCTGAGCTCGTAAGCCAAATGCGACATTCTCTTCCACTTTCATATGGGGAAATAGCGCATAATTTTGTACAACCATACCGAGTCCGCGTTGGTATGGGGGAAGGTGGGTGATATCCATATCACCTAATAAGATGCGCCCGCTGTCAGGTTGAGCAAACCCCGCAATGGCTCGCAATACCGTGGTTTTTCCTGAACCAGACGGGCCAATCAACACCAATATTTCCCCAGAGTCGATGGTTAAATCTAAAGGTTTTAGCACGACATTATTATGATATGAGACACGTAAAGACTCTAATGTGATCCCAGAGTGCTCGGTTTGCTGCATTGCAGTAGTGGCTTTTCGTTTCATCAACATCACAAGTTACTCACCATCAGTGACTTTTTGCCAACGGGAAATATCATCGGATAGGGAAACTTCAACTTCATCCCAATTAGGCTGCCAAGTTTTCACACCTTCTAACATTTGGACAGCGCTCTGGTATTGCTTATCAGATGGTGTGATATCTGAACGAACAGGCATACCCCATGAAAGCTCACTAACACGGCTTTGTGATGGTTTATCCAGCAGGAAATTAATGAGTTTTTTACCGTTTTCGGTTTCAGGGCCGTTGTTAACTAAGCCGACAACATAAGGTAAAACCAGTGTACTACGTTCCCCATTGGCATCTTTTGGCCAGAAAATTTGGACATTAGGGTTACGTACCATTTGGGATAAATTCATTTGTAAGTCGCCATTAGCGACATAGAGCTCCCCTTTATTCACGAGGGCGGTAAGCTTACCTGTCGAGGCGGATGGGCCAACGTTATTAGCCTGCAACTTACCGAGATAATCAAACCCTGCGTCTTTGCCATTAAAACTGTGGAAAACTTGTAACATCACTGCAGTACCATCCCCAGCTTGTCCCGGTGTTGAATATTGAAGTTTATTTTTAAAGCGAGAATCGAGTAGGGAGTCCCAATTTTCAGGAGGAGACTTAAGCAGCTTAGCGTTATAGATAAAGGTCAGGTAATTATTGACCAACGGCGTGTAAAAGTGATTTGAATTAGGAATATTTGCTGCATTTTCTGGCATAAATTCAGCTAATAACTGGTTTTTTGCGGCACGTTGGATAAAAGGCGGAACGGTAATAAGCACATCGGCTTGTGGATTGGTGCGTTCTTTAGCGAGCCTTTCAACTATCGCCCCTGAACCACTTTCGACATATTGTACTTTAATGCCTGTTTGTTTGGTAAATGCCTCGAACTGATTTTTATACCAACTGTTGTTGCCATCGTGCAGGCCATCAGCGGAGTAAACAGTCACAACATCAGCGGCAAAAACAGAGGTAGAGCAAAGGGTTGCCATTAATAGACCAGCTAAGTAGGTGCGTTTCATGGTTATCTCCTGTTAAGGTAAAATGTATTCTGGTATATACCAGATGTTTTTTACGCTAACGGGTTTATATGACAGAAAGATGAAATGCAGCTAAATAGCTAAAATTATTTTCTATAAATAGAAATAATCACAAAGTATCGACTTCGATGCGCAAGCTATCGTGGCGCCAGTATTCAACATCATAATCTAAAATTCGCCCATGTTGGTCATAGTTTAAGCGTTGCAACAATAAGGCTGGACGGCCAACCGTAACCCCCAGTGCTTGTGCTGCTTGGGCAGGCATTGCCGTTGGGTAGAAAGACAAATGCATACTGGTATAGATTAAATTGAAATGAGCTTCGTACACTTCCGTTAAACTGCCGTTGAGGTCGTGGCGTAGCAGTTCAGGAACGCGAGCAGGTAAACAATGGTTCTCACAGTAACAAACGGGTCTGTCATCAGCAAAACGTAGGCGGGTGAGTAAATAAATTTGTTCAAATGATTGAAGTTTTAACGGCTCCATAGCTTCGAGAGGAACTGTAATAACTCTTCCATCCAGTAAAACTGTCTTCGGTTGGCGACCTTGTTCGAGGCAAAGTTTATGGAAATTAGTATTTTGGGTTGGGTCTAACCAAAGGCGCTCAGGTGTGACAAACCAACCACGACGTTCAGACCGGTAAATTGCCCCACTGGATTCTAGCTGTGCCAAACTTTCGCGAATAGTGACACGAGTGGTATTGAAAATGGCACAAAGTTCGCGTTCCGAGGGGAGTTTATCACCACATTTTAGCGAGCCATTTTGAATCTTTTCCTGTAATTGGGCTTTGATAAGCAGATATTGCGGGGCTTCATCCGCTGATAATTTCATGGTTATTTCCTGTCATTGTTTCAGTCATATTATACATAGTTATATGAATTTTTTGTTTCACGAGCACTTTTCCTTTGACCTTTTAAGCAGCCTACGACCATTATAATGGAAATCTGGTATAGACCAATAGGTGGGTTGAATGACAAACAATAATTATTTGCTATTAACACCGGGGCCGCTTACGACGTCTAAAACGGTGAAAGAAGCCATGCTGTTTGATAGCTGTACATGGGATGATGATTATAATTTAGGCGTTGTACAAAATATTCGTCAACAATTAGTGGCACTGGCAACGGCCAAAGCAGGGTATTCTTCGGTCCTGCTTCAAGGAAGTGGAAGCTATGCGGTTGAAGCGGTTTTAGGTAGTGCAATCGGTGATAAAGAGAAAGTTTTGATTATCAGTAATGGCGCTTACGGTGCTCGAATGGCTGAAATGGCTCAGCGATTGGGTGTGGCTCATTGTGTTTATGATTGCGGTGAAGTGTCGTTGCCAAATGTGCAACAGATTGAACAGTTATTGCAACAAGATAGCCAAATCACTCATATTGCGATGGTGCACTGTGAAACTACGACAGGGATTTTAAACCCGATCGAGAAAGTCGCGAAGTTAGCGAAGCAGTATCAAAAATGCTATATCGTGGATGCAATGAGCAGTTTTGGTGGGGTCCCTATGGATGTTGCTGAGCTTAACATTGATTTTTTAATTAGCTCTGCGAATAAATGTATTCAAGGGGTTCCAGGGTTCGCTTTTGTTATCGCTCGTACCGAGGCGCTTGAACTTTGTAAGGGGCATTCCCGTTCATTATCGTTAGATTTATATGCGCAGTGGCGCTGTATGGAAGATTTCCAAGGTAAGTGGCGATTTACTTCTCCAACTCATACCGTATTGGCGTTTGACCAAGCACTCAAGGAGTTAGCTCAAGAAGGTGGCGTAGCCGCTCGCTTTCAACGTTATCAGGGGAATCAATACAAGTTGGTGTCCGGTATGCGTAAATTAGGTTTTACCACGTTGTTAGAAGATAACCTCCATTCGCCAATTATCACCGCATTTTACTCACCAAATTCATCTGATTACCAATTTAAGCAATTTTATCAGAGTTTAAAATCTCAGGGTTTTGTCATTTATCCGGGCAAGGTCTCGCAAAGTGATTGTTTCCGTATTGGAAATATTGGTGAAGTTTATGAAAAAGACATTGATGCATTGTTGGTGGCAATAAAAAAAGCCATTTACTGGGAAAAATAAGGAAAAGAAATGAACCGTATTGAAGCCGTTATCCTTGACTGGGCGGGTACCACTGTAGATTTTGGTTCTTTTGCCCCTACTCAGATTTTCATCGAAGCATTTAAATCTGTGTTTGATATAAATATTACATTGGCTCAAGCGCGCATTCCTATGGGACTAGGAAAATGGCAACATATTGAAGCACTGGGTAAATTGCCTGAAGTAGACGCTTTATGGAACGCAAAGTTTGGCCGCTCAATGAGTAGTGAGGATATCGATAAAATCTACGCGGCCTTTATGCCATTGCAAATTGCTAAAGTTGTCGATTTTGCTGCGCCAATCACCGGAGTTGTCGACACAATCGCTACATTACGCAACCAAAATATTAAAATTGGCTCTTGTTCAGGTTACCCTCGTGCCGTGATGGAAAAGTTAGTTCCAGCAGCAAAGGCATTGGGCTACCAACCCGACTACTGGATAGCAAGTGATGATCTACTTGCTGGTGGGCGTCCGGGACCTTGGATGGCATTACAGAACGTCATTGAGCTAGGTGTTGGTTCCGTATCCGCTTGTATCAAAGTGGATGATGCCGTTCCCGGAATTGAAGAAGGGCGCAATGCGGGAATGTGGAGCGTTGGGTTAGCGGTTTCGGGTAATGAATTTGGTAAAACATGGGATGAATATCAAGGGATGCCAATTGATGAAGTTAACGCGTTGAAACAACAAGCCACAGAGAAACTATATGCTGCTGGCGCTCATTATGTGATTGATACTTTAGCTGATTTGCCATCAGTTATTGAAATAATTAATAGCCGATTGGCTAATGGTGAAAGATCCTAATCAGTATATATTATTTCTTTATTAATCACTTTTTTCTATCTGAATGGCCTACTTTTATTTGATATAAATTTTCAGCAAAGTAGGCCAAAATATTTTTGCAGGTGAGGTATGAGGAGCAGAGTATAACGGATAACAATATAGGGAGTCGCATGTGTCTTCGGAGTCTAATCTACATAAAACAGTCGATTTTTTACAGGAGTTTGTTGATGAAGCTCTCTTAGATTTACAAGTAAGTATGCTATCAGAAGATGACTTTGAGTCCTTAGTGAGAGATAAACGGTCTGTGTTAAATTGGCTTAGCAAATTTGGACATTTTCTCAGTGAAGACAGCTTTCATATGGGGTTCAGATTAGAGAAAGGTTCTGAAATTGATGGTGCAGTACTTGGTGTTTACGCGACTAAGCGTGGCGACTTACATATTTTTTTGATTGAGTCTTTTGTGCGAGACCTCCCAGAGCACCCTCTAAATGGGCGTTTAACTACTTTAGTTATTATTGCGGTAACTTTTTTCCTTACTCAATATCCAGATAGTAAAGCCGTTTATATTATTGAACCTGATGAAGGCTTGATCTCACATTATCAAAAGTTTGGTTTCAAATTATTAAGGGATGAAAATGTTATGTTTGCAACCAGTGACGCTTTGCAATTAATTCAGCTATCGTTACTTACGGAATTACTGTCGAATCAATAGTGCTATTAAAATAGTCTATTTTTCACCATGCTGTAAAATTATTGTGGAATTTGATACAATACAGCTTGTGAACATTAATGATACGGGGTGATTTATGGGGAATAATAAGGTTGAAAGATTATCGCCTCAAGAAATGCGCGATATTATGTTAGCGAATGCTAAAGTACTAATGTCTGACCGGTTTAGAACAACAGCCCCTGAAGTTACTGGTCAAAAAAAGAAAGTGATATCAACGCTTCAAAAATAAAGATTTTTACAATGTAATTTTGTTGTAGCGCCTGATCTATCCCTGATAGCCACTTCTAACTCGTCAAACTTTTCTGTAGACATCCTTTGCTTAAATTGATGTCTACAGAGCAGCATAATTAAAATATATTAACAGGCAATTCTGGCGCTAATGTCGCCACCATCACCGCTTTGATAGTATGTAAACGGTTTTCTGCTTGGTCAAAGACAATGCTATAAGGCGATTCAAAGACTTCTTCCGTGACTTCTAAGCCACCAAACATATTGAATTCTTTAGCTAATTGAGCGCCCAATGTGGTATCTTCATTATGAAAGGCAGGCAAACAATGTAGGAACTTCACTTTTGGGTTGCCAGTGAGCTTAATCACATTCATATTCACTTGGTATGGTTTTAATAAATTAATGCGCTGTGCCCATACTTCTTTGGCTTCTCCCATCGATACCCACACGTCGGTATAGATAAAATCAGTATCTCTAACGCCTTCGGCGACATCTTCCGTGAGCGTGATCTTCGCACCCGTTTTTTGAGCTAGTGCTTGGCAAGTGTTCACTAAGTCTTCCTCCGGCCAGCAACTTTTTGGCGCAACAAGGCGTAAATCTAAACCTGTGAGCGCAGCAGCTTCTAGCATCGAATTCCCCATGTTGTTACGCGCATCGCCTAAATAGGCAAATTTAATTTCTGAGAATGGCGTATTTGGTCGGTGCTCTTGAATGGTCAGCAGATCGGCTAATAACTGTGTGGGATGGAATTCGTTAGTTAATCCATTCCATACAGGCACTCCCGAATGCGCGGCTAAGAGTTCTACCGTGTTTTGGGCGAATCCACGGTACTGGATACCGTCATACATCCGACCCAACACTCTAGCGGTGTCTTTCATGGTTTCTTTATGGCCGATTTGGCTACCAGAAGGCCCTAAATAAGTGACTCTAGCACCTTGGTCAAATGCACCAACTTCAAATGCACAGCGTGTCCGTGTTGAATCTTTCTCAAAAATAAGGGCAAAGTTTTTACCTGAAAGGAGGGGCTGCTCTGTGCCCGCTTTTTTTTCTGATTTTAACCAAGAAGAGAGTTTTAAAAGTGAATGAATTTCGCTAGAAGTAAAATCAAGTAACCTTAAAAAAGGTTTATTATATAGGGGATTCATAATTGGTAGCCTTTTTGATTTGAATTAATATTCAATTTATATTCATAAAAATTCAAAATCAACCCCCAATGTAAAAGAAATTATCTTTAAATATATGGTTTCACTGTCAACCGTGTGGGAGAATGGCGCAAAGAAAGATGAGCGACAAAGAAACAAAAGGGGTGTGGATATGGTAGATAAAGCTGAACTCGATGCGCAGTACGAAGAAACTCGCTTGATCATCGAGGAATTACTGGAAGATGGTAGCGATCCTGATGCATTGTATGCGATTGAGCATCACTTCTCAGCGGACAACTTTGCTCTGTTAGAGAAAGCAGCCGTTGAAGCTTTTAAACTAGGCTATGAAGTCACGGATGCAGAAGAGCTCGAAATTGAAACGGGTGAAACCCTTATGTGTTGCGATGTAATCAGTGAAAGTGCTTTAAATGCAGAGCTGATTGACGCACAGGTTGAGCAATTAATGAAGTTGGCTGAAAAAATGGGCATCAACTATGATGGTTGGGGCACGTATTTTGAAGACCCAGATGCAGAGTATGACGACGAAGACGGTGATGATGTTGACCCTGAAGATCGCGTGCATTAATCTTTAATCGACTAATGTATTTTAAGAAAGGATAGCAAAAAGCTACCCTTTCTTATGGCTACTTTTGCATAAATTCAGGTAATGGTGGGATAGACTTGAAATTAAAGTTCTTAAAGGATTTAAAGTTAGACAAATCAGGTTCATTACGATCTAATAGGGCACTAGTTAGGCGTTTTAATACGTCTATTTGATATTCTTTAGGAACATTTTCTTTTACCCACGTCGACCATTTAGGTAAAAACTCCTTTTTCTCAGCTTCTCTTGCCTTTTGCTTAGTTATCTTTAATACACAATTCTCTGAGGTGTTATGTACTCTTACTACCGTATTAGAAATTGGATAGATAGAAACGTGAATACCCTTAACGGCTATTTTAATGAGCTTGATATTGTAATTATTTATTGAAGTTGTCATGTATATACTCCTGTTAAATGAAAAATAGAAGTATAAAGAAGTCGCTTTAAAAAACTTGTTTTAATCGATGATGAAGCATTAGAGCTTGGTATAGAAAATCATTTTTTGTTATTTGTCGACTATTTCTATCGTGCGGCAAAATAATTCACCGCACTTGCATGATGAATTATAACGCTTTCAACATACGAATTTCACAGTCACTGTGGCCAGTATTACCCAGTGGCTCATCAATAAATTCAAACCCTAATTTTTCATATAACTTAATAGCAGCTTGAAGTTCTTTGGTTGTTTCTAAATAGCAACGAGTGTAGCCTTGCGCTTTAGCAAATTCCAGTGACATCAGTACGATTTGTTTTGCTAAGCCTTTGCCACGTAACACGGAAGATAAATACATTTTCTGTAATTCTGCCGTATCGTTATCACCTCCCGCGACTTGTGAAACACCGCCACCGCCAACAATTTCGCCATCCATTTCCACCACCCAGTAAGCACTACGCGGTTTGCTATAAACCTCAAATAAGGTATCTAAAATAGGGTCAGCAACAGCAAAGCCTTTGTCTGCGGTTAAGCCATGCTCAGCAGAAACTTCGCGGATCACCGCGGCAATACCTGCGTTATCTTGTTGTTCGATAGGACGAATTTTGTAGTTTTGTGTTGTCATGTGAAACTCTTGATTATTATTGTGTACAACTCAGTGTAGAGAGAACCAGAAGGGAACTTCAATCTGAGAACTGCGAACGCAGTCATTTGATGATACTCGAATAAAAAGCCCTTATCAACGAATCGATAAGGGCTTAAAAATGATTAGCTAATTAATAATTATAAAGAGGCGATGGTCACTTTTTGCGCTTCAATTTTAGCTTTTGCTTCAATATTGGCAGTTAAGCGTTCACGTTCTTTTTCAACAACGGCAGCAGGCGCACGGCTCACAAAACCTTCGTTAGCTAATTTGCTTTCAATGGTTTCGATTTCTTTCACCACTTTTTCCAGCTCTTTATCTAAACGAGCCAGTTCTGCGTCTTTATCGACTAAGCCAGCCATTGGGATCAGCAGCTCTGCACCGCCAACGAGTTTAGTGACAGAAACCGGTGCTTCTTCACCATCAGCCAGTACGCGGATGCTTTCTAAACGTGCCATTGATTTGATAAAGCTTTGGTTTTCTTCAACGCGACGTTTTGCATCAGCAGAAGCACCACGCAGCATCACATCCAGTGGCTTACCTGGAGAGATATTCATTTCTGCACGAATATTACGTACAGCAATAATGGCTTCTTTGATCCACTCAAGGTCACTTAGCGCGAGCTCATCCACTTTAGCCGCATCGAACTCAGGGAACGCTTGCAACATAATGGTATCGGCATCAATACCTTTAACCACTTTGACGCGCTGCCAGATGGTTTCAGTGATAAATGGAATGATTGGGTGAGCAAGGCGCAGTAAGCCTTCTAATACCTCAATTAAGGTGAAGCGAGCCGCACGTACTTGTGCTTCGTTACCTTTATGAACAGCAGGTTTAGACAGCTCTAAGTACCAGTCACAGAATTCATTCCATGTGAAATCATACAAAATACCCGCTGCGATATCGTAACGGTGAGTATCTAACGCTTCACGGTAAGCTTTCACTGTTTGATTGAATTGCGCTATGATCCAGCGGTCAGCCAGTGAGAAGCTCATTTCGCCGCCGTTTTGACCACAATCTTGGCCTTCAGTATTCATCAGAACGAAACGGCTCGCATTCCATAATTTATTACAGAAGTTGCGATAGCCGGACAGGCGTTTCATATCCCAGTTGATATCACGGCCTGTTGACGCTAATGCCGCCAAAGTGAAGCGTAGTGCATCAGTACCATGGGCTTCGATCCCTTCTGGATACTCTTTACGAGTACGTTTAGCAATTTTTTCAGCCAATTGTGGCTGCATCATGTTGCCAGTACGTTTTTCAAGTAAATCTTCCAAAGAGATACCGTCAATCATATCTAATGGGTCGATAACGTTCCCTTTGGATTTCGACATTTTTTGGCCTTCTTCATCACGGATCAGGCCTGTCATATAAACGGTTTTGAATGGCACTTGTGGCTCGCCGTTTTCATCTTTGATGAAATGCATGGTCATCATGATCATACGGGCAATCCAGAAGAAAATAATATCGAAGCCACTGACTAATACATCTGTTGGATGGAATGTTTTCAGTGCGTCGGTATTTTCAGGCCAGCCGAGAGTAGAGAATGTCCACAGACCGGAAGAGAACCACGTATCCAGTACGTCGTCGTCTTGGCGCAGAGCAATATCCGCACCTAGATTATTTTCACGACGAACTTCGTCTTCATCGCGACCCACGTAGACATTGCCTTTTTCGTCATACCATGCAGGAATGCGGTGGCCCCACCACAGTTGGCGAGAAATACACCAGTCTTGAATATCACGCATCCAAGAGAAATACATGTTTTCGTACTGACGAGGAACGAACTGAATACGGCCATCTTCAACGGCTTTAATGGCATCACGAGCCAAAGGCTCAGTACGCACGTACCATTGGTCGGTTAGCATAGGCTCAATAACTACACCACCACGGTCACCGTAAGGCACCGTCAGGTCATGAGGTTTCACTTCAACCAGCAGGCCAAGTTGTTCGAATTCTGCGACGATAGCTTTACGCGCTGCAAAACGTTCCATTCCACGGTAAGCTTCTGGGATTTCGCAGCTATAAGCGGTAGATGGGTTACCGTTGGTATCGAAAATTTCCGCTTCGTTACGAACGTTGCCGTCTAAGTCCATCATGTTAATCATTGTTAACTGATGGCGTTTACCGACTTCATAGTCATTAAAGTCATGAGCTGGAGTGATTTTCACACAGCCAGTACCTTTTTCCATGTCAGCGTGTTCATCACCAACAATTGGAATACGGCGGTTAACGATTGGCAAAATAATTTCTTTACCAATTAAATCTTTATAACGTGGATCTTCAGGGTTAACGGCGACACCGGTATCCCCTAGCATGGTCTCAGGGCGGGTAGTTGCGACCACTAAATAGTCTTTGCCTTCAGCCGTTTTTGCGCCATCAGCCAATGGATAACGCAGGTGCCACATAGACCCTTTGATTTCACGGTTTTCAACTTCTAAGTCAGAAATTGCCGTGTGCAGTTTTGGGTCCCAGTTAACTAAGCGCTTACCACGATAAATCAAGTTTTCTTTATAAAGGCGAACGAACGCTTCTTTAACGGCTTTAGATAAGCCTTCATCCATAGTAAAACGCTCGCGATCCCAATCAACAGAATCGCCTAAACGGCGCATTTGCTGTGAAATTGTACCGCCGGATTCCGCTTTCCACTCCCAGATTTTGTCAATGAACGCATCGCGGCCGTAGTCGTGACGGTTTTTACCTTCTTCTGCTGCAATTTTACGCTCAACAACCATCTGAGTTGCGATACCTGCATGGTCAGTTCCCGTTTGCCATAAGGTATTTTTACCTTGCATACGTTGATAGCGGATCATCGTATCCATGATGGTTTGTTGGAAGGCGTGCCCCATGTGCAGGCTACCAGTGACATTCGGTGGTGGAATGACAACACAGAAGCTGTCTTGGGTGGTATCCCCATTAGGTTTAAAATAACCGCTTTTCTCCCAGTGAGCATATAGAGATTGCTCAATTTCTGCGGGGTTATACGTTTTATCGAGCGAAGGCTCATTCATTGGGCTATCTGGTTTCTTTTCCATTATCTTTTTGTATTCAGTAAGTTGGCAGCGCCGCCATAGTCAAATTGAAGCCGACGCTACGGTAAGTTTTATACCGCTCACGCGCCAACTGTTTTAAAGTTTCATCAATAGGTACGAAGTCTACCACTTCATGGAAAGCCGTGGCAAAATCTGCGAACTGATTTTGTAAATTAATCAGGATATCACGTGGGGTATTTCCCCGTTTAGCAGGCCAACAAATTTCAATCGGTGCACCATAACGCGGCCCTTCACCCGCCAAATTATGCGGGACAAACTGGTGTGGATCGCGTTGCCACAAGGCCTCATCAATCTTTTCAGCTTGTTGCTGTGTTTCGCAAGCAACTAAAACACGCTTTCCACTGCGCCACATTTGTGCGGCAAGCTCACAAGCTAGCCATTCATGGGCTTCAAGTTCAGGATGTGGTGATGCCTGTTTTAGTTGGTAAAATGTACCTTTTTTCATATACCCGTCATACTTCAATTTGTAGGGGTGTTGGCTACGCACTTTCGCCTTAGTCACATACTTTTGTATGGGATGTGGGCTACGCGTTTTTGGTGACCAAGCGCAGAATTATGTCTATGTTGAATTATAACCTTTTTTATAGCTGCCTCAAAATGGCTTTCTTGGTGTATCAAAAAACCAAAAATAATATCCCGAGTCGCATAAATGCTCATCGGGATATTTTTACAAGTGATGTACAGCTAAAGCGCTAAATGGGATTACTCATCACCATTAAGGCCTGCACGGTTCAATAAGAACTGCGCTAGCATGGAGACAGGGCGACCAGTAGCGCCTTTTGCTGCACCTGAACGCCAAGCAGTCCCTGCGATATCAAGGTGTGCCCAGTTATATTTCGTCGCAAAGCGAGACAAGAAACAACCCGCGGTGATAGCACCAGCAGGACGGCCACCCGTATTGGCTAAATCAGCAAAATTAGGCGTGATTTGGTCAAAATACTCATCAGCCAGTGGTAGACGCCATGCACGGTCACCCGCTTGCTCTGATGC
Source organism: Providencia sp. PROV182 (assembly GCF_028480325.1). Classification (NCBI taxonomy): domain Bacteria; kingdom Pseudomonadati; phylum Pseudomonadota; class Gammaproteobacteria; order Enterobacterales; family Morganellaceae; genus Providencia; species Providencia sp. PROV182. The sequence continues at coordinate 25,823 of NZ_JAMPOL010000018.1, read as the reverse complement.
GTTTAATAACTCATGAGCCAATGGGTTGTGGTTTGACATCAACCCAGTGTAGTGACTGCCTAATGCAATGACACAAGCCCCTGTTAAGGTCGCGATATCAATAACTAGCTCAGGTTCAAAACGCTCAACATAGGTGAGTGCATCACACAGAACTAAACGGCCTTCGGCATCCGTATTGAGGACTTCAACGGTTTGCCCAGACATGGTAGTAAGAATATCACCCGGACGATAAGCACGCCCACCAGGCATGTTTTCACAGCCTGCTAATACCCCAATGACATTAATTGGCAACTGCAATTCAGTGATAAAGCGCATTACACCGTAAACAGAAGCCGCGCCGCACATATCGTATTTCATTTCATCCATGCCTTCGGATGGTTTGATTGAAATACCGCCAGAGTCAAAGGTTAACCCTTTGCCTACGAGTACGATAGGTTTGCAGTCGGGATCTGGATTGCCTTTATATTCCATGATGGACATCAGCGATTCATTTTGTGAACCTTGACCCACCGCGAGATAGGCGTTCATTCCTAACTCTTTCATTTGCTCTTCGCCGATCACTCGCGTGGTTAGTTTGCTGTCTGAAATGTCAGCTAATTGACGTGCTTGAGACGCTAAATAACCTGCGTTACAGATATTTGGTGGCATATTACTTAAATCTTTTGCCGCTTTAACACCTGAAGCAATCGCTAAACCATGGGAAATAGCACGTTCACCACTGGTCAATTCACGGCGAGTTGGCACATTGAAAACCAGTTTACGCAGTGGACGACGATGTTCTGTTTTATTACTTTTCAGTTGATCAAACACATACAGTGATTCTTTGGCTGTTTCGACGGCTTGGCGCACTTTCCAGTAATTATTGCGGCCTTTAACGTGTAATTCAGTTAAGAAGCAGACGGCTTCCATTGAGCCAGTTTCATTCAATGTGCTGATTGTTTTCTGAATAATTTGTTTAAATTGGCGCTCATCTAATTCGCGTTCTTTACCGCAACCGATAAGTAGAATGCGTTCAGACAGAACGTTGGGTACATGATGGAGTAGCAGGGATTGCCCTACTTTACCCTCAAGTTCGCCGCGGCGCAGCAGGGCGCTGATATATCCGTCACTGATTTTGTCCAGCTGTTCAGCAATTGGGGACAGACGGCGTGGTTCAAAGACTCCGACAACAATACAAGCGCTGCGTTGTTTTTCCGGGCTACCACTTTTTACACTAAACTCCATGCGTTCTCCTGAATCTTAAAGACAAAGGCCGATGCTCCCGCTAAAATTAGCGTTTCGCATGATCTACCTCATAGAGAATGAACTCTTTATGTTAAACTAACCATCTATACGCGAAATAGCTCACGTTGTATGCTGTTAATTGCGATACACCATGAAGTATGGCGGGTATATCTGGTTTCTCGAATATTAAGCATGTTCTGATATTTCAACCAGTATAGAGAATGCTTTTATATCATTGTAGCCATACAATAAACTAGAGTATATGTTAGTAAATGGCAGACATCGAACGAACTTAGCCATTTTCTTCCCAAAAGACAAGTTTTCACAGGCGTAATAAGCGTGATCATTATTAGATATTTGGTACGGGAAACCCTGAAAAGTCAGTTAGCCATACTTTTTGTATTGATGCTAATCTTTTTTAGCCAGAAGTCGATAGATATTCTTGGCGCTGCGGTTCAGGGCAACATTCCCTCAAACTTAGTACTTCCTTTACTGGGGTTAGGTGTGCCTGAAATGGCGCAGCTTATCTTACCTTTGAGCCTATTCCTTGGGCTTTTGATGACCTACAGTAAACTTTACACTGAAAGTGAAATCACGGTAATGCACGCCTGCGGTTTAGGTAAAAGTGTTTTAGTAAAAGCCGCGTTAGTCCTAGCGGTCATTACCGCGATGGTTGCGGTGGCTAATATCACATGGATGTTGCCGTGGTCATCTCAATATCAAGAGCAAGTATTGGCTGATGCAAAAGCGAACCCTGGGTTAGCCGCGATGGTGGAAGGGCAATTTAAAACCACTAAAGATGGCAATTATGTCCTGTACATTGGTGATGTAAAAGGTAGTAATTTTAAGAACGTATTTCTTGCACAGCTACGCGCTGCAAATGAACAACGGCCTTCAGTTGTGGTGGCTGATAGCGGTTATATGAAAGAAGACCCCGATGGCCGACAAGTCGTTGTTTTAAACGAAGGTACTCGCTATGAAGGAACCGCGTTACTGCGAGATTTTCGAATAACTGACTTTGTTAATTACCAAGCTATTGTTGACCACCAAACCGCAGAAACGCGTAGTGACCGAGTCGAGCAAAAAAATATGCTACAACTGTGGTCTGAAAATACTCCTGAAGTGAACGCGGAGTTCCATTGGCGTTTAACGATTGTATTCTCCGTTGTCGTTATGGCCTTGATGGTCGTGCCATTAAGCGAGGTTAATCCACGTCAAGGACGGGTATTAAGTATGCTTCCAGCGATGCTGCTATACCTCATTTTCTTTTTATTACAAAGTACATTGCGTAATAGTGCCGATAAGGGTGACCTTGACCCAAGGTATACTATGTGGGCGGTGAATGTGGGGTATTTGATATTAGCGATAGTCCTAAATGCGTGGAATACCGTCCCAATGCGACGTATGCGTCTTAAATTGAGTAAAGGGGTTGCCTGATGTTTGGTGTTTTAGATAGGTATATCGGTCGGACCATTTTAAATTCGATTTTAGTGACGCTATTTCTGCTCGTTTCACTGGCAGGGATCATTAAATTTGTCGAGCAGCTTCGCAAAGTGGGTGATGGCGACTATACGGCATTGAGCGCAGGTGTATTCACTTTATTAACTGTCCCAAAAGATATTGATATTTTCTTTCCAATGGCAGCATTGTTGGGAGCACTCATGGGGTTAGGAGCACTGGCTTCACGTAGTGAGCTAGTCGTCATGCAAGCCTCTGGTTTTACCCGCTTACAAATTGCATTATCGGTGATGAAAACGGCGGTTCCATTGGTCATTGTCGCAATGTTTATTGGTGAGTGGATCGCACCTGCGGGAGAACAGTGGGCAAGAAATTATCGCGCAGAAAAAATCGTGGGTAACTCATTAGTTGTGACAGATGAAGGTATGTGGGCAAAAGATGCCAATGATTTTATTCATATTCAGCGGATTAATAATGCGACATCGATTCAAGATGTGTCGATTTATCGTTTTGATGACCAACGTAAATTGAAGTCGGTGATGTTTGCTGCGAATGGTGAGTACGATTCGACAAATCAGCTTTGGGTGTTATCTCAAGTGGATGAGTCAATTCTAAGTAGCGAGAAAAAAATCACAGGTTCACAGCGATTGACGGTGGATTGGAAGACCAACCTAACCCCGGAAAAACTAGGAATAGTTTCACTGAATGCTGATTCGCTATCAATCCGCGGCCTGTATCAATATGTCTCGTATTTAAAAGAAAGTGGCCAAGTGGCTGCGGTTTATGAGTTGAGCATGTGGAAAAAAATCCTCGCACCACTTTCTGCGGCAGTCATGATGCTAATGGCAGTTTCATTTATTTTTGGGCCGTTACGTACCGTTCCTATGGGCGTGCGTGTTATTTCAGGTATTGTGGGGGGATTCCTCTTTTACGTACTTAACCAAGGGTTCGGTAATTGGAGCTTAGTGTATTCGGTGCCACCGATTATTGCAGCAGCATTGCCAAGCGTCCTATTCCTGATAGTAAGTATCACATTGTTAGTTAAACGAAAATAACCGTTTATAGGCAAATAAAGGGCTGTGAGTCTTCGGGGTTCACAGCCCTTTTCTTTTTAGCATCGCTGACTTAGCAGGACATTACCTAAGTGACTAATAATCCCTAACAGTTTGTTTTGAGGGCGAAACATAATATATTGCAGCTTGTTTCCCTCTAATGCAGGGACATATTCACCTTTAACACCAATGATATTGCAACCGCTTTTGTTGGCTAATTGTTGGGCGTAAGAAAATATCCCGCCGTTGGCGGCGTATGATTGATTAAGTGAGTAGGCATTGTGGCGTTTTTTTCGGCGAGAATTATCGACTAACTGTTTATATTCAGCGGTTTTTTCTAACTCTTTTTGATTGTTTCCCAGTTTAAGATATTTCTGTTGGTTAAGGTCGTTTTCTATCTGAATGGATTTCTGGGGAGTAGGATGAACTAATGCATGACCGCTAATTTTAAGCAGTTCTGAGGAAAAATTTGAAAAGTTTCCCCTTCTAATCATACTAGCGCCAAGTAATTGGCGGGGCAGAAATATAGCTATTTTCATCTGATTCCTATTTTAACGAAATGAGAGAGAAAATAATCCTAGCTTTTCCACAGGTAAAGACATTGTATAAAGCGACATTGAGGGTGAAATAATAGCTTGAAGGGCCAAGCTATTATATTTATCAGGTAACGACATGGTTTCGCTAACTATTTTGGCGTTTATAACTCAGCGTTTTTTACTGTTAGCTAAAAAGTGTATAACCGAGTGCGCTGATAAAGGCGATAAATGGCGGTTGTGGCCGAAATAATTTTCTTTTGGGGAGGGCTGCGTGAGGCTGGGGATCCATCGCTAAAATATTTTCACCGCTTTTATTAGCCAGTTGTTGAGCTAAAGAAAAAATGCCTCGTTTCATCCCATTATGTGTTTTGAATTTGAAAGCAGCAGAACATTCTTCTCGATAAATACGCCGCTCTTCTTGTCGACAGGCTTTAATCGCTAGCATTTCAAGATCATCAGAATAGCTTTTGGGGATTGAGATAGTTATCGATCTTGCTTTTAACTCTTTTGGGCTGTTAATACAGTGGTTTTTAATATCATTCAGAATGTTATTAAACTCGATTGGGCTAATTTTACGTTGTGGTTCGGAATGATAGTTCAATATTGTTGAGGAGTTCTTGGTTCTCATTATGGACTCTTATAAGTAAATGACATTACTAAAATATTATCGAGAACCTAATAAAATTGATTATAAAAAAGGCTAAGAAAATTATCAAAAACAGCCTGAATATCTCAGGCTGTTGTCGCAATTAATGTAATAACGCGGGTAAATCCACGTTTTAAGGTTGGGGTGTAACTCGCCATTGCTTGTAACGCTTCGGCGGTACTCCTTCAATGCTTCCCATACGCATGGTTAGCAGACAGTGAAGCGACCAGTTCGTTAACTCCAATTGTTAATTTACTGAATTTACTGTTATCTTTGCGGGTCATCACCACAAATACCCCAATATTTTGCTGTGGGATCATCGCCATATAGGTATTAAACCCACCGCCACCGCCAGTTTTTTGATAAATTCCCGGAGTGCCGTTTTTAGGCTTCATATACACCCACCCAAGGCCGAGTCCATCCGCATGCCCTGCAACATCCATCCCTTTAATTTCCAAAAGCTTTTCACGTGGAAAATAGATGCCTTGTTCACGGGCAGCGGTGACTTTTCTTAAGTTACTGTCTGTCGATAAAAATTGCTGCATCCATTTTTGCATATCTGCAGGGGTAGAATACACGCCACCACTTCCTGCTGCCGCGAGTGTGTTATGGCAAGGGCTTGGTTTTGTTCCTTCCATTAACCGTGCGCACTGCGCATTGTTAGGGGTATAAGTGGTATTCGTCATTTTGGCGGGAGATGCCACATAGTGGTTAAATAATTGGGGATAAGAGACTCCCGAAGCTTTAACCATCGCATCAGCCAATAAGTCATATGCTAAGTTGGAATAAGAAGCTTCTGTGCCTGGTGTAGCATCTAACTTACCTGTTTTTAGCCATGTCCAACGGTTATCTTGAGTTGGCCAAATAAAAACAGGGCGGCCCCATTTTCCACCGGGTTGTTCTCGAGGTAATCCACTGGTATGGCTCGCTAAATGATATAAGCGAATAGGCTGCCCGCTGGCATTATCAGGCACATTAACGCCGTGGTAGGCATACTGCTGTAACGGATCAGTAATTAACAGCTTCTTATCCTGTTCGAGCTTAATTAATATTTCGCTTGTCATTAATTTGGTAATTGATGCAATGCGAATTAATGAATTTGGACCGGGTTTTTTACCATTGCCAGGTGCGGTTTCACCATAATAGCGTGATAACGCCTGATTATTATCGATAACAATGATTGCCATGCCCCGTGCATTGCTTTCATTAAAAATGCGGTTAGCATACAAATCGACAATCTTAGCGACGCGCTCGTAAGTCCTTCTATCTCCCTCAAAAACCTGCCAATCTGAGGATTCAATATCATTACTTTGCAGAAACTTTGGTGCTTTTTCTGTCTTACTTGAGCACGCCATTAACACCAAAGACAATGCAGATACAGACAGAATTTTTAGAAATGATTTCTTCATGTTGGAAGCCAGCCGATATGATTGTTTGCAAATGACCTTTCAGCCAATATTATTTTTTCTTAGCGAAAATCTTCATTACGACACCAATTAAGATGCCAATAAAGATACCTGTTGCTATCCACCCAACAAAACCCATGATTAAACCTTAAATATTGACATTAGATTGCAGATAAACTAACAAAAATAATGACCTGCCGCCAGCCACAGAGCCTTGCGATAAGAAAAATAATTTGGGAGAAGTTAACATACTCATTAATAGATATATAAACAAAAGAAGCTTTCCCAGTGATTTAATCAGATCTAAGGAATATGCTTTTTTTTTAATCGAACAAACTGTAACTTCACGAATAAGTGTTGCCAGTAGACACAAGGCAAGTATAATGGCAGCGTTTTCCAAGAAACACATCACTTCGTGCCGGAGTGGCGGAATTGGTAGACGCAGTTGATTCAAAATCAACCGCCTTCGGGTGTGCCGGTTCGAGTCCGGCCTTCGGCACCATAAGAACATCAAGAGACGTCAACCGACGTCTTTTTTTGTATCTAAAATCCCAGTTTTACAAGGCTTTTCCCCACTTTTCAGTCTTCCCAAGTATACTAAGGTCAACCCACATCAAGTACCTACTGTTGGTATATGTGTTGGTATCTCTCGATTCGATAATAGTTTGTACCAACAGAAGGAGATAAATCATGGCTCTTACTGATGCTAAAGTCAGGGCTGCCAAGCCTTTGGATAAATCGTATAAATTGACCGATGGTGATGGTATGCACTTGATGGTACATACCAACGGCTCAAAATATTGGCGTTTACAGTATCGCTTTAGTGGTAAGCAAAAAATGTTGGCTCTGGGTGTTTATCCTGACATCTCGCTTGCAGAAGCCAGAGAGAAAAGAGATGCCGCCTCGCCGTTGGGAAGGTAAAAAAGATGATCTTTGGACGGTATATCAACGTTTGCAGGAGAATTTAATCAAAGGCGGATTATCAGGCAGGAATGCAAAAGGTAAGCGAGCTCGCACTCGTTCAGTGAATGGAATTGATGGAGATATCAAATTGAATAAGGCGCTGTGGGTGATGACTGAAAAGATGCATGAGAGTTTTCAAAATAAATAAAAATATTTATATTAATGAATTATACGGGATATAAATGCTAATGCGCTCATTATTTATGATTCAGCTATCATTATAATGAGCTTTATGATTAATTAGTGCTTATGATAGAGGAATACCAATAATTAAAGGAGCATTAAAATGTTTGATAGTTTACTGAGTGTCGAATCTATTGTCGCACTATCTATTGGTGCTATATTTAGCTTCAAAATTGGAAAGGTAAATATCAGCATTAAGAATGACTTTAGAAATCAAAGTCCTGAGATAAATGGCAATAATAACTTAGTCATTTATAATCAAGCGATGGGAAATGTTAGAAAAGAGATTGCATTTTCTATAAAAATTGCAATTGTTGTGATGATGATTGTATTTCATTGGTTTCCTACTTTTTTTCTGAATCTCTTGATATCATTTTCATTCTTTCTACCAATATTTAGTTTATTCGGTATTGTGAATGTTATACGGCTTAATGGTATTTATAGAGGATGGGATTTTTTATATTTTTTTGCATCATTAATAATGGGGATATTGTTTTATTGTTCAGCAGCAATGATGACTAAATATATGCCTATTTATCCGGAGTTAACAGCAATTTACACACATATGTCAGAATATAGACTCATGGGGCTTTTTGATGCACCAAATTATCTTCACTATTTCATTCTTGTAGTTATGACTAGTATTGCATGCCCAGCCTTAATAATTATAGGTTTTTATCTTACTTTTGCATATACAAAAGCAAGGGATGGAAACGAGGTTTTTCGGTATGCATCTACATTACTGATTTCTGGATATGTAGCTTACTTATTTATATCAGGTGTTTTCTTTTCGCCAGACCGACAAAATCATGAGCAATTTTTATTAATTCTGGCTTATCCATTTAAAGTTGCTTTATCATTTTTTATTTAAAATTTAGTAGTATGTTATTATTCAAAAAGTATTAGTTTTACCGAAATTCTAAAGGGTCTCTCAAGTAAGAGAATGAAGGGAAGGAGTAATGAGTTATTGTGTGAAAAGAAAACTCATTACCAGCGGTAGTCAACAAAATCTCTTTATGTATTCAAATATATAGTTTTCTGTTTCCTTTAGCTAAATAGTAAAATTCTAATACGGGAACATATGTGGGTATAAAAAATAGTTATAAAAATATATTATTTAAATTTCATGTTGTTAGTCTTTCTTTGCGAGTCCGGCCTTCGCACTATCTTGACGTATGCTAACGTCTCAAATCATCCATAAAATAAAAAATATCTAAAAAAAATTAATGACAACTTTATCCAGTGGCATCTTATAACGTCTCTTGTGCCCATCCCCAAAAGGGGCCAAATAAGGGGCACTTCAATTCGATTGTTATAGGTGCCCCCTCAATGCCACTCAACGTTAAGCAAATAGAGGTTTTAAAGCCCAAACGCATGGCGATAGCGGAGAGCTTTATCTTAGGCTGTTTAATCGCGGTAGATGAGCCTTTAGAGCTAGATTTTATGGCTTTCCCTGCCTCCAGCAACGCGTACAGCCACAAAATGCCTCTGTTCTTAGATAATAACCCTGCCTGACATATGCCAAGCCCTACAAAGGGCTGTAGGTTTTCACTCTTACCCATTCTTGATTCAGCCTTTAAACGTGAATTAAATTGGTGTACTTAACCTAAATTCAGGTAATATGAACAATTAATAGTTAAAGGCCAACGATTACAGGAGAGAGTATGGCATATCCGACGTATTTAGTGTTAAAAGGTAAAAGCCAAGGTTTGATTTCGGCAGGGTGCTCATCTCAGGATTCAATCGGTAATCGCTATCAGATAGGCCATGAAGACGAAATTCAAGTAATAGGCCTAAATAGCGGTTCTTTTCGCGAGCAGAATGCTTCATATAAACCCGTCGTATTTACTAAGCCGATTGATAAATCATCTCCTTTACTTTCGGTGGCTTTGGATAGTAACGAAGTGCTAGAAGCAAAATTTATGTTTTACCGCACCAGTCAAGCGGGGCAACTTGAAAAATACTACGAAATTAAACTCACTGGCGTTTCCTTGATTGAGATTTCTGACATATTTCCTGATTCAATAAAAGATAATGAATCCATGCCATATCAACGGGTTCAAATGAAATACGAATCTATATCAAGAAGTCATTTAATGGCGAATACATCAAGCTATAGTATCAATAGTGAGATGGTTAAGTAGTAATTCTCATAAAAAGAGATGTGTAAGTAGCACTTCTCTTTTTATGTAAGGTATTAATTTGGTACGAAAATATATGATGTTTAGCATGAATTTTCGTACCATTGAGTGACTGACCTCATTTAATAAATTTATTTTTTACATAATGCTTTATCTATTGTGTATGTGGTTACCATTGTTGATGATTTATCTGTACATCTAATGTAACCTTTAGATAAAAGGTTGCTTTTCATGCCTATAAAAATAATCAAGCTTATTAATAACCCTATTATTGCTATAAATAAAAGATATTTGAATATTTGGTTGTTTAATTTTATTTCACTTGATGATTTTGCAGCTCGGTAAAAAATAAACGATAAATATAAGGTAAATGGAGAGAAAAAAATTAAGGATGTAAAATATAGAGACAAAGTTATTTTTTCCTCTAAACTTAAATATTGGATGTATGTAGATAAGGAAATAAACACACTTAATAGCGAAATGACAAGAAAAAACAATGAATTAAGTTTATTTTTTGTATTGTTATCCACGGCTAAGGGCCTTCCAGTTATTAAATATAGGTTGAGGACTTCTTGTTTCAGCTTTAGCGCGGCGGTGAAATTTTAGGTCTCTTATTATAGATTCACTGATTCCTAGTTCACTATCAAGCCAATACAAAATACCAACAACTACAAAACCTATAAAAAAGACACCTAAAGTCACTAATATAATACTTGTTCCGCCAGTTAATGCAGCAGTTACTAAGCCACCTGTAACTGCTGTTGTTATTTGTGCGCCAATAGCCAATTTTGCCATATCCATAGTTATGTTTACGAAAAAATTAACTAGTGTGTATTCATCCCTAAATATTAGTTCTACAACTCGATAAGCTGCTGAGAATACAATGGAAAAACGAGCAGCTCCCACAGATACATTATTCACCCCTTGAGTTCCTACGCCCATGTATAAAATTCGAGGATTGTTTGCTAAATATCGAGTTCCGTCCAAGAACGTTCTAATTCCCGCATGACCAGATAGACGGATATAAGTATTCCCATTGGGGCCTATATATTCTGTTGCTATGATATTGAAGTTACGAAACTCGTTAACAATTCTTTCTACTCTGTATGCTTCGTAAATATTTCCTGAGAATGAAGACATTATATCGCCAATACCAAATAGTGTTTCTTTGGGATCTTTGAAAGGCGTCGGAGTCGATAAGTTTTTTAAAATATAATCCGCTTCTTCAATGGTGATTATAGCTGCGACATTATCATCGTCTTTTTCATTATTCAGGATCCCCCTAATTTTTGTGAGATTCGCTTGGTAGTATAGTTCATCATAATTAGGTACCTCTTCGAAGCTAAATTTCGCGTCCGCATCAATGAGTGTTTTTGATACGGGATCATATTTATACGCCATGTTAGTTCCCTTTCTAAAATTTAGCTTAGGTTAAGTTTATGAGAAGTGTTGATAGTATTCAATGAAAATATAAATGAGATTATGGATCCTAATAGATAACCCAGTCTGACACATGAAAAGCCCTGATTACACTACTGAGGTAATAGGGATATAATCTATGATATTCAATAGGTTGCCTTAATTTTTCATTGGCTTATTGCAGAGGGATAGTTAATTTGATCGCCAAATCAGGGACGATATTAGGGAAATGTGAATTCCCCTAGTTTCCCCATAAACTAACAAAACCTAAATTGTCTAAATCCTTATCACCTAAGATTTACTCTTCTTCACCCTCTTGTAATTAAGCCACTTTGTTTGAGTTGAATAGAAAGCTCTACAAGAGGCTGTCTTAAATCAACTTCTAATTTTGACGTGTTCTAAATTATCCATTGGTCAGAGAGAATGGCTGGGTCGTTTAAAATCATTTTTTCCAGTAGTTGTTCGCTGGCAAGTTTGCTAGTCGTTAGCGGTTGGGGATTATCACCCACACGCCAGATAGCATGATTAATCGACATCGTTTGTTCCTTAGTTTAATGCTGCGTCGGTGAGTGCATCCGCTAGATGGAGCTGGGTTTGTTGGGCGGATTGCAGGTGGGATTTTAGTGTATCACCGAGGTTTAATAGTTCCTTAACTCTTGCAATTATTTGATATTGTTCTTCTTTCGGGGGAAGAGGAATAAGGTAATTTTTTACAGTAGAAACGTTAATTCTTGGTGCTGCTCCACCCGTTGTCATCTGTCGAGCTAAAATTGTAATTAATGGACTGTTCAGAACAATCTCAAGATACTCAGATAAAACTTTATCACCAGAACGAATTAACATCATTCTTTGTCCAAGACATACTTTAACATCTTCGGGAATTCGGCACGCAACACCTAATACCCCACCTTCACGGCTGTAAAGAATATCATTAAAAGATGGTTCTAAGCGCTGAATCCTTTCGATATATGTTTGTTCACTTACATAACGAGAATCATTTAACTCTAAATAACCCGGCTTAATTTGATTGGTTCTAACACAAATGAATCCTTTATCAGCCCACTTTGGTGTTGAATGAGGACAATCAATGATTGCAGAAGATATATTATCTAATTTACTTAGACTCCAAGTTTTTGGGATTCTTTTATCAATATCATCATAAATAGAAAGCCCATCAATTAGAGAGGTCTTGCACTCTAATGTACACGCTTTCTCCTGCTCAGTTAGTTTACCCATAACAGCCAGTTGCAGAATGGTTTGCTTTAGCGCATCGATGCTCGCTTCGGTGGTAAACAGCGTGTCGAAATGCTGATTGATTCGTGACCAGTTTTCGGCGAGTTCTTTTGCGTTTTGGCTATCAGTAAGCGTCGCTAACAGGGTTTCAACGAGCTGTTGATGGGCATCAAGGCTGGTTAGCGATTGTTGCTCTAGTTGATCACAGAGTGACATGAGCTCGTTAACCTTATAGACAATTCTATTCTGTTCAGCGTTAGGTGGCAGTGCAATCACTGTAGCAATAAGTTTTTCCCTTGATATATTTGGTTGAGCCCCACCAGCCCCCATACCTATAAATATTCGTTTGTATGCTTTTAATAAAGTTAATAGATAAACATTTGAGATTCCGCTATATGGAGTGCAAGCACATACAGCTTGATTAGTTGTACCGCGGACATTTAATATCGATGTTTTTCCAATTGTTGCGCCATACATTGCAATTAAAACATCTCCCACTTTATTATCTCTGAGTGAACACTCTTTTAATGCCAGTTCTGTCACTTTCTCCTCAGACTCTGAAATAAAATCAGAGGAGAGTTCACCTGATTTAAACCATGGAATATTTCCATCATAATATTTTGAATTAGAGCGATTTGGAGTAGCTCCAGCCCCCCAATTTCCAACATCATTTAAATAGCACCACTCCCAGCCACGCGGTAATTCAAATGGTAATTCTGAGGTATCAACTGGCTCAAGTACTTTAGATTTCCTAATTTTCCGACTCTTAACTAATCCCTCTCTTTCTTTCTCAATACGTTTTAGTAACTCAGAAGCAGGTTCATCATTTGGGTCTTGCGGTACTAATTTACCACGTACTGCCAGTTCTAAGATCAGCTCACGCAGTTTCTTAATACCATAAAGATCAATTTTACCGCTGCTGCCACGTCCTGCGGTGGAGCGAGTTTGTAGCGCAGAAGACCAAATATCGATATGGTCGGTAATCAGTTTCTCAACGGTCATCAGTTTGTTTCCTTATTGCCAGTCAATGCAGCACCGAGAATATCGCGTAACTGATGACGCAGTTTACTGATTTCAGCTTGTTGTGCTTGGTACTGCGCCAGTAATTCGTTGGGATCGTGGCTGATCGTTTCACCTTGATACGGATTTTTGATATCGAGGTTAAAATTACGGGCAATGATTTCATCAATGCTGACTTTCCACGCTTGATTGTTTTCTTCACGGCTTGCAAAGCCATCGGCTTCATTGCCCCACCAGTCGATTTCTGTTTGGAATTCTTCAAACTTCATCGGTTTGGTTTTGCTATAGTTTTTAACTCCCTCAGGGTAGGGGTGTTCGTAGAACCAGATTTCTTTGGTTGGCTGGCCTTTGGTGAAGAAGAGAATATTGGTTTTGATTCCGGTATATGGGTTAAATACACCATTTGGCAAACGAACAATGGTGTGTAAGTTGCACTCTTCGGTCAGCAGTTTTTTGATTTTGGTTTTGACGCCTTCACCAAACAGTGTGCCATCTGGCAGAACTACGGCTGCACGGCCTTTATCGGACAGCACTTCAATGATCAATTGCAGGAATAGGTCAGCGGTTTCGCGGGTCTGCATTTCTGCTGGGAAGTTTTTCTCGATCCCATCTTCTTCAGTGCCGCCAAATGGCGGGTTGGTAATAATGACGTCGAATTGCTCATCCCAAGCGGATAGAGGCTTGTTTAATGTATTGTCATGACGAATTTGTACCGGAATTTCAATACCATGCAGTAGCATATTCGTGGTGCACAGCAAATGTGGGAGCTGTTTTTTTTCAACACCAAAGATCTGCTGTTGTAGCGTTTTATGATCTTCAGTTGTCTTAACATAATGCTCTTTCACATGGTCGAACGCACAGGCAAGGAAGCCGCCAGTACCACACGCTGGGTCCATAATCGATTCACCCAATCTCGGGTCAATACGGTTGACCATAAAGCGAGTGACCGCACGTGGAGTATAGAACTCACCTGCGTTACCTGCGCTTTGTAAGTCGCGTAGAATTTGTTCATAGATATCACCGAATAAGTGGCGTTCGGTGCTGTTGCTGAAGTCGATTTCATTCAGCTTATTGATGACTTGGCGTAAGAGCGTACCATTTTTCATGTAGTTATAGGCATCGCTAAACGCTTGTTTCACCACAAAGCCCCGAGGGTTTTTATCGATAGGCGCGGTCAGGTTTTTTAAAGCAGGGAATAAATCGTCATTAACGAATTCGAGCAGTTCATCCCCTGTGATTCCCTCGCTGTTTGCCGCCCAAGTACGCCACAAGTAACGCGAGTTAATAGGGAGTTGGTAGTCGTCTTGCTCGAGTTCAAGCTCTTCTTCCTGAGTATCAAATATTTTCAGAAATAATAGCCAAGACAGTTGCCCAAGGCGTTGAGCATCACCGTCTACACCTGCATCTTTGCGCATGATGTCTTGTAAGGATTTAATGACTGAGCTAATCGACATGTTTGTATTCCATTGGTAAAAATGAAGCCACCGGGAGCGGGTGGCTCACGGTGGTAAAATAATATGGGTTATTAGGCCTGGCGAGGTGGTAACTGATAAATTTGGTCTTCCAGCTCATTGACGGCTTGCTCGTATGCTTGTTTATTTCCAAAACTACTTTTGATGATTTCTAGCGGACGGCCTAGGCTGTCGAACGGTTTTAGTTTTAGCACCTGAATATCTTCGATTTCCTGCACACCTTCATCCGCGTATTTATCCAGCAAGGTATTGAGTACATGCTGTGCAGGTTCTGAATATTTGGTGAAGTAATTACGTTTACGCACGTTGTCAGCCCGTTCTTTACGCGTCAGGGGCGGTTGACCATAAACTACATGGCAAAGGAGATCGAATGGGTCAAGGTCTTTACCCACTTCTTCTGCTAACACTTCCCAAAGCACACCAAGCTGCTGAAGTTCATCAATGATAACCTGTTTGCGCTCGGCAGAGTGCCATTTTCGAATGAAGTTATCAAGAGAGGCAAAGTCTTTATCTTTGAGTAGCGTTTTACGGGTGTAGTCCTGAAAGGATTCGGTGACTAATTTGCCATCGGCATCGTAATATTGGACGCGTTTTGCTAGCACTTTTACGGTGACGCCGTTGACATGATATTTGCGAATTCTGTTTTCTTCGCACTCTTCGAAAGCACCATTGGCACTTTCTGATGTGGCGCCATAGTGAGCGGATGATTCTTCTGCGCCCATAAATACGTCGTTATCTAACGTTTCGCTTTCTGACGTTTCACCTTCGAGTATTTCATTGAAATCCGATTCAGGATCGGAAATATCTTTAGGTGTTGTGCGGATCACTTTTTCAGGCACGCCATCAAAGCGCTCATCTGCAAACAGTTCGGTGGCTTTTTTGAAATCGAGAATGGTGAACCAGAGTTTATCGAACTTCTCGTTAATACGTGTTCCACGCCCGATGATCTGCTTAAATTTGGTCATGGATTGAATGTTTTGATCTAGCACGACTAGTTTGCAGGTCTGCGCATCCACACCCGTACTCATCAGTTCTGAGGTGGTTGCAATCACTGGGTAAGGCTTTTTCGGGTTGATGAAATTATCGAGTTGCGCCTTACCGATGTCGTCATCGCCAGTGATTTTCATCACGTATTTTTCATTTATTCGCACTTGTTCTGGGTTTAGGTTTACCAACGCACGGCGCATACGTTCAGCGTGGTCAACATCGTTACAAAAAACGATGGTTTTATCCATAGGATTAGTGCGTTTTAGGTAGTCAGTGATGGTTTGTGCGACCAATTGGGTACGCTCATCAATCACCATAGTGCGGTCAAAGTCTTTTTGGTTATAAATTCGGTCATCAATCAGTTGGCCTTGTTTATCAACTTGGCCTTTAGTGGGGCGCCAACCTTGTAAGTCGACATCGATATCGACTCGAACGACTTTGTATGGTGCAAGGAAACCGTCTTCAATACCTTCTTTAAGTGAATAAGTATAAACGGGGTCGCCAAAGTAATCGGTGCTGGAAACGTCATCGGTTTCTTTTGGTGTTGCAGTTAAGCCAATTTGGGTCGCACTGCTGAAGTATTCAAGAATTTCTCGCCATGCGCTGTTTTCCGATGCACTACCGCGGTGGCACTCGTCGATAACAATCAAATCAAAGAAATCGGGAGCAACTTGCTTAAAGGCTTTTTGGTGTTCTTCTGGGCCTGTAATTGCTTGGTAGAGTGCCAATTGAATTTCATAAGCTGGGTCAATTGTTCTACCTGTCACCTTTGCCATTGCGCTGCCAAAAGGTTGGAAGTCGTTATTTTTAGTTTGGTCGACAAGGATATTGCGGTCTGCAAGAAACAGAATGCGTTTTTTATTTTTAGCTTTCCATAAGCGCCAAATAATTTGAAATGCGGTATAGGTTTTGCCAGTACCCGTCGCCATTACGAGTAATACACGTTTTTGCCCAGCAGAAACGGCTTCTACAGTTTTATTAATGGCTTGTAGCTGGTAATAACGAGGGGATTTGCCGCTACTGTCATCGTAATAGTCTTGGCTGATGACAGGCAATTGTTCAGCGGTAAAACCTTTCCAAATACAGTATTTAGTCCAAAGCTGTTCAGGTGTTGGAAAATCGTCGAGTGTAATTTCGGATTCAAGCTGCGCAGGATTTGTTTTGTCGTGGAAGATAAAACCATCACCATTAGAAGCAAAAATAAAAGGGACATCGAGTAGGCGCGCGTAATCTAGCCCTTGCTGCATCCCTTTTCCCATCTCGTGTTTATTCGCTTTAGCTTCTATGACTGCAAGTGGTAACCCCGGCTTATGGTAGAGCACTATGTCGGCTGATTTCACTGTCAACCGTGCTGCTAGCTTACCACGCACAACGACTTTACCATCGCGAAGTTTGACTTCTTGGCGGATCTGCGACATCAAGTTCCAACCCGCATCTTTAATTGCAGGGAGGATAAATTTAGTGATGATGTCTGTTTCAGTCAGATGAGTTTTATTCATACCAGCCATAGCAGCTCTCTCAACAAAATTGGGATTAGTGCTTAATTATACACAGAATATAGGGGTGAGTTAGGTTATAAAATGAATAGCATTATAATTATTAAAATCCATTAATATTTAAATTGTTTATATGCAAATCACTCTTCTATTTTAAGCCGATGTTCCTCTGTAACATTCTTCGCAGCAATACACAAAATCCCCTTTTGGCAGTTCGGGCAACATTTTTGATTGAGTTTGAAGTAGTCACGACACTGCACACAAAATCAATCAGTGACTTTTGAAATTGGGGATACCGAATGAAATTACTGACTAAGTTTATCTGATGGCAAACTCTTTTGAGGAGAATCGCCTATAAATAACCATTTGTTATGTCTTTCCATCTGTAGCTACTTTATTAATCATATTATGGCGGATATTCAGGTAGTCAAATTTATTATTAAGTCGCTACAATTTAGAGCCAAACTATTGAGCTCTAACATAGATTATTTAAGGCTTTCTTCTTAGTATGTAAATTAAACACTTTTGTTGGATGACACCACACACCTTAAGAAAAGAGATAACTAAAATGCCAGCTGCTAAACGTCCTATTTTTAATTTAGAGCTTGATTTACTTCGCACTTTTATTGCGGTTGTTGATGGTGCAACTTTTGCCGCCGCCGCAGAATCTGTTTGCCGAACGCAATCAGCGGTGAGTCAACAAATGCAACGGCTGGAGTCACTCATTGGCAAGGAGTTATTTGTCCGGCAGGGCAGAAATAAAGCATTGACGGACTCTGGTACACAACTATTGAGCTATGCCCGCCGTATTTTACGTCTTAATGATGAGGCATGTTTATCACTAGTTTATGAAGAAATTGACGGAGTATTAAAAATTGGTTCGCCAGATGACACTGCGAATACTATATTGCCTGATTTATTAGCCAGATTTTCAGGAGCTTATCCAAATTTAATCATGGATATTATTGTCAAACGCAGCCCATTTCTTATGTCAATGTTAGAGGATAATGAACTCGATTTGGCGATCTCAACCGAGGAGCATGTTGGCTACCCTAAAATTGTCTTACGTGTTTCCCCTTCACTATGGTATTGCGGGAAACATTTTAGTTTTAACTTAGAGCAGCCGCTGCCATTAGTTGTGTTAGATGAGCCGAGTACTTATCGCGAGATGATGATCAATCACCTCGAACAACAGCAAATACCTTGGCGCATTGCTTATATGGCGACAACACTATCTGGAGCACGCGCTGCGGTTAGGGCGGGATTGGGTATTATGGCTCGCTCAATTGAGCTTTCAGGGGAGGATTTACGCATACTCGGTGAGGATGAAGGGCTACCAGTACTTCCGGCAATTCGATATAACCTGTATCTCAACTCAAAAAGCCCAACCAAAGCCGCACAAATTCTTTTTAACTCATTAAAAAATGAACAAACAGCCGTTATCTCCCATAACAACTAAAATTAGGAATAATTATGACCCATTTTCACGGTATTTTTCCTTATCTTGTTTCACCAGTCGATCAAACTAAAGGTACTGTTCTTGAATCATCTCTTCGTCACCTAATTGAGCACCTCATTTCGAGCGGAGTTCACGGATTGAGCCCATTAGGGAGCACTGGTGAATACGCATATTTGTCACAGGAATTACGAAATGAGGTGGTTCGCATTACAGTTGATCAAGCTGCGGGGCGAGTACCTGTATTAGCGGGGGTTGCCAGTTTCTCAACGTCAGATGCATGTTTTCAAGCGGAACAGTATGCCAATTTAGGTGTGGATGGCATGGTGCTGATATCGCAAAAAATGTACCCTCTGAGTGATAAAGCCCAATTGGGTTATTTCCAAACAATAGCGGAGTCTTTTCCTGAAAAATCCATGACGGTCTATACCAACCCTGGTTTGCTGGGGGATGTACTGTCTATTTCTCTTTTGAATGAATTAAGCTATATCCCTAATATCGAATATGTTAAAGATGCATCGAGTAATACTGGAAGGTTATTAACGATGCTCAACACCTTCGGTGAGCGGGTTAAAATTTTTAGTGCCTCAGCTCATATTCCTTTATTAGTCATTAAATTAGGTGGTGTGGGCTGGATGGCGGGTCCTGCCTGTGTGTTGCCAAAACAGTGTGTTGAACTGTATGAGTTGGCCACTAGAGGGGATTGGGATACAGCGTTAGCAAAACAGAAAGAAATGTGGCAAATCAACGAAGCTTTTACGCAATATGCATTAGCGTCATGTATTAAAGCATCTTTAAACATTCAAGGGTTTAATGTTGGTGACCCGATCCTTCCACAAGAACCTCTCAATGATGTTGCTATTGCTCATTTACAGCAAATTATTGCTCAGTTAAATGAATAATAAGAGGAAGGAAAAATAGAAGCCCATTCAGTGTGGGCTTCTATTCGTTAGTCGGTCTTATTAAAGACCAACACGCAATAGCTGTGTGATAGTCGATATAGTTTTCGCTTCAAAAGATAATACACTTTTAGCAAGCTGCGCAGCTTGTTCATTTTTCATTACCAGCCCTGCATTGTCATAGAATTTGCTCACAATATCCCCCAAAGACATTGGATTTTGTGGGTTACCGTATTGGATATCTAATCGTTCCGTTATTGTCTCACCATGGGTTAATGTGACAAAAATTAGGCCGGGAAAATAGGTTGGGAAAGGAATTTCATTTTCAGTGGGATAACGATAGCTGACTTTTTTCGCGAGGTTTTGGATATCTGCTCGCTGTAAATTTTCGGGAGAGAGCAAACTTAATGTTAATTTGTCTTCGATAAAACCAGCGGCAAACAACCACGGGAGGCTAAATTTCGCTGCATAGGCACTCTGAGGTGCCCATTTTTGTTCTGGTGGCTCACAAATTAAGGCCGCTGCAACGGGATCGACAACGCATTCTACTTTTGCAATTTGATCGAGGGTTATTCCTCGTTGTAATAATCGTCTCCCACAATCGACGGTGGCATGAGCAAAATGGCAAACAGGGTAGGGCTTAATGGAAACATTCATGAATTGCCAAACATTACCTAAGTCTTGGGCGACTTGCTCGGGATGTGCCTTTTCACGGAGACCATGTGTTTGGTACAGACTATAGCGTCCTTCAAAAATAGTTTCTGGCCCTGTCATTCCGCCTTTAGCTAAACATGCTGCAATAATGCCTGATTGCGCAGCCCATCCCGCATGAAAACATTTTGCTGACGAGCTATTGGTTAGGTATTCAGCAACACCACTGGCTTGGCTTCCTGTTAGGCCTAGAGCGTTAACTGTTTGTTCCCGAGTTAATTTGAGTAATGAAGCTGCACAAGCCGTCGCACCAAAAATACCCGCTATAGCTGTAGAGTGGAAGCCGCGTAGGTGAAACCCGCTATGACTTGCTAATCCCACTCTGGCTGCGACTTCCCAGCCAATAATCCATGCAGTCAGGATCTCTTTTGTTGTCGCCTGTAAATGTTCACCGAGTGCAAAGGCTATAGGAGTAAGTACGGCACTACCGTGAGTGATTGAGTCGGTGTGTGTATCATCAAAATCTAATACATGCGCAGAAATACCATTTGCTAAAGCGGCGGTGGTAGTTGAAACGGTTTGGCTACTTCCCCAAATTGGAATTTTTCCTTGATGATCAGGTAAATAAGCGACTCCCTTACGGCATTGTGTTGCGCTTTGTTGGAGGCTTCCGGCAAGTGCAACGCCTAATGTATCGAGTAAATGATATTTGGCGCGTTCAATAACTTGCGGTGGAATATCAGAAAATGATAGGGATGTGATAAATTGGCTTAGCTGTTGGCTTAATGTCATAGATACCTCTGGTGAATGAAAAAGCCAGCACTTGACTGGCTTTAAGAAAGTAGAGATTTAAACTTTGCTAAAATGCATTAGTCATTAAGCCAACCGGATGCTTTGGTTTGTTCTATTACTCGAGTGACTTGTTCAGGTGCATTCCCTACATAGGTCGTTGGGTCTAATAGGGCATCAAGTTCTTCTTGCGTTATATGGTCACGAATGCGCGTGTCACGGTTAATGGCCTCAATAAAGGTGATGCCTTCTTCTTGGCCAGACATAGAAGCTTCATAAACAATTTCATGGGCAGTTTGTTTACCCGCTTTGTCTGACAACGCAAACATGACGCGCTCAGCAAGCATAAATCCACCTAAAATATCTAAATTTTGGCGCATCTTATCGGTATGTACGTTTAATCCCCCTAATACAGTTTTCATGTTATCGAAGATCACCGAAAGCATCAGGCACATTTCTGGCATCACTTTCCATTCCATCTTCCAAATCGCACCATCTCTTTCGTGTTGGTGTTTCATCATGTCGGTAAGCACAGAAAGGTTAGCTTTCAATGTATTACTGACACAGGCCGCATTTTCGACAATGGCAGGGTTACGCTTGTGTGGCATCGTTGAGGAGCCAACTTGACCTTTACTAAAAGGCTCTGAAAGTTCATCAATTTCATTGTGGGCTAATAATAAAATTTCATTGGCAATTTTCCCTAATGTGCCACTAATTAAACCGATCAGCATGCCATAT
Organism: Providencia sp. PROV182; assembly: GCF_028480325.1. NCBI lineage: Bacteria > Pseudomonadati > Pseudomonadota > Gammaproteobacteria > Enterobacterales > Morganellaceae > Providencia > Providencia sp. PROV182. The sequence goes on along the minus strand of NZ_JAMPOL010000018.1, from coordinate 4,054 downwards.
TCACTAAATCGGTCACGAGCCGGCTGCCAAGAAATCTCAGGGGTGCCTAAACCGAGTCGATTTAATACACGAACTTCAAGCTCATCTGCTTTGTCGCTCAATGAGGCCTTAGTTCCAACAGCGCCAACAACGCTACCAACGAATAAGCGAGGTTCGATTTCTTTTAACCGTTGATAATGGCGTGCTAATTCCGTTAACCAAATAGCAGTTTTGTGGCCAAAAGTAATCGGTAGGGCTTGTAAGGCTAAGGTTCGTCCAGGCATTGGTGTATTGCGATGTTTTTCGCTTAACGATAATAGAGAACGCCCTAATATTTTGATATCACGTAAAAAAATGTTATGAGCCTCTTTTAGTTGAAGCACTAAGCCTGTGTCCATAACATCTTGTGTCGTGGGCCCAAAATGGACATATTCACCAAAATGTTCAGGGCAAGCATGCTCTAAACCACGAATGGTTGGAACAAGTGGATGACGAGTTAAACGCACTTGCTCTAAGATGAAATCCATATCTAACTTTTCAAGTTTTGCCGTATCAGCAATGACCTCTGCGGCTTGCTTTGGAATTAAACCTAATTCAGCTTGTTCAATCGCTAATGCAGCTTCGTAATCAAGCCAATTTTGCATTCTGACCTTATCAGAAAAAATAGCGCGCATTTCTTCTGTAGACCATAAGTTTTTTAATAATACAGAATCAAAAACACTGGTACCCATAATATTCCCCTGTATAAGAATAATATTGAAAATTAAAAGGTGGTTATTTGTTAGAGAGTTGCTTTATTTATGCAATAAAAAATAAAAATAAACACCTTAATAAGATTAATGTTAATAAAAGACTTTCTTATGTATTTATTTTTCCATTTAAATCAATTTGTTATATTTTAATTTATTGTTTATTACATATCGATTTTAATTCTTAATTTTCTCTTAAGTTTTCATTAATTTAATTAATGCTCATTTATATGATGAAGATCATCTTTTTAAATAAGTCATGTTTTAAAAGGAAAGTAATTTGATATACATAATATGAAATCGAACTTTTAAAAATAAATAACCTTCCTTTTAATTACTAGGGAATATATTTCTATATTTGGAGAAATAAACAATGACATTAAATAAATATACAAAATTAATACATAGTGGACGACAACCAATTACAACATCAGGACCAATTAATCCGCCAGTAATGAGAGCGAGTACTATTGTTTTTGATTCAATTAAAAGCTGGCGTGATGTTCGCGATCGCCGCGCAACGGAACGTGTTTTAAGTTACGGTGCGCGAGGTACAGAAACCGCATTTGCACTCGAAAGCCTGGTGACTGAATTAGAAGGGGGCTATAGAGCGCAATTATTTCCTACGGGTCTAGCCGCGATTGCAGTCACTATTATGGGCTATGCACACAGTGGTGGGCACGTATTGTTTGCAGATTCTGTTTATGAACCTGTACGTAAAATAGCCGATGCTTTTTTAAAACCAAATAACATCGCCTACAGCTTCTTTAAAACAGATGCTTCAGATTTTGAGCAAAAAATTCAAAGTAATACACAACTTATTTTTGTTGAATCCCCAGGTTCATTACTTTATGAAATGTTGGATTTACCCGAAATATGCCGTATTGCACATGAAAGAAATATCCCAGTGGGTGTTGACAACACTTGGGGTTCAGCATGGCTATATAACCCGTTGGAATTAGGCGCAGATGTCTCTGTGATTGCAGCGACAAAATACCTTTGTGGGCACTCTGATGTGATGATGGGAATTATGGTTGCGACAGAAAAAGCGTGGAAACAAATTGGCGCTTTGCCAGAAGCTTTAGGTCAAGCCAGTAGCCCCGATGATGCTGCCTTAGTTTTACGAGGGATGCGTACTTTAGGGCAGCGATTAGCTGCGCATGGCAAAGCTGCACTAGCGATTTCGCAATGGCTGGAAACGCGTTCTGAAGTGGAAAAAGTCTGGTTCCCTGAATTGCCATCTCATCCACGCCATGATTTATGGAAGCGTGACTGCAAAGGTAGTAATGGCTTATTAACCATTGAATTCAAAAAACAATATACCGCGAAGCAAACAGAAAACTTTATTGATGCTCTAGCCCTGTTTGGTATCGGCGCATCGTGGGGTGGGTTCGAAAGCCTCGCACTACCCGCTAACGTAGTCGGCGCAAGAACAGCATCAGATTGGAGCGAAGGTCATGGGCCTTTTGTTCGTTTACATATTGGCTTGGAGTCTGTGGATGATTTGATAGCGGATATTACACAAGCATTTTCAACATTAAATCAATAACAATAAAGCTGCACCAATACTGGGGAATTCTTCTATGACAGGTTTAATCATTGCCGCGCTAGTTACAGCGCTGGTTGTTTACCTGCTGGCTCGGGGTTATAAACCTCAGCCAGTCTTGTTGCTAGGGGGCTTACTTTTGTTGCTCCTAACCGCATCTTTAGATCTTAATTCATTGTTACCAGAAAATAAAACCACGCATTTTAAGTACTTTGATATCTTCCAAATTTTTACTGATATCATGAGCTCTCGATTAGCTGGCTTAGGGTTAACATTAATGGCGATTGCTGGATTCTCCCGTTATATGGAGCATGTGGGAGCTAGTCGCGCATTATTTGCTATTTTTGAAAAGCCGCTAAAGACCATTAAATCACCTTATTTGCTATTAGTGATTTCATTTCTAGTGACGCAAGTTCTGGTGATTTTCATTCCAAGCCATGCAGGGTTGGGGATGTTATTAATGGTGACAATGTACCCTATATTAATTCGTTCGGGAATCAGTCCACTCTCTGCTTTAGCGGTTATCGGTTGTTGCCAGTTTATCGACCATGGACCCGGTTCTGGTAATGTCATTATGGCAGCGAAAACCGCGGATATTGAACCCGCTGTTTACTTTGTTCAACACCAATTACCCGTAACTATCCCTATTATTATTGCAGTGGCAATCACCCATTTCTTTGTTCAGCGTTGGTGGGATAAGCGTGAAGGGTTTGTTTTTGACTTGAGCAAAATTGATACTATTAAAGAAGATGGCGGTAATAAAGTCCCATTGTCTTATGCGTTGTTACCAGTTATTCCATTGATCCTAATTATCGGGTTTAGCCCATTATTACACCCATATATTAAGTTGGAAGTTACCACCGCGATGATTATCAGTACCGTCATTGCACTGATTTTTGAATACGTCCGTTTACGTGATGCGAAAGCCGTCATGGACAGCTTTATGTTGTTCTTTGAAGGAATGGGGAAACAGTTTGTTTTAGTCGTTTCTTTGATTGTTTCAGGGGAGTTTTTCGCAAATGGATTACTCAAAAGTGGGGCGGTGGATACGTTAATTAGCGCAGCTCAAGATGCCGGCTTTGGTATTGGTGCGATGATTATTGTTATGAGTGCCATCCTTGCACTCGCGGCTTTCCTGATGGGCTCAGGGAATGCAGCATTCTTCTCTTTTGCTGCATTGACACCGAAAATTGCTGCTTTCCTTAAAGTGGATGTGGTGACACTCATTTTACCGATGCAAATTATGACAAGCTTTGGGCGTACTGTGTCACCTATCACTGCAGCAATTGTTGCAATTGCAGGAATTGCAGGGGTTTCGCCGTTCCAAATAGTAAAACGAACGGCAATCCCAATGGCAGTTGCTGCAATCGTTAACCTTGTCGTAACTTTCTACTTTTTATACTTCTAATTAGACTCGCGCATTTATCCCTTAAACTTTTCGTTACTCTTCGGTTTAAGGGATTTTTTTATTGATAAGCGGGCTATTATTCATCCTTTTATCAAAAGCTATCTCAATGATAGTATGGTGTTTGATGGTAACCAATTGTTTTGTAATATATTTTGTTTTGTCTACTTTACCGGATAAAAATAAGTGAAAAATAACCGAATATCGCCTTCATTTAATCCCATCAAAAATAACATTAAAAAACAAACGATTAGACTAGTTTTCTATGCGAGTTAATTAATCTAACGCGATAAAGTCATTTCAAACTCATAAACGGATGTAAATAAATATCTCAATAACTCGGTTTTTGATTATTTAAGATATATTTCACTGCCC